>JAKADP010000032.1 GCA_021820465.1 Bacillota bacterium
TGGGGGTTCGGTGGGGGACGTGGCACGCCAAATGCTGGCCCAGCTGCGGCTGGACCGCCGGCTGCGCTGGGAGCGCACGGCAGCGCTGGCTGGCGGCCGGGGCGGGGACCCTCGAGGCGTCGAGGAATTTGTCCAGGCGCACAACACCGTGGAGGGCCGTCAAGTGGCGCAGCTGCTGCGGACGGCCTGGGAGCATGGCCTGGATCCCGAGGCCGCCCATGCCCAGGGGCTTTTGCTGTGGGAGCGGCTGGCCCAAGTAGAGCGGCTGCGCGAGGCGAAGCGGCCGCTGTGGACCGCTGCGCTGCCGGGCGCCCTCCTGCTGATGGTGCTGGCGGTGTTTCTGGTGCCGCTGGCCAGCTTTCTCATCTCGGGCTGGAGCGCCCTTTAGGGGGCGACCTTGCTGCGGCAGCCCGGGGGACCGCAGACGAAGAGGGCCGACGGGCGGCCCTCTTCGTCTGCGGTGTGATGGCTCCGTCCCTACCAACCTCCGCCAGAACTGCCGCTCCCGCTTCCGCTGCTGCTGCTGGAGGACAGTGTGGAGACCATGCTGGGCGTGGCGACGGTCCACTTGCCAAACAAGCCTTCCCCGGCGGCTTGGCCTGGGGCGGTGTCTCCGCTGTACGTGTACAGCAGGTGGCCGTCATACGACACCTGGTTGCCGTTGCCGTCCTTGACGACCGCCCACGGCTTGGTGAGGCCCGCGGGACTTGCCAGCGACGAGTGGCTGGTCAGGAGCGGTGGCCACAGGGACGCACAGCTGCCGGTGCAGTGACTGGTGGTGGGCGTGTCGGTTGTCTCCCAATATAGAGTCATCCCTTGAGCATTGGTGAGCACCTGCATGGACTTGCCCTTGACGGTGGCATGCCCGATCCGGACGGAAGCCGTCACGGCACTGGCGGTGCTGGCCTTGGTGGGCGACGGGGCCTTGGCGCTGGCGGTGCCGCAGCCTGCGGCCAGCAGCCCAATCCCGAGAGCCACCCCCAAGGCGGTGGCACGGAGCGATGGGGATCCACGAAACCACACGAGAAATCACCCCTTTCACGGTGACGCGGCGCGGCGGCTAGCCACAGCCTTCCTCTGGGCCCATTAGCCTACTCGGGTGCGCCGTTGTCAAGAGCCGCCGGGTCCGAATGGCCCATTCCGCAGGGGTCTTTCTACCGCATTCGGCGGTCGGGTCGTACACTGGGGAGCAGGGGACAGGCGCGATCGGCAGGCGCGCGAGCAATCGCGCGGAAGGGGGGGCGCGATGGCGGTGCAGTGGGAGCCCCACCGGCCGGCGCGGTGGGCCGAGGCCGTGATGAGGCTGGGGCGGCCGGTGCAGCTGGTGACCTGGACCGCGTCGACCGTTGCACTGGGAGCCGTGTGGGCGCCGCGCGCCCTGCCGGGCTGGCCGCTGGCCTTGGCCGCTGTGCTGGTGGGGGGTGCCCTGCTGCAGGGCTATGTGACGCACGGGCTGAACGACCTGTACGACTGGAACTCGGGAACGGACCGGCTCAACGCGGGCAACTATCTGGGAGGGTCGCAGGCGCTCCGGCAGGGACTTATCACCGTGGGCGAGCTGGTCCGCCTCGTGGTGGTGGCGGGCGTGGCCGGGCTGGCGCTGCTCATTTGGCTCGCCAGCTGGCGCGGCGCCATCTTGGGCGCCATGGGCCTGGCGGCGCTGACCTCGGCCGTCCTGTACAGCCTGCCGCCGGTGCGGCTGTGCTATCGTCCGCTGGCTGGGGAGTGGCTGGGCATCTTTCCGCCGATGGTTCTGGGCGTGCTGGCAGCCGGGTGGGCCATGGGGGAGCGCTGGTCCGCCCTGCTGGTCGCCGTGGCCGTCATCCAAGGCGTGATTTGCAACGCGTCCGTCATGCAGCATCACGTGGTGGACATCGACGCCGACTGGCAAGCCACTCCGCAGAAGCGGACATCCCCCGCCGCCTGGCAGCGCCTCTATGGCCGCAGGGGCGCGGAGGTGCCAACGGCTTACGCGGCGCTGGCGGCGCTGATGGCGGCGGGGGCGGCGCTGACGCTGTCGCCGCGGTTTTGGTGGTCCTGCCTGGTGGCGGTGCTGTCTGGCCTCGTCGCGAGCGGGACCCGGGTGGATGACGCGCGGGATCGCAATGCCCGCGACTGGTGGCTGAAGGCGCTGGCGGTCGTCCACGCGTTGGGGTACGGCTTGATGTTTTGGTGGGGCATTGGATGAGGCGCCAGAAAAAAGCTGGTGCCGAAGGCCGGACTCGAACCGGCACGTGGTGTTGCCACACGCGATTTTGAGTCGCGCGCGTCTGCCAATTCCGCCACTTCGGCAACCACGATCAGTATAGCAGGCGCGCAGGCACGCGGCAATGTTCCTGCTGTGGTGCATCGGGCGAGGCGGACGGCAAGCGGATTCGGTGATTGTTGGAGCGGCCGCCGGTCGGTTGTGCCGCCCGGGCTCGGGTGGGGATGGACTGGCCGGCCCATCCCCGTCCCTGTGCGCGTCAGGCGTCAAAATACATCTGGAACTCCATGGGATGCGGACGCAGCAGCAGCGGCTGCACCTCGAGCGTTCGCTTGGTGTCCACCCAGGTGCTGAGCAAGTCCTCGGTGAACACGCCGCCGGCCAACAGAAAGTCGTGGTCCTGCTCGAGGGCGGCCAGCGCGTCCGCGAGAGAGCCGGGGACGCTGGCGATGCCGTCGCGGTCCGCTGCCGACAGCTCGTAAATATTCTTGTCCACGGGACCGAAGCCCAAGGCGCGGGGATCCAGTGACCGCCGCACGCCATCAATGCCCGCCATCATGATGGCGGAAAAGGCGAGATAGGGGTTGGCCGTGGGGTCGGGCGTGCGAAACTCCACGCGCTTGGCCGCCGGTGCCTTGGTGACCGGAATGCGGACGGCGGCTGACCGGTTGCCTAGGGAGTACACCAGGTTGACGGGGGCCTCGTAGCCCGGCACCAAGCGCTTGTAGCTGTTGGTGGTGGGGTTGGTGAACGCCAGCAGCGCCGGGGCGTGCGCCAAGATGCCGGCCAGGTACGACAGCGCCAGGGCTGAGAGGCCCCCATAGCCATCGGCGTCATGAAACAGCGGCTCGCCCGACCGCCACAGCGACTGATGCACGTGCATCCCGCTGCCGTTGTCGCCGTAGAGCGGCTTTGGCATAAACGTGGCGGTCTTGCCGTGGCGGGCGGCCGTGTTTTTGACGGTGTACTTGTACAGCATGACGGTGTCCGCCTGGCGCTTGAGCGTTTGGTAGCGCAGGTCAATCTCCTGCTGGCCTGCGGTCGCGACCTCGTGGTGGTGCATCTCCACCCGGATGCCCTGGCGCAAGAGCCACTGGACAATTTCCGTCCGCACCGGGTACGTGCTGTCCGTGGGGGGCAGGGGAGCGTAGCCGCCTTTGGGCCGCACCTCATACCCCTGGCGGCGCCCCTCGCGACTGCTCCACCACCCCTCCGCGGATTCCAACTCATAGAACGCCTCGTGCTGGCTGACGCCATAGCGGACCCCATCGAAGAGGAAGAATTCCAGCTCTGGCCCCCAGTACGACAAGTCGGCAATGCCACTGGCCTTGAGGTAGGCTTCGGCGCGGGCGGCCACCGATCGCGGATCGCGGGTAAAAGGACGCAGCGTCGGTTCGGTGACATCCCCGATCACCGCGAGCGTGGGCACGGGGGCAAACGGATCCATCACGGCTGTCGCCGGATCGGGAAGGATGACCATGTCGCTTTGGTCGATAGACCGAAACCCGACAAAGCTGGACCCGTCGAACGGCACGCCCTGTCGAAATACCTCGGCGTCCACCTCCGCGGCGGGAAGCGTGAAGTGGTGCCAGCGCCCCAGCAGGTCCGTGATGCGCACGTCCACCATCTCGACCGCGTTTTCCTGCATCATCGCCAGCACGTCTTGGGCGTTCAAGCGGACACTCCCTTTCAAATATATGACGCGGACAGCGGTACCGGGCCATTATATCTGACATGCGCCGGCGTTGCCACCCAAAAATCTAACACGAAGTTTTGAAGTCTGGATCAGTGTGTGCCAGGATCGGGGTGCTTAAGCGCGGTCAGGGCCGGGTGTGGGCCACGACGTACAGGTCGACGAAGTCCACCTGCGACAGCACATAGTCAATGGGGTTCATCCGGATTCGCCCCCGCAAGCTCTTCGGGCGGACGGGCTGTCCGACGACCAGCTGTGTGACGCCCAGCTCTTGGGCCGTCTCGGCAATCGTCCGCCCCACCTGGTCGGCATGGGCGGTGCGCGTGAAGAACCGCGCATCTAATCGATCGGACAGCTCCTGAATGCGCCCTAAGTCGTCCCGGTGCTGCCAGCTCGACTCGGGGGCCTCGACCACCAGGACCCACAGCTCTCCCTGCAGTCGGTCGGCGAGGCGCCAGCCTCTCCGAATGAGCCGCTCCGCGTGGGGGCGCAGGTTGACGCACACCAAAATTTTCTCCGGGGTGTCCCCGACCGGACGGCGCAGCCTTAAGTCCACGTCATCCGCCACTTCCAGCAGGGCCAGCTCGCGCAGTGCGGCCAAATTGGCGGTTTGGAAAAAGTGGGCCAGCGCGCTTTCGATTTTGTCCCGGGCATAAATCTGGCCATCGACCAAGCGCTGCTGCAAAGTTTCCGAGGCCACGTCAATGAGCTTGATCTGGTGCGCGAGCTTCATGAACCAGTCGGGCACCCGCTCGCGCACCTTCACGCCGGTGATGTGGGCCACCTTGTCGTGCAGGCTCTCAAGGTGCTGAATGTTGACGGCGGTGACGACGTCGATGCCCTGCCCCAGCAGGTAGACGATGTCTTGGTAGCGCTTGTCCCGCGTGCTGCCCGGCACGTTGGTGTGCGCCAGCTCATCGATGAGCACCATCTGCGGACGCCGCCGGACCACCGCTTCCACGTCCAGCTCCTCGTACGACCGCCCCCCGAAGTCCATCCGCATCAGCGGAATGACGGGGAGGTCCCCAATTTCCCGCCGGGTGGCCTCGCGGCCGTGGGTGTCGATGAGTGCAGCCACCACGTCCACGCCGCGCGCCCGCCAGTCGTGCGCGTCCTGCAGCATGCGAAATGTCTTGCCCACGCCGGGAGCCGCGCCCACGTAAATCGTCAGGCGGCCGGGCAGGTGCGGCTGCTCCGGGCCAGCCGCCGCCGGGTCGGGCGAATGGGTGACGACCTGCTCCTGCACCTTCCAGCCGACAATCCGGAGGTCTGCGTAGGTCAGCTCGCGCAGGAGGTGGTGGACCGGCCGCGGGGTGAAGAGCGTCGTCCAACGCCGATCCCGTGCCGGCTGGCCGATCACAATCTGGGTGACGTTTAAGCGCTCCGCGGTGGACAGGATCACGGGCCCCAGCTTCCGATCGTTCTGAGGCTCTAAAATCCACTCGGCGCCGTACTGGTCGGCCAGCGCATGCAGCTGCTCGAGGCGCGCCCGGTCCCGCGGGGACTGCAGGTCCTCGGGCGTGTTCGTCACGGTGAGCGCGTACAGATCCGCCTTCATGCGGTGAGCCATGCGCTGGCCCCGGGCCAGCAGCATGGCCGCGCGCGACGGATGGCTCACGGACACCAGGATGACCTCGCGCGCTCCGACCGGCCCGGGAATGCGCCGGCGGGCGTAGGAGTGCTCCAGCCGCTCGTCCACATCTTCGGCCACGGCCCGCAGAGCGAGCTCGCGCAGTCCCGATAGGTTTTCAAGGCGAAAGAAGTTGTTGAGCGCGTGCTGCACCTGATTCACCGGATACACGTCGCCATCCAACAGCCGCTGCCGCAGCGTCTCGGGCGTCACGTCAATCACGGTCACCTCACGGGCCCGCTTGACAAACTCCGCCGGGATCACCTCGCGCACGGGGATCCCGGTGATGGCTTGGGCGTCGCGGTGAATGCCCTCCAGATGGTGGACGTTCACCGCAGTCAGCACCGACAGGCCGTGATCCAACAGATACTCCACATCCTGATAGCGCTTGGGGAAGAGCGAGCCCGGCGCGTTGGCGTGGGCCAGCTCATCAATCACCACGACGGCGGGCTGGCGCGCCACCAGCGCGTCCAAGTCCACCTCGTAAAACTCCCGGCCACCGACGTAGATCGACTTGGGCGGGATGACGTCCAGCCCCACCAGCTGCTGCTCCGTCTCGGGGCGGCCGTGGGTGTCGACGTAGCCCACCACCACGTCAATGCCCGTCTGCTTCAGGCGCAGAGCCTCGCGCAGCATCGTGTAGGTTTTGCCGACGCCAGGCGCGGCCCCGATGAAAAGCTTCAAGCCACCAGGCTCGCGCCCAAATTCGGGCACGTGCTCCGTTGACATAGCCACCCCCTGTTGCGCCCGGCGGCTTGGGGCGCCGCGCCGCACAAAAAGTATAGCCCATGCGCCCCGGCGGCCTCGCATCGGCGGCGCGTGCGGCCGAGCAGTACACTGGCAGGAGCGAAGGACGGCTGGCGGGAGGAGGCACGCCGTGGGCCAAGAGCACGAGTCCGGGCGTCGGGCGCCGTGGCCAGGCGCCCTCCCGTGGGTGCTGGGCGGCATGGTGGCGGCGGCGGGCGTGGTGTGGTGGCAGGCCGCCCGCCGGGCGGCGGCGGCCCGTGGCCTCGCGTACCTGCAGAGTCAGCAGGCGCTGGCGGATTTTCGCGCCGGCGATGGCCGGCAGGCGCGTCTCCTGCTGGCAGCGGCCGCCCGGGGGCTGGGTCTGGCGGGGCGCCCGCCGGCCACCCCGGCCGGCGCGCGGCGGCTGGCTGCGGAGGCCGTGGCACATTTGGCGAGAGGCGCCCCAGGGGTTGGTGCGGCGGGGCTGGCCGTCGCGCTGGGCGCCCTCATTGCGCTCGGGGGGGTCATGTGGCGCTACGAGCGGGCGCTCGAGCGCGAGCAGGCCCGGCGCCGGGCCTGGGAGCGCCAGTGGGCGGGGGAGGCGCGCCTCGCCGCCGCAGCCCTGTCAGACCCCGCGGGGATCAAGGTGGTGCTGGCGCAGGTGCTGGATAGCGCGGTGACCGCTCTGAATCTGGACGAAGCGCTGCTGCTGCGCTGGCAGCGGGATCGCCCCTTGGATGCGCTGAGCCTGTACGCGTTTTCGGGGCGCGTGCCCGGGCGCGAATGGACCCGCGTGCCGGCGGCGTACCTGGCCGACGGGTCGACGGGGGCGGGCCAGGCGCTCAGAACGGGAGCGCCCTGGCGCCGCGGGGGAGGGGATTCGGCGCCCCTGCTGCCGGCGTACAATCCGCCGGGGGGATCGGTCTACCCGATCGTCGTGGGCGAGTCCGTCTGGGGTCTCTTGGTGCTGGCCAGCCGGTCCGCGCCGCTCCCCGACGCCGATGGAGACCTGGTCGAGCACACGCGCCAACACGTGGAGAGCTTGCTGACCCACTTGGCCGCGCGGGCGGCCAGCGAGCGGAGCCGGGCGGACCAGGAGGCGTCGCGCCTGCAGTCCGAGCTATTGGGCCACGTCTCGCATGAGCTGCGCACGCCGATGGGCCTGATTCGGGGCTACGCCCGGACGCTGCTGCGCGAAGGCAGCCGCCTGTCCGCCGAAGATCAGACGGAATTTCTGACGGTCATCGCCGAAGAGACGGAGCGGCTCGCCGGGTTGGTGGATCGACTGCTGACGATGGCGGCGCTGGAAGGTGGCGAGGCGGCGCCAGCGCTCGGGGCGGTGGATGTGGCCCAGCTCACGGCGGCTGCGGTGAAGCGCCTCGCGCCGGCGGAGCGGCGGCGGGTCGCAGTGCACGTGGCACCGGCCCTCCAAGCCCGCGGAGACCGTGAAGGCTTGCTGGAAGTGGTGAGCAATCTGGTCGACAACGCCATCAAGTATTCGTCCGGGGTGGTCGACGTGTCGGCCGCCGTGCGGGACGGCATGCTGGTGTGGACCGTGCGGGACCGCGGGCCCGGGGTATCCGACGCCGAGCTGCCGCGGCTGTTTGACCGATTCTATCGGGGCCAGGCGGCCGGGCGGCAGCCCACCGTCCGCGGGACGGGCCTGGGCCTCGGGATTGCCCGGCGGATTGTCGAGAGTCACGAGGGGCGCATCACGGTGTCCAACGCACGCGGGGGTGGGCTGCTGGTGGAAGTGATGCTGCCGCTGATGGGCCAGCCGAACCAGGAGGTGGGCCGTTGAGCGTGTGGGGAGGCCGCGTGCTGGTGGTGGACGATGAGCCGAAGTACCGGCGGCTCATCGTGACGAATTTGCGGCTGGCGGGCTACGACACCGACGAGGCGGGGGACGCGGCTCGCACGCTGCAGGTTCTCGCCGAGTCCGAGCCCGATTTGATTCTCTTGGACCTGCGGCTGCCGGGACTGGATGGTGTGGAGCTGTGCCGCCGCATCCGCGAGCGGTCGTGGGTGCCCATCATCATGGTGACCGCCCTGGCGGCCGAGCCGCAGCTGGTGGCCGGCCTGGATGCGGGGGCGGACGACTACATCGCCAAGCCGTTCAGCCCCGAAGAGCTGCTGGCGCGCATTCGCGCCGTGCTGCGGCGCCATCGCCAGCGCGCGCCCCAAGAGCAGCTGGCCTGCGGAGGCGTGGCCCTGGACCGCGACAGCCGCACGGTGACGGCCGACGGGCGCGCGACGCGCCTGACGCCGACCGAGTGGCGGCTTCTCGCGGAGTTCATTCGCCAGTGCGGCAAGGTGCTGACGCACGAGTACCTTCTGACCCGGGTTTGGGGGCCTGCCTACCAGTCCGACCACGAATATCTGCGCGTATACGTTCGGCGGCTGCGCCAGGCGATCGAAGCCGACCCCCGCCACCCGATGCGGCTGGTGACGCTGGCGGGGATCGGGTATGTGCTGAAGCCCAGCGCCGGGCCGGCCAGCGGCAGCGACAGCACGCCGGCCCGGTGACCCGCGTTTATACGTTTTTTACACCGGGACGCAGGGCGTTCCGGATTTTTTTATGGGCACGCTGGTAGAGTGCGCGATGACGCGGCGCGGCGGTGCTGTGTCCTGCTCCAACGCTCAGGGAAGTTGAGGTGGCACGGTGACCATTCCGGGCATTTTGGGAATTTTGCTCTTCACGGCCGTGGCGGTGGCCATCGCCAAGCCGGTCGGGCTGTACCTGTATGCCGTGTTCAACGACGGCCGCACCTGGCTCGACCCCGTGATGCGCCCGCTGGAGAAGCGCATCTATCGGTGGACGGGGGTGAATCCGTCCCAAGAGATGCGCTGGACCCAATACTTTCTGGCGATCCTGGCGTTCAACCTGGTTGGCTTTGTGGTGCTCTACATCTTTCTCCGGATTCAGGCGGGACTGCCGTTCAACCCGCAGCATCTGAAGGACGTGGGGCCTCACCTGTCTTTCAATACGGCGATTAGCTTCATGACCAACACCAACTGGCAGGCGTACGGCGGCGAGTTCACGATGAGCTACGTGTCGCAGACCATGCTGGTGGTGCAGCAGGTGCTGTCGCCCATCACCGGCCTGGCGATGGTGGTGGCGTTCATCCGGGGATTCAGCCGCAAGAGCGGCTCCAACCTGGGCAACTTCTGGGTCGACCTGGTGCGCGCCGTGCTGTGGATCATGCTGCCGGTGTCGCTCATCAGCACCCTAGTGCTGGTGGCCATGGGCACCCCGCAGAACTGGCTGCCGTACGTGTCCGCCCACACGCTGCAGGGCCCGACCCAGAGCATTGCACAGGGGCCCGTGGCCAGCATGACGGCCCCCATGCAGTTTGGGGACAACGGCGGCGGCTACTTCAACATGAACGCCGGCCAGCCGTATGAGGCCGCGTCGGCGGCGTCGCTGCTGTTTCAGTCGCTGTTGGGCGTGTCCATTCCGGTGGGCTTGACGTACTACTTTGGCAAGGCCGTCAAAGACACCCGCCAGGGATGGATCATTCTGGGCGCCATGGTGCTCATGTTCCTGGGGGGCACCTTGGTGACCTACCACGCCGAGGCGGCGGGCAACCCGCTGCTGCACCGGCTGGGATTAAAGGGCCCCAACATGGAGGGCAAGGAAGTCCGCTTCGGGCCTGCCCTCTCCTCGCTGTTTGAGACGCTCACCACGGCGGTGTCGTGGGGGTCCACCGCGGCGGCCAACGACAGCCTCATGCCCATCGGCGGCTTGGTGCCCCTGTTCAACATGATGAGCGGCGAGGTCATCATTGGCGCTTGGGGCGTGGGGCTGCTGGGCATGCTGGCGTTTGCCATTCTGGCCGTCTTCCTCGCGGGGCTGATGGTGGGGCGCACGCCGGAGTACCTGGGCAAGAAGATCCAGAGCTTCGAGGTCAAGATGGCGGTGCTGGCCATGATCGTGCCGACGTTTGTGATTCTCGGCTTTACGGCGTGGGCGGTGAGCAGCAAGGGGGGCCAGGCGGGCATCTACAATCCCGGTCCGCACGGGCTGTCCGAGGTGCTGTATGCCTATTCGTCCGGGGTGGGCAACAACGGCTCGGCCTTTGGCGGGCTGTCCGCGGCGCTGCCGTTCTACACCTGGACCGTGGGGCTGGCCATGCTGTTTGGCCGCTTCGCGATGTACATTCCGGCGCTGGCCATCGCCGGCTCCGTCAGCCAAAAGAAGACCGTGCCGCCTAGTGCCGGCACGTTCCCCACCAACACCTGGCTGTTTGGCGTGCTGTTAATTGGCACGGTGGTGATTGTGGGGGCGCTGGTGTTCTTCCCAGCGCTCGCGCTGGGGCCGCTGGCGGAGCACTTCGCCCTGTGGGCGGGACATGTCTTCGGGGGAGGTAGCTAGATGGCGGCGCAGATTGAGGTAGGCCGGCCCCACCAGGCGAGCCTCGTGGGACCATCGATTCGAGAGGCATTCCGGAAGCTGAAGCCTTCCTGGATGCTCCACAACCCCGTCATGTTCGTGGTGGAAGTGGGCAGCGTCCTGACCACGCTGGACGCCATTCGCTATCTCGTGCTGGGGGACGGCCGGTCGTTCGCGTTCGTCCTGCAGATTGCCATTTGGCTCTGGCTGACGGTGCTGTTTGCGAACTTCGGCGAGGCGATGGCCGAGGGCCGAGGCCAGGCGCAGGCGGCGGCGCTCCGCGGCGCCCGCACCGACACGCCCGCCAATCGGCTGGTGGACGGCCAGGTCACCGTGGTGGCCGCGACCGAGTTGCGCAAGGGCGATCTGGTCGTGGTCGCGGCCGGTGAGGTGATTCCCAGCGACGGCACGGTCGTGGAAGGCGCCGCGGCGGTGGACGAAAGCGCCATCACCGGGGAATCCGCGCCGGTGATTCGCGCCAGCGGCACCGACGTCGACGCCGTCACCGGCGGCACCCGGGTGATTTCCGACCGCATCGTGGTCCAAATCACGGCGAACCCCGGCGAGACGTTTCTGGACCGCATGATTGCGCTCATCGAGAACGCTGTGCGGCGCAAGACGCCCAACGAGATTGCGCTGGCGATTCTGCTGGCCGGCCTCACCCTGATTTTCGTGGTGGTGGTGCTGTCCACGGAACCCTTGGCGGTGTATTCCGGCAAGTCCGTGTCGCTGACGATTCTGATTGCCCTGTTGGTGTGCCTCGCCCCCACGACGATTGGCGGGCTCATGTCGGCCATCGGGATTGCGGGGATGAACCGGCTGCTGCAGCACAATGTGCTGGCGCTGTCGGGCCGCGCGATCGAGGCGGCAGGGGATGTCAACAGCATCCTGCTGGACAAGACCGGAACGCTCACGGTGGGCAATCGCATGGCCACGGAGTTTCTTCCCGTCGAGGGGGTGGACGCGCAGACCCTGGCGGAAGCCGCGCTGCTGAGCTCGCTCGCGGATGAGACGCCTGAGGGGCGGTCCGTGGTGAAGCTGGCCGGCGAGCACTACCATCTGACCCGCGAGCGGGACTCCATGCCGGGCGCCGAGTTCCAGGGCTTCACGGCCCAGACCCGCATGAGCGGCGTGGACGTGGACGGGCGCCAGATTCGCAAGGGGGCCCCCGACGCCGTGCGGGTGTATCTCGACACGGCCCAAAAGCCCAACGGGGGCCGCCAGCTGGAGGACATGGTCACGGCCATTGGCCGGCAGGGGGGCACGCCGCTGGTGGTGGCCGACGATACCCACGGGGCACTCGGGGTCATCCACCTCAAGGACGTGGTCAAGCCGGGCATTCGCCAGCGGCTGTCCGACCTCAAAAAGGCGGGCATCAAGACCGTGATGATCACGGGCGACAATCGGGTGACGGCCGAGACGATTGCGCGGGAAGTGGGAGTCGATGAGTTCCTGGCCGAGGCGACGCCCGAAAAGAAGTTGGAGTACATCAAGCGCGAGCAGAGTGAGGGCTACTTGGTGGCCATGGTGGGCGACGGCACCAACGACGCGCCGGCGCTGGCGCAGGCCGACGTCGCCGTGGCGATGAGCAGCGGCACGCAGGCGGCGCGGGAAGCCGGCAACATGGTCGACCTGGATTCGAACCCCACGAAGCTCTTGGACATCGTGGAGATTGGCAAGCAGATCCTCATCACACGGGGTGCCATGACGACGTTTTCGATTGCCAACGACGTGGCAAAGTACTTCGCGATCATCCCCGCCATGTTCGTGCCCATCTTTCCGGGCCTCGAGGCGCTGAACATCATGCATCTGACCTCGCCGGAGTCGGCGGTGCTGTCTGCCGTGATTTTCAACGCGATCATTATCCCGCTGCTGATTCCGCTGGCTCTCCGGGGCGTCAGCTACAAGCCCGTGAGTGCGGCCACCCTGCTGGCTAAGAACCTGTTGCTGTATGGGCTCGGCGGCCTGGCTCTGCCGTTTGTGGGCATCAAGCTGATTGACTTGGCGGTCACGGCGCTGCATCTGGTGGTGCTCCATGGCTAAGGCGCGCCGCATCCGGAGGGAGGGACACGCATGATTCGCCATCTGTGGACGGGCACGAGGATGCTTCTCATCATGATTGGGCTGGTGCTGGTGTACCAGGCCGTGGCCACCGGTCTCGCCCAGGTGCTGCTGCCGTATCAGGCGAATGGCAGCCTGATTCGCCGCAACGGGGTGGTGGTGGGCGCGGGGCCGATTGGCCAGGCGTTCACGGCGAAAAAGTTCTTCTGGAGCCGCCCGTCCGCGGCCAGCTACAACGCGGCGGCCTCGGCGGCGTCCAACTATGGGCCCACCAACCCCGCGCTCCTGAAAGAGGTCAAAGGCAACTTGGCGGCGTTCTTGAAGGCCAATCCCGGCGTTCGGCCCAGCCAGGTGCCGATAGACATGGTCACCAGCTCCGACAGCGGACTGGACCCGGACATCACGGTGGCCTCTGCCTTAATTCAGGTGCCGCGCGTGGCCGCGGCCAACGGGCTGTCCGCGTCGTCGGTGCGCGCCTTGGTGGTGTCGCAGGAAGTGGGGCGGTGGCTCGGGATGTACGGCCTGCCGCACGTGAACGTGCTGCGGCTGAATTTGGCCCTGATGAAACTGGCACAGCACAGCGGTTCGTGAAGCCGCGTGCGGTATGATGAAGGTGCACGGTTGGAACCCCCGGACGCCTGTCATGCCGCATCCGGATTCGATAGGAGAAAGGCAGGGGGTCGGTCGACATGCTGGATGTGTTGGGCATCTTGACCGTGGTGGCGTTTTTCTTTGGCTGCGAGGCGTACATCGGGTATTGTGAGCGCCTGCGCCGCGCCGACCAGGAAAGCGGGGCCGGACGATGATCACCATGGTGATAGGCGGAATCATTGGGGTGCTGGTGTCTCTGTACCTGTTTTACGCGCTGCTGTATCCCGAACGGCTCTAGTGTCCGGCGCCGCGCTTGAGACGTGGGCCGTCGTCGCTGCCGTATGGGCGGTGGCCGCGCGGCCCTTGGGCCGCTATTTGGTGCGCGTTGTGCAGCGCGAGCCGACAGTGCTCGACCCCTGGCTCTCGGGGGTCGAGCACTGGTTTGCGGGGCGGATCGGCGGGGATGGCCCCGAGGATGCGCCGAGCCTTCTGCGATACGGCGCCAGCGCGGTCGCCGTGGCGCTCGCATGTGGGGCAGCCGTGCGGCTGTTGGGGCCCGCCGCCCAATTCGGGCCCGCGGGCGCTGGGCTGGCGGTGGCGGCCCTGCTGGGCGGCACTGCCGCGCAGCTGGCGGTGGTGCTGACCGGCCTGGCCGCGCTGGGGGGGCGCGCGCCGGGACGGATGGCGATGGACTGGGTGCGCCTGGTGCTGCGCGTGCTGGTGCCGCTGGTGCTGGTGCTGGACGTCGCCCTGGCCGCCGCCGGCCTCGCGGCGCCCCGCGCGCTGTCGGACGCCGCCCGCTTGCTGTCGGGCCACACCGTGGCGGCCGCTGGCCTGGCGTTCTCGGGATCTGCCAACGTCCTCGCCGCCGCCGGCCTCGGCCTGTTGCCCTTGGCGGTGTTTTACGCGGCCGGGCCGCTTACCGGGCGCCCCGCGGTGGGGCGGGCCCTGCCGCTGGTGGTGGTGATTTGGTTTGGCGTGGTGGGGGCCGCGGTGGAGTGGACCAGCGGATCGGCCCTGGCCGGCGTGCCGGCGGCCTGGGGCCGGGCCGGTGCGGCCCTGCACGCGGTGGCTGGTGCGGCCCTGGGGAGCGGTCCCGGGCCCGTGCTGACCGGAGTGTGGCCCGCGACGCTTGCTGTCGCCGGCCAATTGGCCGAAATCGTCGGGGGCCCGGCGGGCGCCGGGCTGCTCCCGCTGATGGGCCTCGCGGTTCTCACCGCGGTGGTGGTCAACCTGATGCAGGGGCGCTCGCCGGTGTTTCTGGGCCGGCGCGTGGGACGGAAGACCATCCTGGCGGGGGCCATGCTGTACGGCATCCGGCCCGTTCTGGTGTTGGGCACGCTGGGCGTGCTGGCCGCGGGCGGACCGTCCCCCGCGTCCTTGGCGACCCGGCTCGCCGGCGTTGCCGCGGCGGTGGGCAGCCCCCACGGGCCGGGGACCGGGGCTTTGGGGGGCGTGAGCCTGCTGGCCGCGTATCTCCCATGGATCGTGTGGCTGGCCTGGGCGCAGACGGGACTGCGGCCAGAGCCTCCGCTGCGGTTCGGGGAGGGGCTCGTGGGGGACCGGGCCTGGCTCGCGGCACTGCTGGCCGCGACGGTCGCCATGACGGCGCTCCTGTTTCTGCCCGTGCTGGCGCTGGCGCCCGTGGTGGGGAGCGCACCGTGAGGCGCGGGCGGCTCGCGCGGCCGATCCATCCCGTGGTGGCGGTGCTGGCGGCGGGGACGGCGCTGGCCTGGGCCTGGGCCGCGGCCGGTCCGCCAGCGGAGCGAGCCTATGCGGCGGCCGTGGGCGGGCTGTCCCTGCTGACCGTGGCCGTGGCGCTGGGGACCGATGCCGTGGTGCAGGGTCTGGGGCAGACGGGCGCGCAGGATCGGGGGGGCGAGGCGCAGACCCCGGCCCGGGTGCTCAATCCGTCCGGGACGGTGCGGCCGGTGGCCGCCGAGGCGCTCCGGCGCGGCCACCGGGTGCGCATCTTGGCGGGCGAGACGATTCCCGGCGACGCGGTGGTCGTGGCGGGCGGCGGCACGGTGGACGAAAGCGCCATGACGGGTGAGTCCGCGCCCGTGCTCAAGGAACCGGGGGACGCCGTCACCGCAGGCACCACTCTGGTGATGGGGGAGCTCGAGGCGACCATCCGGTCGGACCCGGACGACTGGTATTCTCGGCGGCTGGCCCGGGCGACGAGCGGCACGCGCCGCCCGGCATCGGCGACCGAGCGGACTCTGTCGTGGTTCTTGGGCGTGTTCTCCGTGTTCATGCTGGTCGTGGCGCTCTCCTTGGCGCCCATCGCGGCCCGGTGGCTGCCGGGCGTCGGCAATCCGGCGGTGTGGCTGGGCTTGGCCCTGGCCCTAGTCCCCACGACCGCCGGCGCACTCCTGCCCGCCATCGGGATGGCCGAGCGGCGCCACCTGGCGCGCCTCGGGGTGGTGCCCCGCGGCGGCCGGCCCTTGGAGCGCGCTGGCGACGTGGACACGGTGGTGGTGGACAAGACGGGAACCATCACGGAGGGACAGCGCACGGCGACGGACCTGATGGCGCTGCCGGGCACCTTGCCCGAGCAGCTCGCGTGGTGTGCATACCTGGCCTCCGCCCAGGATCGGACGCCCGAGGGTCGGACGGTGGCGGCGCTAGCGGCCGCCCGATTGGCCGGGCCACTGCCGGAGGTGGTGGGGATGCCGGTGCCGTTCTCGGCCCGCACACGGCTCTCGGGTGTGGACCTGCCCGACGGGCGCCAGATTCGCAAGGGGGCCATCTCGGCCATTCGCCTGCTGACCGGCACGGGGTTGGCTCCGCTGGAGGAATTGGCCGATGCGGTGGCGTGGACAGGGTCCACGCCACTGGCGGTGGTATTGGACGGGGAGCCTTTGGGCATCGTGCGGCTGGACGACCGGGTGCACCGCAGTGCCCCAGACTGGATGGCCCAGTTTCGTGCCCTGGGACTCCACACGGTGCTGGTGACCGGCGACCACCCGCTCACGGCGGCCGTGATTGCGAACGCCCTCTCCGTCGACGAATTTCGGGCGGAGGCCACGCCTGAGGACAAGCGGGCGCTCATTCGCGACTTGCAGGCTCAAGGGCGCGTGGTGGCCATGACGGGGGATGGGGTCAACGACGCCCCTGCGTTGGCTCAGGCGGACGTGGGCCTGGCGCTGGCTTCGGGCGCGCCCAGTGCGCAGGACAGCGCTAACTTGGTAGACCTGGACTCCGAGGCGGGCAAGCTGGCGGCCATCATCCGCATCGGACGCGAGCTGGCCATCACGCGCGGGGCGCTCATCACGTTTTCGGTGGCTACGGACCTGGCCAAGTATTTTGTGGTGGTTCCGGGCATCTTGGCGAGCCTTGGCCTCGGCCTGCTGCCCGGATTTGCCGCCCTGGGGCTTGGGAGCCCCGGGCGCACGGTGCTGGCGGCGCTGGGGTTCAACCTGCTGTCCATCCTGGCGCTGCTGCCGGTCGCGGTGCGGGGGACGCGCCGGCCCACCGCCCCCTGGGCGCGGCAGCTGCTGGTGTGGGGGGGCGCAGGCCTCGTGTCGGCGCTGGTGGGCATCGTCGCCATCGGGGCGGGCCTAGGCTGGATGGCGCGGGTGCTGGGGTGAGGGCGCTGCGCGCGGCCTTGGGGGGCCTGGCGGCGATTTTGCTGGCCGCGGCGGTGGCCGCCAGCTTCTCTGCCGCCGCGTCAGCGCTGGTGGGCTGGATGGCTCCGCCTGCGGTGGCGGGGAAGGCGCCGGGAACGCCGGCGGGGCGGTTTTGGGAGCGGCCCCTCGTCTACAGCCGCCAGCCCGCGGCGGCGGCCGAAGTGGCGAGGCGGCGTGCCGCCGAGATTGCCCGGGCCATGCCCGGGCAGCGCGGAGCCCCGCCCGCCTCCCTCACCGCGCCCGTGGGGCCGGTGGGGGATCCCAACATCGCGGTGGGCGCGGCGCTCTTTCAGGTGCCGCGGGTGGCGCGGGCGACGGGACTGAGCCCCGCCTATCTGCGCGGATTGGTGCAGCTCGGCAGCGCCCGCGGGCTGTTCAACCTCGGCGGCCCGTCCTACGTGAATGTGCTGTGGCTGAACCGCCAAGTGGCCGCCGCGGTATCTTCCCGCCACTGACCGGGATGCACGCGGCGGAGCGTCGGCGTCCGGGTCAGTGGCTGCGAAACGCTTCGGCCAGCCACCAGGAGGGTTCCCCGCGACTGACTTTGGCGTCGACGACTAAGGGGCGCCGGCGAGGGCCGGCCACCCACTCGGCGACGGCCGCCAAGTCGCCGGCCTGCCGCACCGTCACGGCGGCGCAGCCAAATCCGGCAGCCACGTGCGCGATGTCGGCGGGCGGGAACGTGACGTGGTCGAGGGGATGCCCTCCCGGGCGAAAATGGTGCACCTCCGCGCCGTAAGCCTCGTCGTCGTACACGACGACGAGCAGGTCCAGCCCAAGGCGGACCGCGGTCTCCAGGTCGGCGATGCCCATGAGCGCGCCGCCGTCCCCGAGAGCCGCGACGGTCAGGCGATCCGGGCGGGCAATGGCGGCGCCGATAGCGGTCGCCAGCCCAAGGCCGACGGCCTGGAAGGCCTGGGTGAAGACGAAGCCCTCGGCGTCGGGTGCGCCCAAAAACATGGTCGGGTAGCCCATGAAGTTCCCGGAGTCCACCGCGATGGTCCGATTGGCCGGCAGCAATCCATCGAGTGCGATGGACAGGGTGCGGGGGTCTATGCGGCCATCTTCGGCCCACTCGTGATAGGGAACGTCCCGCCACCGACCCTCCCGTGCAAGGCGCGCGGCGACGGCGCGGCCCCGGTAGCCGGTCATCGGGCCGGCGCCGCGGCGGTCCAGCTCTTGCAAGACCGCCTGGGCCGTTCGCGCGGTGTCGCCCACGACGCCAAGGTGGACGCGGTGGTAGGCGCCCAGGGCGTCCGGGTCCGCGTCAACCTGAACGACAGTGGCGCCGTCGCTGACCAGGGTGCCATGCCGCAGGGTCCACATGTTCAGGGAACATCCCCAGCCCACGACGAGATCCGCGTGCTGAATCAGGTCGACGGCGGCCGGGGTGGCGAAGCCGCCGCTTACATCCAGATTGAAGGCTGAATCCCCAAAGAGGCCGCGAGCGACGGCGGAGGTGGCCAGCAGCGCGCCCACCCGTTCGGCCAACTGCTCGAGCTCGGCCTTCGCCCCTCGGGCTCCGCGGCCCGCGAGGAAGACGGGCCGACGCGCGGCCTGCAGGGCGTCGGCCACGGCCGAGACCGCATCCGGCGCGGGCTCGGACGTCCTGTGCGGAGCGGTGGGTAGGGTGAATGGTGTTGCCGCCTCGTCCTGCACCTCAAGGGGCAGACTCAGAATGACCGTGCGGCGATCGCCGGCGGCGGTGTGGTACGCGTGCGCTAGGTCGGCGGCCGCCGTGGCAGCGGATTCGACGCGCACGAGCGTCGCGCCCACCGCGGCGGCCAGAGCAGGAACCTCGAGATAGAAGTTCGATCGGCGGCTGGTGACGGTGGGCGCCAGCACCAATAGCGGGGTGCGACTTTTGGCGGCCTCAGCAATCCCCGTCAGGGCGTTGGTGAGCCCAGGACCTTGGTGGACCGACAGCACGCCCACCTCTGTGGTGACCCGTGCATAAGCATCAGCCATCACGGCCGCCCCGCCCTCGTGCCGGGCGGCGATGAAGCGGGCGCCACCCGCGGTGAGGGCGTTGGTCAGGTGGAAGTTCCCGCTGCCCACCACGCCGAACACGGTGCGGACCCCCGCCCGTGCCAACGCACCTCCGACTGCGCCGGCGACGGTGGTCACTTTTCTATGAGCGCCATCACCCGCGCCGGCGATCCGGAGCCGGTGACGATGGGCAGCGGCGCGGCGATGACGACCGCGCCGGTCACCGGCAGCCTGTCCAGGTTGCGGAGCTGCGTGAGGCCGCACTTGCCCGCGCCCAGCAGCGCCGCGTGGCACGGGAAGGCGGGCTCGAAGCCAAAAGCCTGGCCGGCGTCGGTGCCTACGGTCTCCACGCCCAGGCCCAGCAATTCGGTCGCGGCCAAGTACGTGGCGGCGGCTGGCGTCAAGCCCGGTGTGTGGGAGCCCTTCTCGTCGGCGTTGGCGTATCGCTCCGGGTCGTCGCCCCGAGAGGACCAGCCCGTGCGCAGCAGGAGCCAGCCGGTTTTGGGCAGGGGGCCGTGCTGTGCCTGCCAGTCCTCGAGGTCGGGGACGTCCAGCAAGTAGTCGGGGTTTGCCGTGGCCTCGGCGACCCGGTCGATGACCACCGCGGGCCCGATAAGCCGGCGCAGGGGGATCTGGGACACGTCACCCCGGTCCTTGCCAGTGATCCAGTGGTTGGGCGCGTCCACGTGCGTGCCGGTGTGCTCGCCGGTGGTGAAGTTGTTCCAATACCAGGCGGGCCCCCGATCGTCGTACCGGCTGATTTCTTCAAGTTGGAATGGCCGCGTCTGGCCCCATGCGGGCGGCAGCTGCAGGATGGGCGTCCTCGAATGCAGCGGGGACGTGAGGTCAATCACCTCGATGGATCCGTTGATAATGCGCTCTGCGAGCGCTGCGAGGTCGTTCATGGCATTGAGATTATCGGGGGGCGCGCCGATCGTCAATGAATTGGCTCGAAACAGAAACGCCTCACCCCAATGCGCTCTCCGCCTGCGCCCAGGCGAGGCCCATGCGGGATCCCGGGGAGGCTCTACCTCCATGTGATGACGCGTGCGGCCCGATGTCCTATGCTGGCCGCAAGTTATGGCTAGGCACTGCGGAGGAGGGCCTCAGGGTGGACGCGTGGGAAGGACCGGAAGATGTGCTGCGGCGCATTGAGCGGGCCACAAATGCCAAGGACTTCGACGAGGTGGCCCGTCACCTGGACTCCGCCGCGGTGTACTGGTTCACGGACGGGAGCTTTCGCGGCCTGGTGGCCATCCGGGAGGCGTTTGAGCGCACGTGGCGCACGATCCAGGATGAAGCGTACACGCTGTCTGACATACGCTGGGTGATCCGCACCGACACCGCCGCCGTGTGTGTGTACAACTTCAGATCTCAGGGGACGGTGGATGGGCGACCCTTTGACGCGCGCGGGCGGGGCACCAACGTGCTGCACCGGTGCGAGGGAGCCTGGAAGGTCGTGCACGAGCACTTGAGCCGCGCACCGGCCGATGCCTGACGCGCCGCACCCCAACGCTTCGAGAGGAAGGATGCGCCATGGAAGTCGCGGATGGCCTTGGGGTGCATAAGCTGGCGTGCACCAAGGGCAGCTATGCCTACTTCGTGCCGGGTGCCGTGCCGGTCCTGGTCGACACGGGCCTCCCGGGGCGCGGCCCAGCGATTCTGCAGGAATGCGAAAGTCTGGGCGGACCCCCGGCGCACATTGTCATCACGCACTACGACGTGGACCATATTGGCAGCGCCGCGTGGCTGCAGGAGGCCACCGGAGCCACCGTGTGGGTCTCGGCCGAGGACGCGCCCTATATCGCGGGCGAGCGCCGCAGGCCAGGCATGAAGCGCGTGGTGGCGAGCCTGGTGCGGCCGGCGCCCCCCAAGGCGCCGCGCCTGCTCCGCGCCGGCGACGCCGTGGGGCCGCTGACGGCCGTGCCCACCCCGGGTCATACACCCGGGCACCTGGCGTTTTACGGCGCGGGCTTTGCGGCGGTGGGCGACGCCCTGACGGTGCGCGGCGGACGCCCGGTCCCCATGGCGGGCCTGCTGACGTGGAACAGCGCGCAGGCGGCGCAGTCGGTGGCCAAGCTGAGAGCTGCGGGGGCCCGATGGATTCTCCCCGCACACGCCGAGCCCTTTTGGTGGGACGGATCTCGCATCTCGTCGGTGTAGAGGGGCGCGCGGGCGGCTGAGGGCCGCAGCATGGCGCGGCCAGCGATAGGTGTTCTGCGCCGGCCGTGCGAGCGGGTCGCCACGACTTCTGGTCCGCGAGAGTAGGTCGCCGTCAGCCGCCCCGCGTTGGCGACCTCTCGTCCCGAGGTCACCCCAAGCGCTCGCGCGGGAAGGCGGGACCCGTGGGGCCACCTGCAAAGGCAGTGCAGAGGCCGGGGAGTCTGACCGTGGCGCCCGACGCGGCAGGACTGGTGGCATGCGCGTCGAAATGGCAAGCCAAGGGGGTGAGCACCATTTCGACCGGCATTCGCTTCGTACATACTGCGGACTGGCAGCTGGGGATGCCCGCCAATTTTTTGTCGGAGGAAGCGCGCCACCGCTTTGGGCAGGCCCGATTGGATGCCGTGGAGCGCATCGGCGCGGAAGCGCGGGCACGCGGCGCCGCGTTTGTGGTGGTGGCGGGCGACGTGTTTGAGTACAACATGCTGTCGCGCCAGACTGTCTCTCGCGCGCTTGATGCGATGGGCGCCATGGGGGTGCCGGTCCTGCTGCTCCCCGGCAACCATGACCCGTTGGATGCCACGACGATATTTGAGCAGCGGTCCTTCACCGAAGCCTGTCCGCCCAATGTGCACGTGTTGACCGAGGACGGCCCCCAAAGGCAGCTCGAGGGCGTGCTGCCTCCCGGGCTCGAGGTCGTGGCGGCTCCCTGGCGCACCAAGCATCCGGCCGTCAATCCGCTGGGGGCGGTGCTGGCCGCTCTCGACCCCGTGCCGGGACGCCTCCGTCTAGTGGTCGGACATGGAGGCATGGACGTGCTCGGGGTCCGGGACGACTTGGATATCTTGAATCTCCAGGCCTTAGAGGCCGCCGTCGCCGATGGGCGCGCACACTACATCGCGCTTGGCGACCGGCACTCCACCACGCGGCTGGGGGCGCATCACCGCATCTGGTACGCGGGGACGCCCGAGGTGTACGCGTTTGACGAGGTGGACCCCGGAAACATCCTGCTGGTGGACCTGAGTGCGGGCGGGGTGGAGGTGACGCCCATCCGGGTCGGCGCGTGGACCTTCGTCGACAGGACCGTGTCGCTCAACGATGCCGACGACGTGGACCACCTGGAGGAGTGGATTCGCCACCTGCCCCAAAAGCCCCTCACCGCGGTGCGATTGCACGTGTCCGGCCTGCTGCCGCTTGAGGCCCGGGAACGTGTGGCGCAGATGCCGGTCACGGTGGGGGCATCCCTGGCTGGGCTCGAGATTGTGCCTGAGGGCGCGGGGCTCCACATCCGTCCCGCTGACGGGGATCTGTCGGTCTTGCCCCCCGGCAGCTTCGCGCGGTCGGTGGCGGAGCGCCTGAGGGATCGGGCTGTGGGTGCGGGGGAGGACGCCGCTGTGGCGGAGGCGGCACTGGGGCTCCTGCTGCGCGTGGGGGTGGGCGCATGAGAATTCACCGCCTCCACGCGTGGAACGTGGCCGGCATCGTGGACCGCGAGGTGGAGTTCTCCGCCGGGACAACGGTGGTGGAGGGCCCCAACGAGAGCGGAAAAACCACCCTCTTGGACGCGTTTGGGCGTCTTTTGGCGGTCCCGGACAGCTCCCAGGCGAAAGACGTGCGGCGGCTCCGCTCGAAGCACCGCCCGCAAGAAGGTCCGGAAGTTGAGGCCGAGTTTTCCCTGGGGGCCATGCGCGTCACGTATCGGAAGCGGTGGCTGGTGCACCCCACCACCTTGGCGGCCATCAGGCACCCAGACGGCCGCGTCGAGCGGCTGGCCGGCGGCCAGGCGCATGAGCGGGTGGAGCAGCTGCTGGACCAGCACGTGGATCGCCGGCTGTGGAGTGCAATGCGGGTGCCACAGGGGACGGGCTGGACCGACCCCATGAAGCCGGGAAGCATTCCCAGTCTGCTGACGCTGCTCGACGGATTGTCGGGCGGTGCCCGCCCGGACAACGCCACATCGCTCTTGAGCGCTGTGGAGTCGGAGAAGAAAAAGTATTGGACCGCCACGTGGCGGCCCACGAAAGTGTACGCCGAGGCGCAGGAGGCCGTCGACCGCGCGGAGGGGCGCCACCGGGAGGTTTTGGGCCAGCGCGAGCAGGCCGAGAGCCTGGCCCAAGAACTGGCGCGCACCCGGCGTGACCTGCCGCGGCTGCGCGAGCAACAGGTGGAAGCTGCGCTGCGGCGGGAGCAGCAGGACCGGGAGCTGCGGGCTATTGACGAGGCCGCGGCGGCCGTGCGTGCGGCGGAGCTGGCCGAGCAGCAGGTGCACGAGCGCCACGAGGCCGCCAAGGGCGCGTGGGCGAGTCGCGCGCGGGACGTTGACCAGCACCAGAAAGCAGCCGCGGTATGCGCGGACACGGAGCGCCGCTTGGAGGCGCTCTCCGCTCAGACGCGGCAGCTTGAGGACCGCTCGCGCGAAGTGTCCGAGCGCCTCGAGGTGGAGAGGCAGGTGCGCATCGGCGCGGAGGCTTCTTGGGCCGCAGCCAACGCCGACCTGTTGCTGCTCGCCGCCCGGCGGGAGCACGAGGAGCTGTTGGGGCGGATGGAGCGCATCGGCGAGCTGGAAAAGCGCGCGACCCAACTGGCGCCGGACGCGGCCCGCAGCGAGATGCTCCCGGCCCAGCTGCAAGAGGCCGAGCGCCGCGCGGAGAGGCTGACCGCCGCACGCGCCCGGGCGTCGGCCAAGTTGCCGCGGGTGCAGCTGGGCGCCACCGAGGCCCTGGAGGTGCTGGTGGGAGGCCAGCCGATCCCCGTCGAGGCCGGAGGCGCCAAGGAATGGGTCCAGGAGCGTGTGGACATCCAGTATGGACCGCTCAGATTGCGGGTCATCAGTGGCGTGGACGCGGCTCAGGAGGCGCGCGCCCAGCAGGTGGCGGAGGAGGCACTGGCCGCCTGTCTGCGCGAAGCGGGTGCGGACTCCCTCGCCACCCTGCGGGACCGTGTCAGCCGTGCGGGAGTGGCTCGCGAGGAGCTGGCGCGCGTGCAGGCCGAGATGGCGCGCCTTGGCGGCGAGGCGCCCGACGGGATCGGGCGGCGCGCGGCCGTGCTGGCCGACCGCATCGACAGTCTCCTGCGCGAGCGAGAAGCCAAGAGGCCTCTGCCGGCGACGGAGGAGGAGGCTCAGGACAGCCTCGGCGAGGCCGAGGCTGTCCTGAAGCGTCAGCGTGAGCAGGAAGCCGCACTGGCCAGCGAGCTCAGCGACGCCGAGGCGTTGCTGCAAACGGCGATTCCCGAGCGCGCGGCGGCGCAGGCCCGGCTGGAGGAACAGCAGCGGCAGCGTGATCAAATGGCGGCCCGGCTGTTGGCGGACCGCGCCGCACAGTCGGATGAGGCGCTTGAACATGCGGTGAGCCAGGCGGCGCACCAGATCACCGAGGCGCAAAGCCTGCTGGCGCGCGAGCGGGACCAGCTGTCGCGGCTCAACCCGGAGGCCGTGCGGCTCCAGGCGGCTAACGCGAGGGAGGCGGCGGCCGACGCCGACCGGCGCATTCACGAAGCGGAGCAGCGCTACCAGCGGATCCACGGCAGCCTGGAGGCGCTGGGCGCCCTGGGCCTGGACGAGCGCTTGGCCGAAGCGTCCCATGAGCTAGAGCAGGCCAAGGCAGGGCTGGGCCGGGTCCGGCTGCAGGCCGACGCGGTGCGGCTGCTGTGGGACATGGTGGCGCAGGAGAGGGACGCGGCGATGGTGGCGTACCGCAAGCCGTACCAGGAGGCGCTGGAGCGGTACGGGCGGACGGTGTTTGGACCGGGCTTCCAGGTGGAGCTGGACGACGAGTTGGCTGTCGCCGCTCGCGTGGACAATGGCACGCCGCTCGAGGTGGACCTGCTGTCGACGGGAGCCCAGGAGCAGATGGCCATTCTGGCGCGGGCGGCCTGCGCACAGTTGGCCGGCCTGCACGGGGAGGGCGTGCCGCTCATCTTGGACGACGCCTTCGGCTACTCGGACCCGGACCGGCTGGAGAAGCTGGGGGCGGTGCTGCACGACCTGGACCGCAGTACGCAGGTCATCGTGATGACCTGCGTGCCCGAGCGCTACCAATGGGTGGCCGGGGCCCGGGTGGTGTCGGTCGTGCGCGACCGGGAGGTCCCTGCGGGCGCGTTGCCCTCCCCAGCAGAGCGGGAGGCCCCCGATGAGGAGGCGGCCCCCCGTGCCTCGTCCGAAAGCAGCGACCTGGCTGGGTCGGTCCTGGACTGCCTGCAAGCGGCGGGGCGGCCGCTCAGCAGGAGCGAGATTCTCGCGGAGACGGGCCTGTCGGAGGCGGCGTGGACCCGGACCATCCACGAACTCTTGGCACGCGGCCTGGTCGTGCAAAGTGGGCAGCGCCGGGGCGCGCGCTACCAGCACTCTGCCTGACGGGTCTCCGTCTCGCCCCAGGGACCGTTCCGCTTGCGTCTGCGCGCTGGAGCCGTGAGAGAGACGCAGGGCGTGAGGCCGCCTGCTGCATCCCCGTGCTCGGGATGCAGCTGAGCCGCTGGGCTCGCTGGGCGCCAGCCCCCATCCGTCCGCACGGCGTGCACGCGGGTGTCCTAGCATCCCTTGGCCGCGGGATCGCCCCCGTGAGCCGCCATCGTCTGGGCCACGGTCCGCCTCGGGCACGCGGGCTCGCTCCGGTGTGGGGGATTGACGGGCACACTTCTCGGGCACCCGCCACGCTGGCGTCGGGCGGAGGCACCGCGGCGTTCCGAAGTTCTGTAGTGTTGTCGATTGCTGGAGACCCCCTTCGCCGGCCCGGCATGCGGCCGTTTGTCTCCGCCCTCTGCTGTCGAATTGTGCGGTGGCTCCCAAAGGGCGACAGGAGAGGTGGCCCTAGGCCGCTGCATGCTGAGCCGGGATGCATGACCGGGGTGAAGATGCCGCCCCCTGCGTCCCGCTGGCCCCGGGGACTCACCAACCTAGGATGGGCCAGCCACGGGCATCGTGCGAAGGAGGCTGGGATGTTGGCCCTGGTGATGGAAGTGTGGCGGTGGATTCGGCGGATCGGGATCGGACGGCTCAAGACCCGTGACGGCAACGTGTTCATCGAGAACGGCATCTGGATCATCATCGTGGTGCTGGCTCTGATTCTCCCCATTGAGGCGCTCCGCAACGCGATCGTGACCGCCTACGGGTCCATCGTGTCGAACTTGAATGCGATCCCGTAGGCAGCGGGGCGGCCAGGCCCTCATTGAGGCGGCGGTGGTCCTGCCCGTGCTGCTGGTGGCGACGTTCGCGCTCTTGGCCGGGGTCCAGGTGGCGGCTTGGAAGCTAACCGGGGACGCCGCGGCCGGGGCGGGGGCTGCGGTCCTCGCGGCCGGGGGGTCGCCGGCGCAGGCGGTGCAGATGGCGCGGAGGGCGTTTCATGCGCCCTCCGCCTTCACGCCGGTGATTAGTGCGAACGTGAGCCAAGGCTCGGGGACGGTGAGTCTGGCCTTCGCGGTGCCCGTCCCGCTGGGACCGGTGCATCTGGGAGCGACGCGGACGGTCGTGGTGCCCAGCGTGGCGGCAGGCGGGGGTGGGGGCGGGGGCGGCTTCTTCGGCAACGGCGGCAATCCCCCCGGGGGCTCGGTACCCGTGTGCGATCACGTCGTGCTGTCGCCGACGGGCCGGCTCATTTGCACCGGCGGGTACGGGAGTCCGCCGTAATGCGGCGGCGGGGCTTTGCGGCGCTGTGGGTCCTCGTGGTCCTGACGGTCCTGCCGGTGGCGTTCGTACTGGTGGTGGACGGGGCCGCCGCCATCAACGGGGCGGCGGCGGGTCAGCAGGCGCTGCAGAGCGCGACGATTCTGGTGGAGCA
>JAKADP010000111.1 GCA_021820465.1 Bacillota bacterium
CGCCGCCTGATTAACCAGCCACTGGAGGGGCAGCGTGCGCCACGAGGCCGGCGTCACCACCAAGTTGGCGCGCATGGCCGTCGACAGCGCGCTGCCGCCCCACCAACCCGGCGCCGCCTGCAGCAGGGCCCCGATCCCCCACCCAACGCCCAGCACCTGGGCCAGGCGGCCTTGGAACCAGGCCGGCCTCAGCAGAACCACCGCCGCCAGCGCATAAAGCAGCGCGGATCCCGGCGCGCCGGTCCAAAACGACATGCCCACCCAGAGATTGCCCATCCACTCGGCCATCACCCACACCACCAGCGCCCAGCCGAGCGACAGCGCCAGCGCGGCCCGGCCCGCCCGACGGTGGCGGCCCAGCGCCATCAGCAAGGCGATGGCCGCCTGTATGACGAACGCGATGGCAACCAGCAGAGGCGCCAGATGTGCGTGGTACAGCCAGTAGTACACGGTGTTGCTGATGAGCGCGATGTACCAGGCGGGCTGGCCAAATCCGCCCATGAGGACGATGTCGATCTGGTCCACCGCCATGTGGGGTGTCAGCGCCAGCAGAGCGTCAGCGGCCCAGAGCCCCGCCAAGCCATACCACAGGACGGCGGGGCCGTCTGGCGCCACGCCTGCGGGCCTTTGCTCGCTGTCCACACGGCCACTCTAATCCGCCTGCCGCTGGTATGCCACCGGGCGTTCGGGCATGACTACGCCCGAGAGGGCCGAATCCGCCCGTGAAGTGCGAACTTTATGACTGAGGACACTGGAAGGAGGCGGACCTCATGGCGGAGCAATCCCAGGAACGACCATCGACGGCTGACCAACGACCGGTGGCGGTGTACCCCGACGGATCGCCTCCCCCCGATGCGCCACCCGGAGACGTGCTGGCGGTCAGGGTAGTGCGCATTCTCGCCGGCATCTTGCTGGTGCTGCTGGGGTTTCGGTTCATCCTGGCGCTGTTGGGCGCCAACCCGTACAACGGGTTCGTGCACACCATCTACGCGGCCACCTGGCCGTTTGCCGCGCCGTTTTACGGCATGTTTGGCTATGCGCCCGCCTATGCGCCGCGATTCGAAGCGTACACGCTGTTTGCCATGGCCGTGTACGCGCTGGTGGCGTGGGGGCTCATGGCCGTCCTGCGCATCCGGCGTCCGGCGGAGCGCTAGGCGTTGGGCGGCCTCTCCAGTCGGGAGGCCGCCCTTCCTGTGTGCCCCGCCATGGAGCACTGAACCATCATGCGCATCCCGGCGCAGTGGCCCACCGTGGCGGTCGGCGGCGGTGCGACTCCAAGGCGCCTCCCGAGCCGCCGAACGGTCAGGCGGCACCCCGGACCTGCATTGAGGCTGACGCGGTTCGCCAGTGGCCGCCCACTCCTGTCCTGCGCGTGCGCAGCCGCCCGCTGTGGCTCACAGCAAGATTTCACGAGGGCGCCACATGGCCACCCTCGGTCTCCGCACCATGCGCTTCTCACAAACTTGGCCGCCGGGCGCTACCAGGCCGGCCGCCGGTCCCAGGGGTGCACGGTGCCCACGACGCGATACGGAGCTTGCTCTATCACCGCGTCCAAGACACCCTGGCTAATCTCCTGGTGCGTGAGCCAGCGGGCCTGTGTCGGCCCCTGAAGCACAAAGCCGAGGATCACAATCCGGAGAGTGCAGGTGGGGGGAACCGACGGCGGCGGGCCGTTCCAATGCTGGCTTCCCCGGACAAAATAGAGTGCCCACGCCTGCGCGCCCGCCAGGTGCGACACCGTCGTGGTGAGTTCCGCCCAGGCGGCCGGGTCACTCCCCCACAAAACCACACGGTGGTAGGGGGCCGCCGACCATGCGGCTTCTAAGGCCGCCCGAAAGGACGCCGCATCCCTGTAGTCGGCGGGGTGCCAGCGCAGAAACGCCCCCCAAGGCCCGGCCCGCCTCCGAAGGTCCTCGAAGCGCTCGCGGTGGCGGGACACGAGGTGGACAATCTCCCGGCCCTGCGCCAGTCCAATCGCGGCGTCGGACAGCATGCCGGTCCCTCCCACCATGAGCGTCGCCATCCTTCTGCTCCTCCTGCTAGATTGCGGCCAAGCCGTCGGGTTCTCCCGCGGACCAGTGGAACCCCATGCGGGACTGGCGTCAAGTCCGTGGACCCCCGCCGCGCGCGAGCCTCGCCTCAGTGTCGTCAGAGGGCCGGCGCATTGGCCTTAGGCCGAACCGACAGACGCACGTGGACGGACAGGAGCTCACTGCCTCGCGCCACCACCAGCGGCACCGACGTTCCGATGGCCGTGTGCTCCAACACCGCCACCATGGTTCTCAGGTCTTTCACCGGTCGGCCGGCCATTCTGAGCACGAGGTCGCCGGCCCGAATGCCGGCCCGCGCCGCGGGACTGTCGGGATACACCCGGACCACCAGCAGGCCCCCGCCCTGGTTGACGCGGTTCGCCACTTGGATGCCCACCCAGGGCCTCCGCACGTACCCGTAGCGCAAGATCTCCTGCAGCACGTACCGCACGGTGTCCGACGGAATGGAAAAGCCAATCCCTTCGACGCCCGTGCGCGCAATCTTGCTGGAATTGATGCCGATGACCTGGTCCTGCTGATTCACCAGCGGCCCGCCGCTGTTGCCTGGATTAATGGCGGCATCCGTCTGAATCAGGTGATAGGACCATCCATCGCGATACATGGTGCGGTCCGGTGCGGACACGATGCCGGCCGTCACCGAGTGGCTCAAGCCCAGCGCTTGGCCAATGGCCACCACCAACTCTCCCGGCTGCACCCGGCTCGACTTTGCGAGCGGCAGGTGCGGGAGGTGGTGGTCCGCTATCTGCAGCACCGCCAAGTCCGTGGCGGGGTCCACCCCGACCAGCCGCGCCTTGTAGCGGCGGCCATCCTCGGTCACCACCACGACCGCCGCCGCTCCGGCCACCACATGATAATTGGTGACAATGTCGCCCGCCGCAGTGACGGCCACACCCGACCCCAGTCCTTTGGTGCCCAGCCGCCCGCCCTGCCACTGCTCGTTGATCACGGCGACGACAGCCGGGTCCGCTCGCTTCACAATCTGCACGACCGGCCACGCTGGGGTCGAGGCGGCCGGCGGCGCATTCCCCGCGCTGGGACGCACCCACCAAAGCAGCCCGCCCGCCAACAGTCCCCCAAGCAGCCCCAGCAATAGGGATTCCCACCGCTGGCGCACCGGCCATCCCCCCTGACCCCAAGAGGGTATGGGACAACATCGGGGTTAGAATGCGCGGCGAGGACCGGCGCGCCCGGGCCGGGCGGATCCACAGGCGACGCACGTCTGGCGCCCGGCGCCTCCCCTCTCCATCCCTCTCCATCCCTCTCCATCCCTCACCCGCCATACCCATCAGCGCAACAGGAAGATTTTGTATTGGAAACAGGAAGGGTTTAGCGCCCCACCCATCGAACTTCCAACGAGTCCCGTCGACGCCCCCCGTCCGAGAGGGACCGGTACCGGCGGGTGGCAGTCCTCTCGCACCGGGCGCCTCTCCGGCGCCTTCGAAGGAGGTTCACCCTGTGAAACATCGCAATTGGTTACGCGCAGGCACCGGCGTCGTGCTATCTGGGCTCTTGGCGGTGCTGTCGCTGGCGTCCCCGGCACGGGTCAGCGCCGCCCACACGCCCCCACCGCCCCATCTGCCGGCCAAGGCGGCCCTGGTGCCGCCGGCCGTGCTGGCGTCCAGTCGAGCCATCGGCCCCGTCGCCCCAAGCTCGCCCTGGACTTTTGATCTGCTCCTCGCCTCCCGAAACGCCACCGGCCTGGCCGACTATGCCACCGCCGTCAGCACGCCCGGGACGGCCAGCTATCACCACTTTCTGTCGCGGGCGCAGATGCTCCGGCGGTTTGGGCCCGACCCGGCCACGGTGCATCGACTCACCGCGTATCTGACCCAGCGGGGCTTTCAGGTCACCGCCAGCGGCCCGGTCCTCTCGGTGCAGGGCACGGTCGCCCAGGTAAACCACCTGTTCTCCACCCATCTCACCCGTTTTGCCAGCACGCAGGCTGGGCGCTTCGTGGCTCCCGCCGGCACCATCGGCATCCCGTCCGCGCTCCGCGCAGCTGAGAGCGTGGGTGGCCTGACAACCTCGGCCGTCCGCCCGGCCCCCTTGAGCAAAATCTCTAAGGCGCATGCCCTGACGGTCGCCCACGAGCCAATCGCGGCCATGAAGCCCGCTCCCAGCGGCCGGGTGGGGCAGGCGTCGAGCGGCGGGTTCGTGGTCACGGCGCAGCTGCTGACCAAGGGGCCCCGCATGCCGGGGCTGGCGGTGCACTACCTCATCACGGCGACGGAAGACGGCCAGCCTGACCCTAACGCCGCCATCACCGCGGTGCGCGGGACGGTTGTGGGGGCATCGTCCTTCGTGGACAGTACGCTGACCAACAGTGCCGGGCAGTTCGTGGTCGACTTCTCGCTGTCGCAGGCACAGAGCGCCCAGGTGGCGCTCACGGTCGGCGACGCGACTCACAGCGCCACCGTCGTGCTGCCGACCGCTCGGTTTGTCGGTCCGTCGGTCACGACGTGCCAGCTGAATCTGTTTGGTTTCGCGGCGGGCCAGCTCCCCGCCACCGTGTGTCTCTGGAACCCGGCCACCAACTCGGTCAACACCGCGCTCCACGCCAACCGCCTCGTCAGCCAGGCCGGTCCGGGACGACTGGGGGTTTATACGGCCGGCAACGTCGCGAGCATCTCGCAGGCCGACGTGAATCTGTTTGCCAGCCAGTTTGGACTGCCCGCCCCGTCGGTGTCGGTAGCGTACACCGGGCCGAATGCGTGCACCAACACGTCGTGCCCCGGCATCATGCCGGGCATTGAAGGAGAGCTCTCCCTCGACCTGCAGATGATGGAGACCGCCTCACCGGGCGCCAGCATCCAGGTGTTTGAGGCGGGCAGCATCCGAAGTGCGCTCGCGCACGCCGTGATGGAGCCCGCAGCCATGCGGCCCAACGTGTTCAGCATCAGCTATGGCGCGGGCGACTTGGTCATCCAGCAGTTTGAGCCTGGCGCAGAGCAGTCCATGGACATGATTGCCCAGATGGCCAACGTCGAGGGCATGACCGTGGTGGCGTCGGCCGGCGACAGCGGTGCGTTTTCCGGCGCCCAGTTCGGCAACACCACGCCGCAGCCCAGCTACCCGGCCAGCAGCAGCAACGTCACTGCGCTGGGTGGCCTGGAGGCGGCCGTTACCAACGGCCAGGTCAACCAGTTGGCCATGTGGGGGGGCAACCTCGGCGCGGAAATCCCTCGCAGCACGCTCCTGTCGTTCCTCGAGATGGAAAACATGATGGCCTCGGGCGGGTACAGCCAGGTGGAGCCGGCGCCGTTCTACCAGGTGGGGTTTGTGCCGCCAGGCATGGGGCGCGGCAATCCCGATGTCTCACTGCCTGCGTCCGTCGTGACGCCCGGCTACTTCGCCTACCTGGGCGGCATCGCGTACCCCGTAGGCGGCACCAGCGCCGCCGCCCCCCTGTTTGCCGGCTACGTGGCTGACCTGGCCAACGTGCTGCATACGGGCCTCGGCAACGTCAACGACGTGCTGTACCCGCTGTCCCGGATTGATCCCGGCATCCTGGCTCCCGTAGCGTTCGGGAACAACGGCGTCTATGCCGTCACACCCCGGTACAACGCCGCCACGGGCCTGGGCGGTCTGAACGTCGACCGCGTGATGTCCGACCTTGTGCAGCTGAGCCATCCAGCGGGGCCGGGAGGCCCCGGGAGCCCACGCTCGCACCACTAAGCGCGGCAGCCGCCAAGCGCCCCGTGTTGACCACGGGGCGCTTGCTGTCTTTGGGCAGGGGGCGTCGCGTCCGCGCCGCGCGGCAGACCGCCTCTCTTCCGAAAACACCTTCCATTGCCTTCCGTCCCTTCCGTCCGTTCTGTAGTAGTACGTGGCTGCTTTCTGCAGGGTTCCGGTTTGCTACGGGGGCAGGTCAACGACCGCCTGCGTCGGGCGGCGACTCCC
>JAKADP010000033.1 GCA_021820465.1 Bacillota bacterium
GACAGCCGCCAACCCGGCGCCACGGTGCCGTCGCTCTCCCCAGAGCCGCAGTGGTCCACCCGCCGCCGGGCCAAAGGCACCGTGCTGGAGCCTTACGTCCCCTGACCTGGAGCGGGGGCAGCGCTTCGCGCGGATGGTCCGCAATGCCCCCGAGGCAGGTGCCCGACGCCACTGGGAGAAGCCTGCGGGGCGATGCGGGCAAAGGGCCCCTCAGAAAAACGGGTGTAAAATTGGCACGTGCGGCCGAGGTACGGGGCGTCTATCCATGGAACGGGGAAAGGACACGACCGCGTGAGCTTTGCGGCAGTGAAGGATCTCGTGGAGGCTTTGGAGCCTCTTTCTCAGCAGCCGCTCTGGCCGGGCTTTGATCCGCTCACGATTCCCGCGGTTATCTACGATGGGGAGAACACCTGGCTGATACGCCATCCGCATCCCGCATTGCCCTTCACCCGCTGCGAGGACTCGGAGGACATTTGGAGGGTGCCTGGCCTTCATGAAAGCGTCCGCGCCAATACGGCCACGTCGGTGGACGACGTGCCCACGGCGTCTCTCATGCTCCCGTCGCTTGCCGGCCGCTCCCCCGCTGAGATGGCCGCGATGTGCATCCACGAGATGTTCCACGTATTCCAGCAAGAGCGCTATCCGAGCTGGGTGGGAGATGTGGGTGCCATGTTTCTGTATCCCCTGTCGGATCCTGCCCTGCTGACGCTGCGCCGCCTCGAGACGGAAGCGTGGCGGCGCGCCGAGACCTCATTGGAGGCGGACGCACGCTGTGGGTGGGCACGAACCGCACTCCGATGCCGTGGCGCCCGGTTTACAGCACTTCCGGCGGCCTGCGTGGCCTTTGAGCGCGGCACCGAACTGTCCGAAGGCCTGGCTCAGTATGTGGAGCACCGAGCGCTGGGCATCTCCCGCGTGCAACTCCCGCCTGACGGATACCCAACGGAACAGGTGAGGCGGCGCTGCTACGCCATCGGCGCCGTGATGGCGAGGCTCCTGGATGAGTTAGTGCCGGGCTGGGCCCAGGCCGTGGACGCGACGGCTGGTCTGGACGAGCTCTTGGACACGGCGCTCGACCGGAAGGAGGCCGCCCAGGAGTTCACCGCGGCTGAACATGAGCACATCGCGAAGCGGGCTCAAGCGGACGACTCCGCCTCAACACAGCACCGCGAACAGCTACTCCGAGACTTGGCATCCGAACCGGGTCACCGGATTATCCTGCGCGGACAGACACCGCTGCGCGCCGAAGGCTTTGACCCGTCAAACTGCCTCCAACTGGATTCCGCCACGGTGCTACATACCCGGTATCTTCACGTCGCCAGCGAGCACCTCGAGCTGGAGGTGCTGGGAGGGAAGGCCCTCACGCGCGCCGCGGGCGAGCATGCCCTCTTCGACGGCTTGGCCGAGGTGGTGTGTATGGGTGTGCCCAACCTCCCCGTCCTTGCCGCAGGGGCCAAGCACCTCACGTGGCGCGGTGAAGGGGTGTCCATCACCGGCGAGGCCAACCGGCTGACGCTGACCACGGATGGCCTGGTGATTGATCTCCCGTAATCCGCGCACGGATCGCGCGGAGCGACCGCGCACGCGATGGACACGGGCGATGAGCGTCAGAGGCCAGCCGCCATGACCAGCAAAAGCTCCCGCACCAGCTTGGCGGCCAAGAGCGCCGTGCGCTGCGACACATCTGCCGCAGGCATCGTCTCCACCACATCGGCCCCCACCAGCTGGACGCCGCGAAGCAGATGCAGCGCGCGGAACGCTTCGTCCGGCGTAATGCCGCCTGGCTCCGGAGTGCCCGTTCCCGGGAGATACGCCGGGTCGATGACGTCCACATCCAGCGTGAGATACACCGGCCGGCCCCGGAGCAGCGGCAGCGCCTCCGCGAGCGGCGCCCAGACGTCGCGCGGATGGAGCACGGTGTGCTCTCGCGCCCAGGCAAACTCCTCACGCGTGCCGGACCGGATGCCAAATTGATAGACCGATCCGGGCTGGCAGCGCTCCGCCACCCGGCGCAGCACCGTGGCATGCGACAAAGGCTGCCCCAGGTACTCATCCCGGAGGTCCGTGTGGGCATCCCAGTGCACCACGGCCAGATTGGGCCAGCGCTCCAGCGCGGCCTCGATCAGAGGAAGTGCCACCAGATGCTCCCCGCCCAAGCCCACGACCCGCTGGCCGGCTGCCAGCCGCTCACGCGCAGCGGCCCGAATCATGTCCAAACTTTCGGGGACGTTGCCCATCGGCAGTTCCAGGTCGCCCCAGTCGCCGAAGGCATAGTCCAAAAGGTCGCGGTCCAGCATGGGCGAGTACGTCTCCAAGCCATACGAAGCTTCCCGAATGCGGGTGGGCCCAAAGCGCGACCCGGGCTGAAAGGACGCCGTCCAGTCCATGGGCAGCCCCATCAGGACCACGGATGCGCCCCGGGGGTCCTGACGCGTGCCCATGAATCGGTCCAACCGAAAGAACGCGGGCGGGCTCGCCTCCTCGGCCACCTCGCACAGAGGGGTGCCCACGGGCACCGTGGCGCCTTCAGGCACCAGCCACCGCACGACAGTGCCCGCCACCGGGGACGGCACTTCCGCGTTCACCTTGTCGGTAAGCACTTCCAGCAGAGACTCCTCGACCGCGACGTGCTCGCCGGGGCGCTTCAGCCACGCGCCGACCGTGGCTTCGGAGACGGATTCCCCCAGCTGGGGCATCACGACCAGTTGCATGCGCGGCCCCCCTCAGGTATGCAGCAGCTGAGACACAAACGGCGGCAGCACGAACGCCGCCTGCTGGATGGCGGGAGTCCAGTAGCGCGTCGGCAGCGACACGGGCCGCGCGTCAGCAGGCCGCGGCCCCTTGCTGCCGAGGCTGAAGCTCCACCAGCCGGACGGATACGTGGGCACGGGTGCGAGGTACAGATGCACCTCGGGAAAGACGGCCCGCATGGCCGCCTGCGCCTGGCGAATGAGGTGCGGCTGCAGCATCGGCGACTCCGTCTGCGCGACCAAGATGCCGTCAGGCGCCAGCGCCTCCGCCACCGTCCGGTAGAACGGCTCACCAAACAGCCCGGTGGCGGGCCCGACCGGATCCGTCGAGTCAACGATGACCACATCCAGCTTGTCGGCCTGGTTCGCCTGCTCACGCATCCACTGAATGCCATCCACGAGGTGCACGTGGGCGCGCGGGTTGTCCAGCTCGGCGGACAGCGCGGGGAAGAACTGGCGCGCCACCGCCACCACCCGCTCGTCGATCTCCACCAGATGCGCCGCCTCAACATCGGGATGCCGCAGGATTTCACGAATCACGCCGCCGTCGCCGCCACCCACCACGGCCACGCGCCGGGGGTGGGGGTGGATCGTCAGCGGCACGTGGGCAATCATCTCATGGTAAAAAAATTCGTCGCGGTCGGTGGTTTGCACCGCGCCGTCCAGCGTCAGGAGCCGCCCATACGCTGGGGTATCCGCCACCATCAGGTGCTGATACGGGGTATCTTCCTGCCACAGGATGTGGGCGACGCGCAGGCCCAGAGTGACGTCGGGCGTTTGATGCTCTGTGAACCAAATATCCGCGCCCACCCTCAGTACCACAGCGCCACGGCGGCGAAGGCGCAGCCGATGCCCGCCACGCGGTGGTCGACGGCGCGCACCACCACACGCGACAGCTCGCGGCGCCGGGTCGCAAACGCCTCGGCCACCATGATGCGCACCATGCGCTCGGCGTCGGCGCGCGTCCCGTGCCCGGAGTACTCCATGATGACGCCGTAGTGGCCGTCTTCCCCGATGCCCACCGCCACGGCGGCCGCAATGGACACGCCGGGTTCCTCCGACGTGATGGTTCCATACGCCGTGGGCGTCAGGGCGCCCTCCGGCACGGCCAGCTCGGGCACCTCAATGGCGCCCGGCGGCAAGATGGAACTGATGCGCACAAGATTCAGGTTGCCAATGCCTGCCGCCAGCAAGGCGTTGTCAAACGCGTTCAAGCGGGTCGGCCCTTCGGCCGCCCCGGCCAGAAGGGTAAATTTTCCGGGCGTCTCCAGCACGCTGTGCCTCCCACGTCACTATCACAAATTGTGCGCTGGCCGGGGCCCACACACCCGACAAATTATAGCGGCACATCGGGCGCCCGCCAACCCGGGCACGCTATCGGCAGAACCCGGCGACTGCCCCAGCCATTTCAGCGCCCGCATGAGTCGGCCGGCGATCCGGGCAGAGGAGGGAGAGACCGTGTCGATGCCTTCGGAGCGCGGCCCGAGGCGGCGCGGCTCGTGGCTGCGCCGCGCCGCCCAGCGACTCGCGGACGCCGGTGCCAGCGTGAGCCTGCCCGTACTGCTGCTGGCGGTCGTGCTGATGGGCGCCCCGGGCGTCTTCGTCATGTGGCCACCCCCGACACTTCCCGCCGACACCCAGGTGCTGAGCCGGCACGGCCACCTCATCGCCCTCGTCTATGGCAGCGAAAACCGCATCCCGGTGGCGTCGGCGGCCATTCCGCCCGTGATGCGCAACGCCATCGTCGCTATCGAGGATGACACCTACTGGGAGGAGCCCGGCGTGGACCCGGTCGGGATCGCCCGTGCGCTGTTGGTGGACGTCACCAGCGGCCGCATCCTTCAGGGGGGGTCGACCCTCACGCAGCAGCTGGCCAAGAATCTCTATCTCTCGGACCAGCGCACCATCCCCCGCAAGCTCAAGGAGCTGGCCATCACCTTGAAGATGGGCATGCAGTACTCGAAAGGCCAAATCCTTACCATGTATCTCAACGACGTGTACTTCGGGGAGGGGAGTTACGGCGTCCAGGCCGCGAGCCAGACATACTTTGGACACGGCATCGCACAGCTCACGCTGCCAGAAGCCGCCTTGCTCGCGGGTCTGGTCAATGCACCGTCCGCGCTGGATCCCTACTACCACCCCTCCGCCGCGCGCGCGCGCCGGAATCAGGTGCTCGCACGCATGGCGGCTCTGCACTACATCACGCCGGCCGCCGCCCGAGCGGCCGCCGCCACCCCCGTGGTGCTGGCGCGGGCCGTCCCGCCCGACGGGTCGACAGCGCCGTACTTCATCCAGTTCATGCGCTCGCAGCTAGCGGAGCTTGACCCCACGGCCGCCAAAAAGTTTTTGGGCGGCGGATACAAAATCGTCACCACGCTGAACCGCCAGGCCCAAGCCGCGGCCAACCGCGCGATGGCAAATGACATGCCCCCCGTGACCGGCACCTACCAGGGGGCGGCCCAGCCCGAAGGGGCCGTCGTCGGGTTGAACCCCGCGTCCGGCAGCATCGAGGCCATGGTGGGTGGCCGCGCCTTTGCGACCAGCACCTTTAACCGGGCGGTGTACGCATATCGGCAGCCCGGGTCGGCGTTCAAGTACTTTCTGTACACCGCGGCCATATCGGCGGGCTACCCCACGTCCACCGTCAAGGTGTCGGGGCCCGTGAGCTTCCCCAACGGCCACGGAGGCGTGTACACCCCGCACAATTTTGGCCACGTGTTTGCGGGGCCGCTCACCATGCGCCAGGCTATCGCGGAATCCGACGACATTGTGGCGCTCAAGTGGATGGCCGCGCTGACCCCGCCGCGGGTGATTGCCCTGGCCAAGAAAATGGGAATCACGTCCCCGATGGCCAACAACCTCACGACGGCCCTGGGATCCAGTTCCGTAAGCCCCCTCGAGATGGCGAGCGCGGTGGCGCCGCTGGCCAACGGCGGGTTCCACATCACGCCGCGGTCCATCATCTCCGTGCAGGACTCGAGCGGAGCGTATCTGGTGCGCACCCACCCTGAGCGCTATCGCGTGCTGACGCCCGCGGTCACCTACGTCGTGGACCAGCTGTTTGCGGCGCCGCTCACGAGCCCCAAGGGGACGGCGCACAATCTGACCCGCATCTTTTCGCGCCCCGCCGATGCCAAAACCGGCACCTCGTCGCAGCAGCGCGACGCCTGGCTGGTGGGGTTCACCCCCCAGCTTGTCGGCGTCGCCTGGACGGGGAACGACCAAGACACCCCCATGGGGCTCACCGGGGACCGCGGCGCGGGCCCTGTGTGGGCCGCGTTCATGCACGGCGCGCTGGCCGGCCAGCCCGTCAAGACGTTTCCCCAGCCGCCGGGTGTGGTGTGGCGGCAGGTGTGCGTCCACAGCGGGCTGCTGGCCAACGGCTGCTGCACCAGCTACCGCGAGGTGTTTCTGGTGCACCACCTGCCTAAGAGGGCGCCGGCGGGCACGTGCGGCGGCCGGGCGGGCGGGCCGCCCACCAGCCCGAAGGCGGCCCCCGCTCCTCGGGACGGGCAGACCCACTCTCTATGGGACCGCATCTTGAGAGCAATTATCCCCTGAACGCCAGTGAGCCAAATCCCTAGACGTCAATCTTTATTGACAGAGGCGTCGCATCTGTTTACGCTGGCCCACAGCGCTCCGAGTCGAGCGAACGAGGCAAGAAAATAAGGTGGTCTCAGCGTGGTAGGCAAGCGGTGGTGGGCGGCGTGCGGCGGGGCCCTGCTGATGCTGGCGGCGTGCGGCGGGCCCGCCGCCGCGCCCACGGCGTCCGTGAGCGTGGCGTATGCCGGCTCGCTTGGCCCGGTGATGGACTTGAGCGTGGGCCCGGCGTTCCAGCGGGCCACGCGCATCACGTATCATGGGCGGGGTGCGGGATCCTTTGGGCTGGCGCGGGAAATTGCGGCCCACGCGATTGCGGCGGACGTGTTTTACAGCATCGGCACCAAGCCCATCGACGACTTGGGCGCTCGGCCCACCTGGGCTGCCTGCTTCGCCAGCGCGCCGCTGGTGGTGGTGTATAGCCCGAAGAGCCGGTTTGCGCCCGCGCTGGCGGCGATTGCGCAGGGCCGACAGCCCATTCAGTCGCTGTTCAGCGTCATGGCCCAGCCGGGCTTCAAGCTGGGTCGCACCAATCCGGCCACCGACCCGCAGGGCCAAGCCTTTTATCTCATGGTGATGCTGGCTCAGAAACTTTATCACCTGCCCGCCAGCACCGCCGCCACTGTCTTGGGGGCGCCCGACAATCCCCGCCAGGTGCTGTCAGAAACCTCGGTCGTGACCCAGGTGCAGGCGGGGACCATCGACGCTGCCTCGGCATTCCTGCCCGAGGCGAAGTCGCGCCACCTGCCGTACGTCACGCTGCCGCCGGCCTTGGACTTTGCCAATCCCGCCGACCAAGCGCTGTATGGCCAGGTGCACAAGACCTTCCCCACCGTTGGGCGCGTCACGGGCCACGCCCTGCGCGTGTGCGCCACCATCCCGCCAGGCGCCCACACCAAGGTGGGCACCCGGTTTTTGGCGTACTCGCTGGCCGGCCCTGCACGGGCGTATTGGACGCGGCTCGGCTACGAGTGGGGTCCTCCGGCCTATGTCGGCCCCGCGTCGGCGGTTCCGGCCAGCGTGAAGCGTGCGCTCTCGTCGTAGGGCGCCCGACACCGCGCGTCCTGGGCGCAGCGCCTGGCGGGCGCGGCCGGGGGCGGTGGCGGCGGCCGGCCTGTTGGTGGGGCTGCTGGCCACCCCCGCCGCCGTGCTGGCGCTCGAAGGCTGGACTCACCTCCCGAGCCTGGCGGCGGTGCCCACCGCGCGCTATCTGGGCACATCCCTGGGGTCGGCCGCGCTGGCGCTGGCCATCATCGCCGGGGCGGGCACGCCACTGGCCTGGTGGCTCACGCGCCTCTCCGCCCGGGCGCAGGCGTGGGCGGAAGCGCTGCTCATCGTACCTCTGCTGCTGCCGCCACTGGTGCTGGGATTGGCCCTGATATTTCTCTTGGGCCCCAACTCCGCCACCCACCTCGCCTGGACCAATGCGTTTGCGGGTCTGGTGACGGCCCAGGTTTATGAAGCCGCCCCCTACTTCATCCTGGCCGCGTGGACGGCCATGCGCACCGTGCCCGCCCCCATGGTGGAAGCGGCCGCGACGCTGGGATGGAGTGCCTGGCGGCTGCTCACCCGCCTGTATCTGCCGCTGGCGGCCCCCGGCATGGCCATCGGGGCCGCGATGGCGTGGAGCCGCGCCATTGGGGCGTTTGGAGCCCCCATCGTCGTGAGCTACCACCCCGCGGGCCTGCCGGTGGGGATTTGGATCACGCTCGAGGACTTTGGCCTCCCGGCCGCGATGGCGCTGGCCCTGGTTCTGATCGGGTCGGCGCTGCCGCTGCCGCTGTTGGCCACAGGATGGGCCCGCCATGCTGAGCATTGACGTGAGGCACCCCCGGCTGGCCGGGGAGCCCATTCAGGCTCGGGTGGATGCCGGCATGCTACTGGGAGTCTACGGCCCGTCGGGCGCCGGCAAGACGACGTGGCTCCGGATCGTGGCCGGCTTTGCTCCCGCCGCCGGATCTCTGATCCTCGACCGCCGTTCGCTGCTGAGCGAACCGGCGTCGGCCCGCCCACTGGCATACGTTCCCCAGGCTCCCAGCGTGTTTCCGCATCTCACCGTCGCCCAGCAGGTGGCCGCGAGCCGGCCCCGGGCCCCCGCCCGCGACATGGCGGACCTGCTGGCCGCCCTGGACATCGCGGACCTGGCGTCCCGCCGCGGCCGGACCCTGTCGGGCGGCCAGGCGCAGCGCGCCGTCCTAGCCCGAGCACTGCACCGCCAGCCGCCCATTCTGCTGCTGGATGAGCCGCTGTCGGCCGTCGGCCAGGACACCCGGCAGCGGTGCCTCGCCTATCTTCAGCAGTGGGCGCGGCAGCACCAGGCGCACGTCATCTGGACCAGCCATGATTGGAGCGAGATGGAGCGATGGGCCGACGCCGTGCTGCTGCTGGTGGAGGGCCGGGCCGTAGGTTCCGGCGCACCGGCCGTGCTGCAGCGAGAGCCGCCCACCGCGGCGGCCGCGCGGCTGTTGGGGTACCGCCCCCACGCCGGGCGCTGGATTCACCCGCGGCGAGCGCGCTGGGGCGAACCGGCCCCGGTCGTCATTCACGGGGTGGTGTCGGCCGTGGAGGTCTCCGGCTTTGGGTGGCGCGCCACCCTCGTGCCCAGACCCCCGGCTGCGGCGACCGACGACTGGCCGGTCGAGGCGTATGGCGACGGGGTACCGCCGAGTGTGAGCCAGTCCGTCTCCGTCGGATTTGACATCCCGGCACTGGAGGTGGCTCCGTGACGCCCCAGCCCGGCGCCAACATTCGGCGCCTCCGGATGCAGCGCGGCTTATCGCTCAGTGAGCTGGCGCGCCGTGCGGGCATCAGCCGGCAGTCGCTCCTGAGCATGGAGCGGGGGCATGTCCCGCGCGCCGACACGGCCGTCACCCTGGCCCTGGCGCTGGGCACCACGGTCGAGCAGCTGTTTATGCCCCCGCGCGGCACGTGGGCCGGCCCCCCCACCCCCTTCGCTCGCTGGACGGAGATAGGCGGCCAGCTGGTCCTGCATCCCACCACGTCCGTGCTCGCCGACGTGGCGGTGGGCGCGGACGGATCACTCAACCCCCTGCCCGAGTCCCGCCCGCCAAGCCGGGTGCTCACCATCGCGGGCTGCGACCCGGCCCTTCCCCTGGTGGCACGGCATTTGGAGCGCCAGCACCCGGGATGGTGGTGCGATGTGCTGCCCCTGCCCAGCCGACGAGCGCTGAGCCTGCTGCACGCGGGCCACGTGCATGTCGCGGGCGTCCACCTGTTTCACCCCGATGGCTACAACCGGCCTCACGTAGCTCCCACCGACACCCCGCTGCAGGGGGTTCGCGCGACGGCGTTCGAGGTAGGGTTCGCCGCACGCGAGGTCAAGCAGCTCCAGGACTGGCCATCGCTGTGGCGGGAGGGCACCGTAGCGCTCGGCGCCCAGGGTGCGGAAACACAGGCGCTGGCCGACCGCACGGCCGCCGCCCGCCAGCTGGGGCCGCCCGCCACGGCCCTCGTGAGTAAGGGCCATGGCGAGGCGGCCCGCTTGGTGGCCGAGGGACAAGCGGACCTCACTGTGGTGCCGCGCCTCACAGCCGACGTGCACGGGCTCGCGTTTCATCCCCTCACCCTCCAGCCGTTTGACTGGGTGACGGCGCTTCCGCTCCATCCCGGCGTCGACCGCCTGCTGGCCACCCTGGCCGATCCCACCCTGCAAGCGTCTCTCGGGCGGCTGGCGGGATATTCACTCGAACTGTCGGGCCAGCCAGTGTGGACCGTGGCGGCCGGGCGCACGTAACCCCCTGGGTTAGGGCAAGTCGAACAAGGCGCGCACGCCAGCCTCAGAAGAAGCGCGCCCCAGCGCGGTTCCGAACCGGGTCCGGCCCGAGCCGCACAGGGCCACCCCTGCGCATCCAGCTTAGCCACAAGGGCTGTTAGGGCAACACGCTACGCTCGATGCACCGCCCCGCCCCGCTGAATAGGCGCAGCGATCTGCTGGATGAGCCAGCCTTTCTGCACCATGTGCTCCGTCGTCCATCAGCCTCCGGGTTGGGCCTGCAGGCCATGGCGGAAGAAGTCGAATCGCTCAAGCTGCGGCTTTGGGTCTCATTGGCCGCGATTGGGGAGTTTTCCGATTCGGCGTACGCGGTGCTGTCGCTCTCGTCACCCGTGGTGATCCCGCGCCTGCACTTGGCGTCGGCGGCCGTGAGATTTGGAGTGCGCTCAGAGGCACCGGATGCCTTTTGTCTGTCGGGCCCCGCGACCGGAGAGCCCGGGAGTTAGACGAGGTCGAACGCGACGTGGTCGTGGATCCGGTACACCCTAAAATCCGAGTCCAGGGTCAGCACGCGATGGCAACCCGTGCGCTCCGCCGCCGCCACGAGCGAGGCGTCGGCCAAACCCATCGGCGTGTCTTGGTATTTCTCCATAAGCACGCGCATGCGTGGGAACACGTCGCTGAGGTCCAAAATATCCAACCGTTCGCTCAGCACAAGCTCCCAAAGGTGCTGCTGACCCGGCCATCCTCCGGCACGATGCACGAGGTACATGGCCTCCGTGAGCACTGGCCACGTCGTGGCCAAGCGCCCGGAGAGTGTGCGCAGTGTCTCCACCACGCGGCCATGGTCCAATTCCCCGCGGTCCAGCAGCGCCACCAAGGGGCCGGTGTCAATCAGTGTCATGTGCCTGCCGCCGCGGCTCGGCCGCTAACAACTCGCCATATACGGTGTGCGCCGCTCGCGCACGGCCGCCCTGGCTGTTGATGGCCCCAATGACGTCCTGCAGGCGCTCTGCCAGAGAGTCGCCCAACACCTCATGACAGCGCGCCGCGACCGCACTGCGGACAAACTCAGACTCGGTCACGCCCAAGCGCTTCGCAGCCACGCTTAGATCCCGCTCGAGGGTCTTGCCCAATCGCACGCTTTTCACCGCCTCACCTCCTCGAAGGAGTGTATGACGCAAGCGCCAGATCCGCAATACACTACATAGCGGACCGCATCAGTTAATCGCCCCACGAGCCATCCACGTCACGTGCTGCGCGTAAGTCCGTGTCTGCTGGGGAGTGTAGCATGGGTTGTGCAAACTTCTTGGTCCCATATCCTGGAGTTTACCGTAAGGAGGCGTCCCATGAGCCTGTTGACCCACGATCCTGCGCGACTTCATCGCGACCCACGACTTCCGGTCCCCCGAAGACGTCCAGCGGGCCTTGAAAGGGCTCTTTGCCGAGACCCTGCAGGCGATGTTGGACGGCGAGCTGGAGACGCACCTGGGCTACCCCAAGCACCAGGCGGGCCCCAAACCCACCCCGAATCCCCCGTCGGGGATTCACCCCTTCGGGTGTTTCCGAGGGTCATCCGAGGGTCACCGCCGAACGGCCGGTATCCCCAGCAGGTCACCACGGAATACGGGGAGGTGCCGCTCGAGATCCCCCGGGACCGCGACGGCAGCTTCACGCCCGTCGTGGTGCCGCCCCACCAGACCACGATGGTGGGCATTGAGGACCAAGTCATCGCCCTGTATGCCCGGGGGACCGACGCGGGACATTCAGGCCCAGCTGGCCGACCTGTACGGCGTGGAGATCTCGCCGGCCCTGGTGTCCAACATCACGGACAAGCTGTTGCCCCGCATCACGGAATGGCAGCAGCGGCCGCTGGCCGCCTGCTACCCCGTCGTTTTCCTAGACGCCATCCACTATAAGGTCCGGGAGGACGGCCGGGTGGTCAATAAAGCCGCCTACATGGTGGTGGGCATTGACCTGGAGGGCTACAAGGACGTCCTGGGGATGTGGATCGGGGCCCACGAATCGGCGAAATTCTGGCTCACGGTGCTGAGTGAGCTCAAGAGCCGCGGCGTCCAGGATGTCCTGGTGGTGGCGGTGGACCACCTCACCGGGTTCAGTGAAGCGATTGCCACGGTGTTCCCGCAGGCGGACGTGCAGAAGTGCGTGGTCCACCAGATCCGGAACTCCCTCGCGTAGGCCGCGCGGAAGGACGACGCGCCCCTCACCGCGGCGATGCGGCCCATCTACCAGGCGCCCACGGAAGACGCGGGGGCGGCGGCCCTGGCCACCTTTGCCCCCGACTGGCGGGACCGGTATCCCCCGGTGGTGCGGTCCTGGGAAGCCCACGGGCACGAACGGGCGACCTTTTATCGGTATCCCGAGGGGTTGCGGCGGACCATCTACACGACCAATCCTCTCAATGGATCGAGGGCTTCCACCGCCAGCTGCGCCAGGGGACCAAGAGCAAGGCGCTGTTCCCGACGGACGCCGCGCTGACGACAATGCTGTTCCTGGCGGGCCAAGAAGCCCAGCGGACGTGGACGAAGCGGCTGTCGAACGGGGGCGAGATCCTGGGGCAGTTAGTTATCTACTTTGAGGACCGCCTGACCCCCTACCTGAAATAACCACCGGGGATTTTACACAAGACCCTTGACAGTCTCGTCTGATGCTCGCGTGGGCGCTTCGGCCAGGGCCTGCCTGAGGCGCGTCTAGCGCTGGCTTCTGATGCCGCAAGCCTTTTTGGGGAACGTTTCGAGCTTTTTCGTGGTGTCAACAGGAAACGCCATTTCCCCAGATCGCCACCGCACATTTCCCCAGATCCGGACCAGGGAAGTCCCGGCACGAGAGCGGGATGCCTAGGCGCACGCCCCCCGCCCGCAGGTGTTGGGGCGGGTCGCTGCCGCGGGGACGATCTCGCGCGTCGTCTTGCAGTCCCGCCCCGTCTTTCGACGGAGGAGTGCCGCGCGAGGCCACGAGCTTCCCATCGGCGGAGGCACCCGAGAGTGCTGTGGCCGCGCTGCCGCCGGTGCGGTGGCCGCCACGACGCGCACTCACGACCTGCGTCACGCAATGGCCACGGCCTGGCTGGTGGCTGGTGTCCTCGGTCCCGTGGTCGCGGTGCGCGGGGGTCGCTCGTCGACCTGGCGTCAAAGGCGGTGTCAGCCGCAGCAGGTTGCTGACGGTGTTGTCCTGCACAGTGGATACTTGGGGGCTGTCTGGTCCGCACCAAGGAGCGGGCATGTGAAAGCGTGTGGGCGCCACGGGCACGGCATGCCGCTGGTGACCCGCGCGACGGGACCGTGTTCGCGAGCCGGGCCGCCTTGAGGGCGCGCTCGTCAATCCTAAAACGGGTTGTGGAACGTCACCGTCCCAATAGTCGCCCCTGTGGGTCCGTCATCCGTGAAGATCTTCCTGAGCCCATTCTCTTGCGCGACGGCCCAGAGCATCGCGTCCCAAAAGCTCAGGCCGTGTTCCAGAACTGCACCCAGAGCGGTGTCCAGGGTACCGGCCGAGGGAAGCAGGACCGTTCAGGACCTCCAGTATTCGGCCACAATTGCCCGGCATACATCGGCGCCCATGCCATGGCGAAGGACGACGGCGCTGAACTCAGCCAGTACCTGCAGCGACAGACATGCTTCCGGCCGCAGGCGAGCCAGGACCTGAACCGCCGTTCGCTCCTTCTCAGCGTCCGTCCGAAGGCCGGCGGCGTACACGAGGACATTAGTGTCAACGAGCCCCGTCATACTTAGCCAGCCTCTCTACGTACGCCTCGGATCTGTGGAAGCTGTCGGAGGCAGATCCCGCGCTTGGCAAGGAGTCGAGGAGCTTCTCAAGGCGGTGCCACGCGGCGTCGCGTGCGTCTTCTGCGTCAAGGCGCCGACGGACCGCGTCCCGAATCACCGCGGCTTCCGATTGGCCACGGGCGTGCGCGATTTCCTTAAGCCGGCGATCGTCATCTGCCGGCAGATAAATTTGCTTGCGAATCATGCGGCACCACCCCCGCTGTATGCGCCGGGAGTATACCGCAAAGGCGGCCGTCGGAAGCCTTCAGCTTGCGGTTGATTCCGTGCGGCGGATGCAGGAATGATGTGGCGTCGGGTGGGGACGGCAGTCCGCTGGCAACCGTCCACCGGGGCGGGATGGCCGGGCATCTCCGTGAGCAACAGTCAGAGACAGTCGGGTACGGTCACGAATCTTCCGGCCGCATGGAACTCGAATGCCATGGCGCCGACCGTGCAGGCGCACCTGGTGGCCAGCCCGGATCGCTTTGGGACCGTGGTGCCGGTCGTCGTGCGCCCGGACCCGGCGGGTGGCTATGACGTGCTGGGGGCCGCCGGCGCTTGGTGGCCTTGCGCGCGCAGGGGGTCGACCCGATTCCGAGCGCGGTCGTGGACAGCGGGAAGACGTCGACCATGCGCCGGCCCATTACCTCGCCCCCGCACCGCCCGGCGCACGCTGGCGGTGTGGGAGGTGCCGGGCCTCGGGTTCGCCTCGGCTTGCAAATACTTCGACACCCGGGCGGCGCTGGGCCGATTGCTCATGAATCGGCTGGCGTCGCTGGCGGAGTGTGAGCTAGAGGTGTGGAGCGAGCAGAAATCTCCGCCCCATTGTAGGGGCGGAGCGTCTCGGCACCTCGCTTAAGACCGGAGCGCCTGGCCTGCGGCGCCAGAATTTGCGGCCTCCAAGGCATCGGCCATCTGGCGCAGAAACGCGGGGACGTCTTGCACCGCATTGTAAATCGCTGCTTCCTCCAGCGTCGACGTCAGCAGCACATAGCATCCTGAGCAAAACACAATGCCGTGATCCGCCAGCACCTCGGCCACATGGGGATCCTGGAGCACCGCATCCACCACCCGAACTTTGGACGGACTGGCCATCAACCCGCCGCCTGACCTTCTTCGGGCACAACGTTCCAATCCGGTGTCCACGTGGGCATCGTGAGATTGGCTTCGGCAATCACCTGGCTCACGTCGTCCACAAACGCCTGGCGCACCGCGTCATTGTCCCGAATCTTCAAGCCCCACTTCTGGTACATCGCGTTGCGCCGGGTCTTGGGCCGGCCAAACACGTTCATGATGCGGGGCCACCAGCGCTCCAGGCCCTCCTGCAGCTCATCGTGCGTCGCGGGGTCGCGGCCCAGCCGCCTGAGCCAGGTGTCCCCGTGGGCGATGTGCATGCTCTCTTCCTTCATGATGCCCTGCATCACCCGCCTCCACGGGCCGTAGCTGCACTGCAACACGTCCTCCAGCTGATGGCCGGCTCCCCGGTCCATCAGGACGTTAAACAGCACAAAGTCCGACCAGCGGTCGATGGGGTAGTAGAAAATGTTGACCCGCTCATCCTGGCCGGCCCGCGCCTGCCCCAAAAAGTCCTTCTCCTCCACTCGCAGGGTAAAGTCAAACTGCTTCACGCGGTCGGCCACGTCCACGCCCAGGTTTTCCAGCAACTTGTACACCACGCGCCCGTGGCGCACCTCGTCCCGCGTGATGCTGGCCACGGCTAGCATTTCCGCCGGGGTGGGCGCCTTCATGATCCACGGCACGTACCCAAACGCGCCGGCAATCTCGGAGTCCGCCTCCATCAGCATGAGATGAATCAGGTTATCCCGATACTCCGGAGTCATCTCGTCGGCTTCTTCCACCAGCTCGCCGCGCTGAATGCGCTCCAGCAGCCGAGACTCCCGCTCTTGCTCCGCCGTCATCGCGATTCCCCCTTGCAGCGCCCCATGGGGCGCTAAACCTATAGGCCATTATAACGCCTTGGGTGAGCCGCACGGCCCTGCCCCTCCCGACTTGCTCCCAGGCTTTCCTGCGGTCAGTTATACCCTGAGGGGAGGTAGAGCGGGACCATGTCATGCTAATCGGCGATCTTGACCACCTCGTCCACTTCAGGGCCGATGACCGTCCGGGCCGGAGCAGGCCATGGCCGCTAGCAAGCTGCCTGGTGCGCCGCATCGCGCGCTATGATGGACGGTGAAGGGGGTGCGCCGTTGGACCCACGCCATTACTGCGCCACGTGTGAGCATATTCGCCATGTGACGGAGGCCGACCGGACCTATTACTTCTGCAGCCGGCTGGGATGGACCACGCTGCCCCGCTGGCGGTTTCAGTGCTGGAGCCCCCGGCCCCTTGGGACACCCATGCCGCGCCTCACACGGACCGGAGGCTCTTAAGCCCTCGGACCCTCCTCGGACACACTCACCGAACAGCGCCTCCACCACGATCCACGTGCGGGGAGCCGGTTGAGTCACCCATCCCCCATCCACCGCACAGGACCGCCCAATGACCGGCGCGCCCGGCGTAGGGGCCGCGCCGGTCGGCCACCTGCCGCCACACGTGGTGGGCGAAGGTTGGTGGTGGGGGAGCGCCCCCGGCGCGTGCTCCTACGCGGCCGACATCCGCGGGTGCGGCCTATGGGGCTTGTCGCAGGCGCGCACATGACACTCCGGGCCAACCCGTCCTCGGTGTTCAAAGCTCCACCGTCCAAGGTGCAGGTGCCCACTGCCCCGACCCCATCCAGCCTTCTCCACGCTTCTCGGGCCACCGAGCATAGGGCTCTCGGCCGGGGACGGCGACCATGGTGCTCGGACCACCAGCCAAATGGCGCGAAGCCGCCTTCGCGCGGCCCGGTGGGGCTACTGCAGGCGCAGCGAGGTTTTGCCGTCAAACCGCATGGCGTCATTGATGCGCAGCAGCGCACCTGGAGCCATCGGCGTGGGCCACTCCCCCGGCTTGGCCCAGGTCAGGGACGCTGCGTCCCCGGCCAGCAACTCGGCGCGAAACACCAGCGCGAGGCGGCTGGACTGGGGTCGCTGGTACAAGCCCGCGAGGCTCCCCACCCCAATGTCCACGTCGTACGCTTCCTTCATGATGCGCATGAGCGCGGCCTCGGCCGACTCGCTCAGAAAAAACCGCCCCCCCGGCAGCTGGTGGCCTTCGGGTCCCCGCGCCAGACCCACCGCCCCGCCGCCGTTGGACACGACCGCGTACACTTCCGTCACCACGTCGGGCTGCTCCACCAGCGATTCACCCACCTGTCTTCCTCCCTGCGTCGGCCGCGACCCCCGCACTGGGCTGTCCGTCCATCTCTACCTCGGCGGCAAACACCGGGGCCACACGGCCACCGACCGCCACCGACCCCGAGCGCACGTGATTGACGGCCAGCAACACCTCAGAAGGTCGCCCCATCTCTGTGCCCTGGCTTATCACATAGCGGGTGGGCTCGGTGACGCCGGCCGCCTCGGTCAGGATCACCCCCAGCGCCGCGGCCGCACTGCCCGTAGCCGGATCCTCGATGACGCCGGCTGCAGGAGCAAAGACGCGGGCGTGGATGCGCGCTGCCGCCGTGAAGCTCCACACCATGACGCCAACCAGGTTGTGTGCGTCCAAGAGCCGCGTCAGCCGATCCAGATTCGGCTTGACCGTGCTCACATGGTCGGATCGGAGCTGGACGACCAAATGGCCCACCCCCACCCATGCCGACTGCGGCGGCAGGCCTGACTCGAGCCACAGCGTGGGGATGCCCAGCGCCGCGCCGACTTCCTGCGGCTCCACCAACTCGGCCAGCCGACGCACGGGGGGTTCAAACCAGAAAGCCCCGTCGGGCTCCCAGGACACCCGGGCGGCGCCCGACTCCGTTACCTGGGTGGCGGCGCGGCCCCACAGCCGCCCCGTGTGCTGCAGGGCCCAGGCGGCGCCCAGCGTGGGATGGCCAGCAAAGCCCAACTCGCGCGTGGGGGTAAAAATGCGCGCGCGATACCGCTCTCGGGATTCGGGCCAGACAAAAATACTTTCCGACAGATTCATTTCTCGCGCCCACGCTTGATATTGATCGTCCTGGAGGGCGGGGGGGTCCACAAACACCGCCAGCGGGTTTCCCCCCAGCGGCCTTCCACTAAACACGTCCACCTGCATCAGCTGGGTCATGTGCTGCCTCCCTCGCGCCGCTCCGCCCGCAGGGTCTCCTCCGGCGCGAACCCGTCTTCGTCCCCCCGGTCTGCATCGTCCGCGAGCCACTGCAGCAGCATCGCGTAGTACGGGTCCTCCGCGGCGCGTGCGGGCTCGTCCTCGTCGGAGCGAGGAGGCGCCGGCCGCGGGCGGCGGGGCTTCACGGCATGGACGCCAGCCGCGCCCGCAGGCGGGCGGCCGCGGCGTCCACGTCGATGGGCTCCCACACCAAGCCCAGTACCGCGCCCAAGTGGCGCAGCACCCGCGGCCGCATCTCGTCCAGAGTCGTGGGCCGCCCCGTGAGCCGCACGAGCGACGTGACCCCCTTGTCCTGAATGCCACAGGGAATGATGCCCGCAAAGTGACCCAGATCCGGGTCCACATTGAAGGCAAAGCCATGGGAGGTTACGCGCTGCGAGGCCTTCACGCCAATGGCGACCAGCTTTTCGTCGCCCACCCACACCCCGGTGTGCGGCGGAACGCGGCCGGCCGCTATTCCCTCGTCCGCCAACAGGTTGATGAAAACCTGCTCCAATTCCCGCAAGTACACGAGCAAGTCCCCGCCATGGCGGTCCAAGTGCAGAATGGGATAGCCCACCTGCTGGCCAGGCCCATGGTAGGTCACGTCGCCGCCCCGGTCCACGTCAAACAGTGCGACGCCGCGGCGGCGGCGCTCCTCGTCCGACCACAGCACGTTCGCATGCGAGGCGCGGGCGTGCCGACCCACAGTAAACACCGGGTCGTGTTCCACCAGCAGCAGCGTGTCCGGCCACTGGCCGTCGGCCACGGCATCATGGACCTCGCGCTGCCACTCCAGCGCCGCGCCATATTCCAGGCGACCCAAATCGATCACCCACGCCGGATGCGGGAGCCTCCCTGGCGCCGCCATGCTAGGACAGCGCCGCGACGCGCTCGGGCACCTGGCTCGCGGCATGGTAGGAGCTGCGGACTAGGGGACCCGACTCCACGTGGCGAAAGCCCATCGCGAGCGCCTCCTCCTTCAGCACGGCAAACTCCTCGGGCGTATAGTAGCGCTCCACCGGAAGATGCTTCTGGTCGGGGCGCATGTACTGGCCGACCGTCAGCACGTCCACCTGGTGCGCGCGCATGGCACGAAACACGTCCAGCACTTCCTCGTGCGTCTCCCCCAGGCCCACCATGATGCCCGACTTGGTCACCATCGCCGGGTTCTGCTGCTTCACACGCGCCAAGAGCTCCATGCTGCGATCAAAGTTGGCCTTGGGGCGCACCCAGCTGTACATCCGCGGCACCGACTCTGTGTTGTGGTTCAAGATGTCGGGCCCTGCCGCCACGATGCGGGCCAGCGCCTCCCAGTTCCCCTGGAGGTCCGGAATCAGCAGCTCCACATTGCACGTGGGCAGCCGGCGCCGAATTTCCTCGACGCAGCCGGCAAAAATGCTGGCGCCCCCGTCCAGCAGGTCGTCACGCGTGACCGAGGTGATCACGACGTGCTTGAGGCCCATGTGCACAACCGAGTCGGCCACACGCTGGGGCTCCCCCTGGTCAAACCAGGTGGGCCGTCCCGTCTTGATCGCGCAGAAGCCGCAGCTGCGGGTGCACGTGTCCCCCAAAATGAGAAACGTCGCGGTGCGCTGCTCCCAGCACTCGTACACGTTTGGGCACCTGGCCTCCTCGCACACGGTGTGCAGCTCGGCGGTCCGCATCAGCTCCTTGAGCTCCAAAAAATGCGGGCCGTTGGACAACTTCACCTTGAGCCACGGCGGCAGGAACTTGGCCTGAGCGGGCTGGGCCTTGCGGTCAATGTGCCACGGATGCGTGGGAAGCGTCGGAAGCGTGGGCGCCTCGGCCGCCCCGGCCTCGTCCCAACTCACAGCCACCGGTTGATTCATCTGGTCCTCCATCGAATCGACACCTCCCCTGCGCGCCATCACTCGGCGCAGAGCGGCCACGCCACGGGCCGCTCTGCGCCGCCCTAGTCGATGCTGCTGGATGGCGTGAGCGCCTCCAACTCCTTCTTCACGGTGTTGACAAAGAGGGCAGCCTCCGCCCCGTCCACCACGCGGTGGTCGAAGCTCAAGCACAGGTTCACCATGGATCTCACGGCGATGGCATCCCCCGGCATCACAACCGGGCGCTTGACGATGGACTCCATCGTCACGATGCCCACCTCGGGCGCGTTGATAATGGGATACGTCAGCACCGTCCCCACCGCGCCGGTGTTGTCCACCGTGAAGGTGCCGCCCGAGAGGTCCTCCAGCTTGAGGCGCCCGTTGCGCGCCCGCTGCGTCAAGTCCTGCGCCGCCTTCGCCAAGCCAATCACGTTTTTCTCGTCCGCGTCGTGAATGACCGGCACCACCAAGCCGCGCTCGGTCGCCGCGGCAATGCCGACGTTCACCCGCTTCTTCACGACGATCTCGCTGCCGTTCCACTGCGCGTTCATGATGGGCACAGCCTTTAGGGCCCGGACCACTGCCCGCAGCATAAACGGCAGATACGTGAGCGGCACCCCTTCGCGCGCACGGAACGCGTCCTTGTGCTGGGCCCGCAGGGCCACCAGCCCCGTGACGTCCGCCTCCACCATCAGCCAGGCGTGCGGAACGGTCTGCTTGGAGCGCACCATGCGCTCAGCGATGACGCGCCGCACCTGACTCACCGGCTCCAGGGTGTCGCCGTCCTCAATCTGCGCCGGCGCGCCGGCGGCCACCGATGCCGCCGGAGCCGGCGCCGCGGGGGCTCCAGCCGGGGCCGGCGCCTGAGCGGGGGCCGGAGCCTTCGCACCCGCCTCCACAAACTTCAGCACATCGTCCCGGGTCACGCGCCCGCCGGCTCCCGTGCCGGTAACCTCGGCGGGATCCACATGGTGCTCGGCCGCCAGCCGGCGCACCGCCGGCGAGTATCGCACGCCGTCGCGGCTCGCAGGCGCCGCCGCGGCCGCCGCTGGGGCCGGAGTCGGGGCGGGAGTCGGGGCCTCCTCGGCGGCTGGGGCTGCCGGCTTGTCGGCGGCCACGGCCCCCTCACCCGAACCGGTATCCAATTCGCAGATGGGCGTCCCGATCGGCACCGTCGTGCCTTCTTCGACCAAAAGCTTCACCACGGTGCCCGCCGCCGGCGACGGCACCTCCGCGTTGACCTTGTCGGTCAGCACCTCCAGCAGCGACTCGTACTTCTCGACGCGGTCTCCCGGGTGCTTCAGCCATTGGCCGATGGTCCCCTCGGTTACACTCTCCCCTAGTTGGGGCATCAACACTTGCTCCGCCATAGTGCCTCCTCGATTCAGTCCCCTGCTAAAACTCCGCCAGTTCTCGGGCAGCCGCCTCGATCTTTTCCGGCGTCACCAAAAACGCGTGCTCCAGGCTCGGTGCGTACGGCATGGCCGGGACATCGGGCCCCGCCAGGCGCCGAATGGGGGCATCCAGGTCAAACAGCGCATGCTCCGCAATAAGTGCGCTCACCTCGCCCCCAAAGCCGCCGGTGAGGTTGTCCTCGTGGACCACCAAGACTTTGCCCGTCTTTCTGGCCGTCGTCAGGATGGCCTCGGTGTCCAGCGGCCGAATCGTGCGCAGGTCCAGCACCTCGACCGAGACCCCCTCCTTCGCCAGGTTCTCCGCGGCCTTGAGCGACGAGTTCACCGTCATGCCCCACGAGATGATCGACAGGTCTGTGCCTTCCCGCTTCACCTCGGCTTCTCCCAAGGGAATGAGATACCGCTCGTCGGGCACCTCACCGCGAATGGACCGATACGCCCCCTTATGTTCCAAAAACAATACGGGGTCCTCGTCCTCAATCGACGACGCCAGCAAGCCCTTGACATCGTAGGGCGTGGCGGGCATCACCACTTTCAAGCCCGGCACATGCGCGAAAAACGCCTCAATGCACTGCGAGTGGTACAGCGCCCCGTGAATGCCTCCGCCGTACGGCGCGCGAATCACCATCGGCACTCCAAACGTCCCGTTGGAGCGGTACCGAATGCGCGCCGCCTCCTGCACAATCTGGTTCACGGCCGGAAAGATGAAGTCCGCAAACTGAATCTCCGGCACCGGCCGCAGTCCATTGATCGCGGCGCCGATGGCCGTTCCGATAATCGCCGACTCGGCCAAGGGCGAGTCCATGACCCGGTCTTCGCCAAACTCCTCCTGCAAGCCCTCGGTGGCGCGAAACACGCCGCCCCGCACGCCCACGTCCTCACCGTAGATGATGATGCGCGCGTCGCGCCGCATCTCCTGCCGCAAGGTTTCGCGCACCGCTTCCAAATACGTCATCGCCACTGCTCTGCCTCCCGCTTGCGATTGCGACTAGAGTACCGCTTCGTGATACACATGCCGACCCAGCGTGCTGGGGTCCGGATCCGGGGCGGTGTCGGCAAACTCGGTGGCGTCATCCACCGCGGCCTTGGCCCGGTCCAACACGGCTTGGTGCTTCGCGTCGTCCAACAGGCCCTGATCCCGGAGCTCCTGCTCAAAGACCAGCAAGGGGTCGTGCTTCTTGGCCTCAGCCACTTCTTCGCGCGACCGATAGGCTCGGTCGTCGTCGTCGCTCGAGTGCGGAACAAACCGATACGTCTTGGCTTCGATGAGCGTCGGCCCGTCGCCCGCCCGGGCGCGGGCAGCCGCCGCCTTCACCGCCTCGTACACTTTGATCGGATCGTTGCCATCCACCACCACGCCGGGAATGCCGTAGCCCTGGGCCCGCGCCGCCACGTCGGGCACGGCCATCTGCTTTCTGGCCGGCACGGAAATGGCGTAGCCGTTGTTCTCATTGAGAAAGATGGCCGGCAGCTTCATCACCGCCGCAAAGTTGAGCGCCTCGTGAAAGTCTCCCTGGGACGTGGATCCCTCGCCGAAGGTGGCCATCGCCACCGTCGGCTCGTGCTTGAGTTTGGCCGCCAGCGCAATGCCTGCGGCGTGCATCATCTGGGTCGTCACGACCGACCCGGTCGTGAGAATCTTCAAGTCGACGGAGCCCCAGTGGGCCGGCATTTGGCGGCCCCCCGAATTGGGATCGTCGGCGCGGCCCATCAGGTGCAGGAACACATCGCGCGGCGTCATCCCCATCGCCAGCACCAGCGCCAGGTCCCGGTAATACGGCACCACCCAATCGTGTCCCCGGTCCAGCGCAAACGCACTGGCCACCTGGGTGGCCTCATGCCCGTTGGACGAATAGACGACGGGAGCGCGCCCCAGGCGATTCATCACCCACATGCGATCATCCAGCACACGTGCCAGCACCATGTGATAGTACATATCCATCAAAACCTCGGGCGTCAGCCCTTCCGACACGTCGGCCACGATGACTCTCCTTCCTTGCCCACAAGCATCCCACCAGAAGCCGCAAAGCCTATAAAGGCGCCCCTAGGGCGCGTAAACGTGATCCAGGAGCGTGGCGGCATCGGGAACCGGCGACGCCAGCGCAAACTCGGTGGCATCCTCCACTTCGCCTTTGATGCGCGCCGCCAGGCTCTTTTCCTGTTGAGCATCCCAGATCCCTTGGGACTCCATCCACGCCCGAAACCGGGGGATGGGGTCCTGGGCGCGCTCGGCCGCCAAGTCCTCGGCGGTGCGGTACGACCGCTGATCGTCATCGCTGGAGTGCGAGGTCAGCCGAACCACCTTGACATCAAGCAGCGTCGGCCCCTCTCCCCGCCGGGCGCGCGCAACCGCCGCCTGGGTGGCTTGGTACACGGCGAGGGGATCCAAGCCGTCGACTTCCACGCCGGGGATGCCGTAGCCGGCCGCCCGCGCCGCCACGCTGCTGATGGCCATCTGCTTGGACAGGGGCACGGAAATGGCGTAGCCGTTGTTCTCGCAGACGAAGACGACGGGGAGCCGATGCACGCTGGCAAAGTTCAATCCCTCATGGAAGTCTCCCTGATTGGACGATCCCTCGCCGAAAAACGCGGCCGCCACCGTGTCCTCACCCCGGATGCGCGCCGCCAGCGCCACGCCCGCCGCGTGCAGAATCTGCGTGGCCACCGGCGACGATCCGGTGATAATGCGCCGGCCGGCGTGCCCCCAGTGGGAGGGCATCTGGCGGCCCCCCGAGCTGGGGTCGTTGGCCCGCGCCAGCAGCCCGCACATCACTTCACGGGCGGTCACGCCAAAGGCCAGCACCACGCCCAGATCGCGGTAGTAGGGACAGAGAAAGTCCTGGCTCGGGTCAAAGGCCATGGCGGCGCCCACCTGGGCTGCCTCGTGGCCCTGCCCCGAAATCACGAACGGTGCCTGCCCGCCCCGGTTCATCACCCAGCAGCGCTCATCGAGGGCGCGAGCCATTGCCATGTGGTAATACATCTCGTGCAGCTGCTCGGTAGCCAGCCCACCATCCCGGTGCTTCTGGGCGGCGGCTTTGCCCTTGGCCTTGGCCATCCTGTTCCCTTCTTCCCCGGACGTGCTAGACGTCCTAGACGTGAATCCCGTGTCCCTGCAGCACCAGGGCCGCCTCGTGGAGCGTCTCGGACACCGTCGGGTGGGCGTGGACGCTTTCGCCCATCTCCCACGCGGTGCCTTCCAGGAACTTGGCCAGCGCCACTTCGTTGATCAGGTCCGAGGCGTGCGGGCCAATGATGTGGGCGCCCAGCAGCGCGTCGGTCTCGGCATCCGCCACCAGCTTCACAAAGCCGTCGCTCTCCTGCAGGATGAGCGCCTTGCCATTGGCCTTGAACGGAAAGGTGCCGGTCTTGACCTTATGGCCCGCGGCCTCGGCTTCCTCTTGGGTGACGCCCACGCTGGCCACCTCAGGCCGGCAGTAGGTGACGCGCGGCACGCGCGCGGGATTCAAGCCCTCGGGATGGTCGCCGTGGAGCGCCTCGACGGCTATCATGCCCTCGTGAGCCGCCACATGGGCCAAGAGATATCCGCCGATGCAATCGCCGGCCGCCAGCACATGCGGCACGTTGGTCCGATACGCACCGTCCACCTCGATGAACCCGCGGTTCATCTTGACGCCCAGCGCCTCCAACCCAATGCCCGTGGTCACCGCCTGGCGGCCAATGGCCACCAGCAGCACCTCGGCCTCCACCGCCACGGCCGCCCCGTCCTTCGGCTTGATCTGGGCGGCGACGCGATCCTTGCCCACCTGAATGCCGTCGACGGCGGCGCCCGCGTGAATCTGGATGCCCCGGCGGGTCATAAGCCGCGTCAACTCGGCCGCTACCTCGGCGTCGTCCTGCGGCAGGACGTGGGGCAGCATCTCCACCAGGGTCACTTCGCTGCCGAAATCCCGGTACATCGAGGCAAACTCGACCCCGATGGCGCCCCCGCCCACGATGAGCACGGACGCGGGCACCTTGTCCCGGTCCAGCACGTGATCCGACGACAGCACACGCTGGCCATCAAATGGCACGTTGGGCAGGGGGCGAGGCTCGGATCCGACCGCCACCAGCACGTCCTTGCCGGAGAGCGTCTCCTGACCCTTCTCGCCCTCCACCACCACCTGGGTGGCGCTGGTGAGCCGGCCGGTGCCCTTGTAGACCGTGATGTGGTTCTTCTTCATGAGGAACTCGACGCCGCGCCACAGCTGGGTGACGATTTTGTCCTTGCGCTTCATGGCTGCGGGGTAATCCAGGGAGAACGCGTCCTTCTTCAGCTTGATGCCCAGCTCCCCGATTTCGTGCAGCTGGTTGACCACGTCGGCCGTGTGCAAAAGCGCCTTCGTGGGAATGCACCCGCGATGAAGACAGGTGCCGCCCACCTTGTCCCGCTCCACCAGCGCGGTCTTATACCCCAGCTGCGCGGCCCGAATCGCCGCGACGTATCCGCCCAAACCCCCGCCCAGCACCACTAAATCAAATGACTCGGCCACACCGATGCCTCCTTACGGGTTCCCAGTCCAAGCCCCACGACGCCCGAGCGACGGCTGACAGGTTCGCCCAGCGGCCGCAAGCGGCTGGTCGCACAAGGAACGCCCCACGCACCTATACCGTGGGGTTGCGACGTATCGTTCCCAACCAGCGGGTCATGCCGCCTCCGCAGCTATTGAGCGCGGCACGTCGCACGCCTGCGCCACCTTCACCTTAGGAGTCACCTTACCTCTTTGGCTTGTCCCATGACAAGCGACCCCTGCGCCACGCCCGAGCGGGCCGGGCCGCAAAACGGCCCCACAGCGCCACTTGGGGCCATCAGTGGCTAGAGGCGCCACCCAAAAGGCAGAAGGTTCTGCCCACCCTGGCAGCCCGAGGACGCCCACCGCGCATGCAAGGCAGGCCGGCGGGTCCCATCGCCATGATGGGCCCGTGCCTTCTCCCTACTTTCCCTGGGCCTAGCTCTGCCATGCGTCAGGATAGAAATGCAGGTGCCATACCGATAAGACTTTGAACACCTCGGCCAGTTCCACGCCCGCCTCGGCCCCGTACTCGGCCGCCCGCACCCGCAGGTAGTATCCCAACACCTGCCGGGCGGGCTCGCCAAACTGGCTGGCATGGGCCCACATCGCCTGGAGCTTCTGCTCGAAGGTGTCGGTCACATCCACCCGCGTGTTGGGCCACGCCGTGCCGTAGTAAGCGATGGCGGGCGGCTCCACCGGGGCGCCGGCGGAGGGCTCGACCATGG
>JAKADP010000112.1 GCA_021820465.1 Bacillota bacterium
GCGGGCACGCTGACCAGGTTGGTGCCGGACAGCACGTGGCCGCCCTGCTCAATCAGGGGAAACACGGTCGCCGATCCCGGCACCACGGTGTACGTCACGCTCACAGGCTGGGCGTTCGGCTCAGACGCATCGGTGAAGGTGATGGTGGCCGTGCCGGTGGCCTCCGCGGTGATGCCCGGCACCGTGGCCGTGCCGGTCGCGTTTAACACGACTTGTGCCTGGGCTCCCCCGCCCACGCTGAGCACGCTGGGGTTCGACGAGGTCACGTCAATGAAGTCGAAGCCGTAGCTTCCCACGGGTGCCCCCAGGCTGTTCAACCCGACGACCGTCGCCGTGGGCAGGGTCGTGCCAGCGGCCACCCGCCCGCCTGCGAGCGTTGTGCTCAGGGTGGTCGTGTAGTTCGACGGGTCCACCGGGTAATACCCGGGGCTCACGGCGGTGTTGTTGGCGATGGCCCCGAGACGGCCAGACACGTCCAACGGCTGTCCATCTCCCGCAACGTCGAGGGGCGCGGTCTGGGGAACCGTCGCCGTGATGGTCGCCACCCCGGCTGCGTTAGTGAACCCCTCATAGGTATCACCCGCCGTGGCCGCCCCGTTGGGCAGGGCCAGCTCGCCACTCTCGGGTCCCAGCGTGAACCAGATGGGCTGGCCGGCCTCGGCCACAGGATTGCCGTTGACGTCCGTCAGCTGAGCCTGGATGACCTCGTGCTGGCCGCGCAGCACGTTGATGCTTTGTACGCTGCTCGACGACGGCGTCACCGTCGCGTACCCGGGCGCCCCCACCATATACGTGTAGCGAACCGCAGCGGACGCGATGGTGGCGTTGGTGTCGGTCACCGTCAGGGTGGTCGGGCTGCTCTGATACGTCGTGTTTTCCACGGTAAACTGGCCCACGCCGTTCGTGATGGGGATGCTGGCCAGCGCTGAGCTGGTCGCGGTCGCCGTCGGACTGGCTCCGCTCGAGAGCTCCAGGTTGCCCGAATTGGCGCTCACCGCAAGGGAGCTGCCGTTGATCCCCGAGCCACTTCCGGTGGAAATCACGTTGCCGGCGGCGTCTTCCACCTGCACGGTGTACGTCGTGTAGGTGAGCCCATTGGCTGAGACCCCCATGCTGGACGAGATGGCCAGCTTCGCCGGCACCCCGGCCTCGTACAGGCTGATGGAGACGGGGCTGGCGGCGGTCAAGGGGTCGCCGGACACTGGCGCGGCGCTCACGGTGACGGCACCCGAGCCGTTCAGCGCCGTATAAACCGGCACGGTGTAGCGTCCGGCGTCGGTGGGATCCAGCGGCACCACATCGCTCGTCACGAGGCTGGTGGCGCTGAACGACCCCGGGCCCGTGAGCGTCAGCTCCGCGTAGTAGATCTTGGCCGCGGGCGTGTAGGCGTCTCCCGCCTGGTCCACCACCCCGGCGGTGATCATGGCCGTGTTCATCGCGTTGTTGGCCAGCCCGGACACGTTGCTGGTGAGGGACAAGCCCGTGGCGGCGGGCGCATCCGCCCTCACCGTCGCCGTCGCGCTGGAGTAGCTGACGTTGGCCACCACACTTTGGCCCGAGACGCCCCCAGCGCTGCCGACGGCTGTGGTGAGATTGCCGGCTACCAGGGACACTGAGCTGCCGCCGTCAGCCGAGGGCACGATGAACGCCACCGTCGCCTGCCCATCCGCCACGGTAGCCTCGCTGGCAATGAGACTGCCGCCCCCGGGAGTGCGCAGCCCACCCGTATTGCTGAGGGCCAGCGTTCCCGTGAAGTTGGCGACGCGGTTGCCGTGGCTGTCCTCCACGGTGTAGGTGACTTGGCCCTGCGCCACGCCATCGGCGACGACCGTCTGCGTCGCGGGGCTCACCACCACCTGGGTCGCGGTGCCGTACGCCACCTGCGTGCCCACGTTGCTCTCGAGCGCCCCATGCGGGTTGTTGGCCGCGAGCGGGCTCTTGACGTAGGCCACGTACTTGTAGGTGCCGGCCTGGCTCGCGGTAAAGGTGAACGTGTTGCTGCTCTGGTAGTTGCCGCTCTGCACCCAGGTGCCGTCCGGCTCTTGGTACCAGAACTGATACAGCGGGCTGAACACGTTGGCGGCGGTCGCCGTCAGGGTGACGGTTTGGCCCTGGGCCACCTCGCCACTGGCGTTGGACATCACGGACAGGGTCGAGCCGTTGAACACGCCGTCGGGCAGCGTGGTCTGCGCCCGGCTCCAGTCGCCGGCGGCCACCTGCGCCTGGTCTAAGACCTCGACCGCGACCAAGTAGTCGCCGGCCAATGGAGTGGCCAGCGTAAACATGTTGTTGGTCGAGTAGTTCTGCATGTCCGTCCACTGGCCCGTGGGCGACTCCACCCAGAACTGGTACTCGGCCGTGCCATTCGGGTCGCTCGCGCTCGCCGTGAACGTGGCCGAGCCGTTCGTCGGCTGAATGGGGCCACTGAGCGTCACCGAGCCCGGGGTCACGGTCGGGGTACTGGAAGCAAAAACAGCCGTGGCGGGCAAAATCGACATCCACGCCAGGGACGACGCCATAGTCAGGCCTGCGAGCAGCTTGGGCGATGCCATGCGGATGGAACCTCCTTCGAGACACGTTGAGAAGCTCTCATAGCACGGCCGACATCGCACGGTCGCCGGGGAAACAGGGCATTTCCCATGCTGTGTGGGAGCGGGTCTCTATGGTGGCAGTTCGCGGCGGCGGGGCAAACTCCTGCTCTCGTGCCCCCTGAGCCTTCGGGAGCGGCAGAGGCCGGCATGCGAGGGCCAACCTGCTATAATGCGTGGCGATATTGGCGACAGGGGGGCCTCGCATGCCGGATACCGCGGTGATCTTGGGCGGCGCCGGATTCATTGCCAGCCATCTGGTGGATCGGCTGGTGGCGGAGAACCAAAACGTGGTCGTCCTCGACAACTTCTGCACCGGATCCCGCGCGAACCTGGCCAGCCACCTCCTGCACCCGGACCGCGTCCGCATTGTGGAGCAGGATGTGAGCGAGCCGTTCAGCGCGGAGAGTCTCGGGATTGCCGAGGCCGCCACGGTGTATCAGATGGCGTCCCCGGCAAGCCCCGTGCACTATCGGCGGCTGTCGGTGGAGACCTTGACGGCGAATGCCCTGGGCACCCTCCAGGGGCTCGCCCTGGCCCAGGCGCTGCACGCCCGCTTTGTGCTGGCGTCCACGTCCGAGGTTTACGGGGACCCCGAGATTTCTCCCCAGCCCGAAACGTACTGGGGACGCGTCAACCCCATCGGGGAGCGCGCGTGCTACGACGAGGGCAAGCGCTTCGCCGAAGCCCTCACCATGGAGTGGCATCGGCGCCACCAGCTGGACGTCCGCATCCTGCGCTTTTTCAACTGCTACGGCCCTCGCATGCAGACGGAGGACGGGCGCGTGGTGCCCAATTTTATCTCGCAGGCACTGGCAGGCGAGCCCCTCACCGTGTACGGGGATGGGCACCAGACACGCAGCTTCTGCTATGTAGCGGACGAAGTGGACGGCATCTATCGGGCCGCCACGCTGCCCGACCTCGGGGGCCTGGTTTTTAACATCGGCAACCCCGAAGAGCACACCATCCTGGAGTTTGCCCAGATTGTGGCAGAGGTGGCGGGCGTCCCGCTCACCACCGTGAGCAAGCCCCTGCCCCCCGACGATCCCACGCGGCGCCGCCCCGACATCACCCGCGCACGCCGCCTCTTGGGCTGGGAGCCCACGGTGTCGCTGCGGGACGGGCTCGCGCGCACCATCGCGGAATTTCGGGACCGGCCCCCCGCGTGAAGCTTCTCGTCACCGGCGGCGCGGGCTTCGTCGGCACGCACGTGGTGCACGCCGCCCGCTCCCTCGGGCACGAGGTGGTGGTGGTGGACCGGCTGGTGCGCGGGCCCGCCGGGCCTTGGCCGCCGGACGTCCCGCTCATCGCGGAGGATGTGCGCCACCCTCAGCGGGTGGCTCCTCACGTGGGGCGGGCCGACGTCGTGCTGCATCTGGCGGCCGACGCCTCGGTGCCTCATGGAGAGCGGGCCCCCCTGGCCATGGCGGAGGACAACCTGGCCGGCACCGCCGGAGCCCTTGAGCTGGCGGAGGCGGTGCACGCGCGGCAGTTTCGCTTTGCCTCATCGGCCGCCGTGTATGGCGACCCGGGCCCGCATCTGCCGCTCAGCGAAGCGGCGCCGCTGGCGCCCCTCTCGTTCTACGGCTGGTCGAAGTGGGCGGGCGAAGCCTGGTGCCGCCACTTTGCCGAGAGCCGCGGTATGGAGCTGGTCATTTTTCGCCCCGCCAATATTTATGGCCCGGGCCAGGACAGCAGCGGGGAAGGGGGCGTGGTGGCCCGCTTTGCCGAGCGGCTGGCGGCCGGCGCCCCGCTGGTGCGGGAAGGCTCGGGGGAGCAGGTGCGCGACTACATTCACGTGCGGGATGTGGCTGCCGCCCTGCTGCACCGGCTGGGGGACCCCGTGCCGCCTCCCGGGAGCAGCGAAGCCTGGGTCTTCAATGTGGGCACCGGCGTCGGCGTCACGGTGAATGCCCTCGGGGAGGCGCTGGCGGCGGTCGCCCGCCGCCCCGTGGTGTGGGAGCCGGCGCCGCCGCGCCCCGGCGATATTTTTGCCAGCGTCTTTGACACCGCCCGACTTCATGCCTGGGGCTTTCGCCCCGCCGTGCCTCTCCCCGAGGGGCTGCGGGAGACCTGGCAGTCCTTCGCGGCGCGGTGAACATTCTGTGGGTGAGCGGCACCGACGCCGCCGGCGACACGGGGGTGGCGGCTGACGCCATCGCGGCCGTGTGGCGGGACCAGGGGCACCACCTCGTGCACTGGCCGCTGACCGGCGAGCGGCTGTACACTCCGGCCGCGTTTGAGGAGCAGCGCCCGCCGCTCTCCCCCACCCCGCGCCGGCCCGGGCGCGTGGCGCTGCTGGGCGCCATGCGCCGCACCCTCCCGAATTTTGACGCGGTCATGGTGGAGCAAGACCTGGACACCGAGTTTCGCGTCCTGGAAGTGCTGGGCACCAGCCGCCGCCGGCCGCGCCGCTGGCTGATGGCTCGCTGGCCGCTCGGATCCTACCTGGCGGGGCGCGGAGAGCATGTGAGCCGCCGGCCGCGCCGGCAGGCGGAGGTGCTCTACCCCCACTTTCACGCCGTCTTCACCCTGGTGACGGGCACTGCCGATGACCTCGCGGCCCAATTTGGCGTGCCGCAGCGGCGCCTCATCACGCTGCCGTGGCCCCTGCCGGCGTGGGCCACGCCCAGCGAGCCGGCCGCGATGCTTCCGCGGGTGGTCACGTGGGGCGAAGCCACGGGCCTAAAGGGCGTCGAGGTCCTGGTTCAGGGCTTGGCGGCGCTGGGCCAGCAGGATATCCCGGCCTCGCTCCTCATGGTGGGTGGCGGCGCGCGCAGCCAGGAGGTGGCTCGGGTGGCTGAGGCCCTGAAGGTGCCCGTCACGATCCTGCCGCCGTCCGCTGCCGCGTTTGCCGAGGTGGCCCGCGGCGGCGTGTTCCACGCGCCGCAGTGGCTGGATGGCACGGGGGTGGACCTGGTGCTGGGGGCCGCGGCGGGATTGCCGCTCACTGCCGTAGCGGCACCGGAAGCCGCCGCAGAACTTTTGGCCCAAGGCAGCCTCGGGCGTCTGGTCGGGCTGGGAAGCCTTGAGTCGCTCACTGCTACCCTCGCGCCCCTGCTCACCGACCAGGCCGCCTGGTCCGGGTATCACCGGGCCGCGGGAATTGTCCGGGCTCAGCACACCGCGGACCACGTGGCCGGCCACTGGGCCCGTGGGCTCGCCTACGCGTCAGACGAAGCCTAGCGCAGAAAGGACCTGCTGGGCACGCGCGTCCCA
>JAKADP010000113.1 GCA_021820465.1 Bacillota bacterium
CGCCAAGATATACGAGGAGGACAGCCGATCATAGGGAAGAACACTGTCGGCCACGTGCGACGTGGTAATGCCGACAACAGGCTGGGTCATGGGCCGCACCTCCTCTGGGTCGTGTGGGAAGCCATTGTGGCGACGGCTCCCAAGAGTTGAGCCAGTCCGCGCCTGGCCGCGTCGGGGCCATCCAGATCAGCAGCGCGGCCGAGGCACTATTCCAGTTTATGGTTGTCTTATGACTTTAACGAAGATATTAAGGGGAGGGTAGCACAGAGGTCGTCCGCCGCACAGGCAAGAAACTTCCAGCCGCCGCTTCTGCCCCGGCCCGATGAGGCGAGCACCCCCAGGCCGCCCCTGAGCGGCGCGGGCGGGAGCGCGTTGGGATCCCGCAGTGCGTCAGGGGGCGGCCGCCGTCTCCGCCCACGCGCCCCCGTCCACCTCGGCGATGTGCATCACCTGGAGCCCGATGACGTGGCGAAGGCGGTGCTCCAGCTGCGCGCGCGCCGGAGACGCCCCGCTCCGCTTGGCTTCCACCCAGACGATCGCGGGGGGGACCTGCGCGCTCCCGGCCGCCAGAATGACGCCGTCCAGCTCGGCGCGCACCTCGGTTCCGCCATACAGCACCGTTTGCCCACCGTACGCCAGGACCGGACCGCGCGTGTGCAGCTGCTCGCATACGTCCGCCAGCACCCGCACCTCATGGACGACGGAGTTGGGGACGGCGTCGGCCGCCCTGTCCGCCCACTGGCGGAGCGGCCGGGCCACGTCTGCGGCGCGCCGCCCCCAAAATACCGGCTCCGGGTGGCCCCCGAGCGGGTCGGACCGCACGGCCGGCGCCAGGCGATCTCCCAAGGCGGCGCGCAGCGCGTAGAGATAGAGGGCGCGCGCACTGGACGCGCTGGCTTCCGCCGGGGCGGCCGGATCGGTCGCGCGGCGCAGCACGGCCTGCCAGAATCCCACCGCCACCTGGGCCCACTCAGGGTCCGGGAGGCCAGCTACCGGGGCAAACGCGATGCCGAGCGATTGGGATCCTGCGTCCCAGTCGCACGCCGCGCGGGATCGGCCGTCGGCCTGTCGCCCCAGAGCCTCCTCCAAGGCGACGCTATTGCGCCACGCCGGGCGCCGGTCGGCCAGCTGCAGCTCCAGCGCCATCGCCCGGCGGTCATCCACATCGGAGGCTTCTGCCGCCGGCAGGGCGCCGTGCAGCACGTCGGCCAGCTTGGAGCCCCGCGTCGGATAGATGGCCGCGCGCCAGCCGTCTGGCGTGAGGAGCTGATCGCGAGCCTTCGTGATCCGGATGACGCGCTCCCGGGTGATGGCCGCCATGGACAGCAGCGCCAGAGGGGACTGGTACACCAGCCGGCGCATGACCTGGTTCAGCTCCAGGAGGGCCAGTTGAAAGAGTGACGTGTCCAGCATGTACGCCTCGGGGTTTCGGACCAAGTCATCTTCCAAGGTGCCAAATTCGATGGAGAAGGGAGCGGGCGTATAGAGCGTATCCAACGTCAAGTACGCGATGCGGCGCACCTGCTGGGCCAGCTTGAGGAACCGCCCCCACTTGGGATCGCCGTCCGGCGCCAGCTGATGCCACAGCACCTGGCGCCCGTACCGCACCACCTGGGGGTCCGCGTCAAAGCTGTGCACATGCTGGAGCCACAGCCAGGCGAGGTACAGATGCAGCCCGTAGGGATCAAACTGCTGGAGCGCTATCCCAAACGCCTGCGCGGCGTCGCCCAGCGCGGTCACAAACGCCCGGCGCAAGTCTGCATCGTCAGCCAGCACGGCCAGGACGGCGCGCTCCCCGGCCAGCGTCTCCGGCAGGTGTCCGACGTTGGCTAGCAGCACCGCGGTTTGGAGGACATCCACCCCGGTGGGCGCTCCCGCCCCCTGCAGCTTCGGCAGGTCTTTCACCCCACCCGCGAGGCCCAGGGTGGGCTCGCTCACGCTTTTCGCCTCCGCCAGGCGGTCCAAGAGGTACCACTGGAGCAGAAGATATTCATAGCGCGTGTGGTGGGCGCCGGGATAGAAGTAGCGCAGGTTGCCCAGCTGATCGGTCTGCTTGAGCCGCGTGATGAGTTGCCCCTGGCTTTCGAACAAGTTCGCCAGCGCGCGCGTGTAGTCGCCCACGTGAATCCTCATCCGCCCATGCTTGGGAAAGTGATACACAATCTGTTCGGGCATGCCCTGGTCCATGGCAGACGCGCCTCCCTTAACGTTGGCCACCGTGCAGATCCAGCAACGCTCTAATTGTGCCACAATATTACACATCTTGGGCCGGATGCCGGCCGGGCCGGCAGGAATGGCGGGATCGGGCGGCGAACGGGTTGCCAGCCAAGATACATCTGAGGAGGCGCGCGATGGCCCACCTGACTCGAGAAGGCGACACCCTGTGGCTCAGGCTTTCCGCGGCGGAAAAGGTCGAAGGGGTCCATGGCGATCTCCACGCCCCGGTGGACAGCGTCGTGTCCGCGGTCGTGCTGGATGACGCCATTCACGCGGTGCACGGCATGAAGTTGCCCGGCTCGCGCCTGCCTGGCGTGTTTGCCATGGGCACGTTTGTGAACGGCGGCCAGCGCACCTTTGCCATCGTGCACCACCATCCCGCGGGCGGCGTCGCCGTCACCTTCCGGGACGGCAGTTACACCCAGTGGATCGTGAGCGCAGACGATCCCGAGGCCCTGGTGGCATCCCTCGGCCTCTGATGGCCGGCGCGGCTTCCGGCCCTGGGGAGAGGTCCTCGGATTCTAAAAAGGGGCGGATAGTGCTTGTTTTCCGTTGCCTTCCTTTAGCCCCCCGCGAGACTGAGCCCGGTCCGACCGGGCCCGGTCTCCGGCCAGGAGGGCGGTCACGCCTGTGCGACGAATGGCTGAGGACCCGCGTCTGAGCTGACTCCACTCTCCTCCCGCGCCTGAAATCGCCTATCGGCCCCGTCCGGCAGGGAGCGGCTCTGGGCCAGCCGCTCCGCCCGTCGGGCGCCTCGCGCCCCACCGTCATGCGTCAGGGGCGATGTCCTCGTAGAAGCGCCAGCGCGCCTCATGGCGAATGGGCAGGGGCTCGCCGGTAAAGACCGCGCGCAGCACCTCGATGGGCATGCGCCCCTGCTGCAGCACCTCGTCGTGGAACTGACGCTCGGTGAGCGGCCCGTGCGCCACCATCTCGCGGTGCAGGGCCCGAAACTGCAGCGCGCCAATGAGATATGCGCACTGGTAGAGCGGCCCGTATCCCCCTTCAAACAGCCGCCGCACTTCCCCGCGGGCGTTGTCCGGCTCATGGCCCACCCGGTCCGTGAGAAAAGCCACGCACGCCTCGGGCGTCATCTGCCCCAAGTGGAACCCAATCGTGTAGATGACGCGCGCCGAGCGGTGCATGCGCCAAAACAGCATGCCCACGCGCTGCTCCGGGGTCGTGTTGAAGCCCAAGTCCCAGTACCGCATCTCCCAGTAAAAGGCCAGTCCCTCCACCCAGAATGGGTTGTGAAACAGCTGCCGGTGCGTGCGCCAGCGCGCGGCCATGTACTGCTGCAGGTAGTGCCCCGGCAGCAGCTCATGGAACACCGTCGAGCGCGAGAAGTACGGGTTGTTGCCCCGCATGCTCATCATCCGCTCGGCGTACGACATGGTGTCGGTGGGATACGAGATGCGAATCACCTCGCCCCCCAGAAAGAACGGGTTGATGCGCTGGCGCTCCGGGCTCATCATCGCGGTGCGCCACGTCTCCTTCGCCAGCGCGGGAATGGTCACCAGATCGTGCTGCTCGGCAAACTGCACCCCCTCCGCCGCCAGCGCGTCAATGACCGCCGGCTGTCCGCCCGGGGGAGCGTAGAGATTTTTCACCCGCTCCAGGGCCGCCTGCCAGTCATCGCCGCACCCCATGGCTTGGGACGCCTGCCGCATCTCGCGCTCACACCAAGCCAGCTCCTGCCACGCGATGTCCACCAGCTCCTCCGGCGTGTAGGGAATCACCTCATCAGCCAAGCCCGCCAGGAGAGCCGCCCGGCCGATGGGCCGCCCCACGATGGGGCGGCCGGCGTCGCCCTCATGCCCCAGCTGCTGGCTATAAGCCTGGAGCGCTGCGGCGGCGTCCCGGTACGGGGCGGTCACCCACCACGTAAACAGCGGATCGTATCCATGGTAAAACCGGAACCAGCCCTCCAAGCCCGTGGCCAGCTCGCTCACGATCCCCGCCGCCATCCGGCGGTCCACGACGTCAGCATCGCCATCCGGCATGGCGGCGGCCTGGCCGATCTCCTCAGCGAGGTGCGTGAGAGTGCGCGCCGCCGCTTGGGAGTCCACGGGCTCACGGCGCCGATGCCGCTCCACAAGGTCGTCCACCCGTCCTCGGAACGGCACCCACCGCGACGCTGCGCCGTCGGCTTCGGCTTGCCGGTCTAAGGCGTGCAACTCCCCGCGCGTGTGCAGCCGCAGCAGCACCGCATCGGTCCGGGCCTCCGGGGCCAGCGCGGCAACATCGTCCGGGGACAAGGCGTCCAAGCGGTGGAGCCACTCCTCATAAAATTGCCGGAGCCGGTCCACGCGGGCGGGAGAGTGGGTCAGAGGGTACGTGCGTGTCAAGCTGGCCACGTCGGCACGATAGCGGACAAGGTCCTCGGGCGAAATGCTGCGGGCTTTGGTCATCGTCATGGCAGCCACCTTTCACGGATCCTGGATGAACCGAGCGCAGCCACGGCGTCGGCCGCCTCTGCACGTTCCCCACAATCTTGACACGGCTCCGTTGTCGTCGCGGCACGTTCGAGCACGATCTGCGCACCCATCGGCCGAACCCGACCCGAAAAGGGGCACGCACCACATCGATGGCGCCGATGCCCGTGGGTGCTTGGGGTAAACGCGTGGCCCTAGCGCCGCCCGGAAGGACGGCCACGCGGCTGTTTCCGGCGGTCTGGCTGCACGGTGCCCCCTGCACCGGATCGCGATCCTCTCCGTCAGGCGCGTTTCGGTGCACGTTGGTTCTCCGTCCTCGCTGCGGTACGCTGAACCCAAGCGGTGCCTTCGCGCAAGCGGGCGAGAGGATGATGGGACGTGGATCCCCTGTGGCGGGTGGCTATCGTGTGGGAGCCCGAGGACAATGCCGCTGACTGGGGCATTGGCCCAGGCGATGCCTTGCCTGGCTTGGCCGTGGTCTACCACGGGCCCGCTCGAACGCTGTGGCGCCTGGACGACGAATCCGCCCCCCACGCGGTGGTGATGGCTGCCGAGGCCACCACAATCTCGCTGGCGCGCCGGCTCGCCCAGCGGTGGCCGGCCGCCCGCCTGCTGTGGGCGGTGCGGCCGGGCACCGAGCCCTCGGTGCTCACCGGGCTGCAGCGGGGCGTCCGCGGCGTCGTGCGCCTCCCCACTACGCCGGCGGATCTGCTGGCAGCCGTGGACACGGTGGTGCGCGGCGGTCTCTCCGTGGACGGCGGGCTGGTGGCCAACCTGCGGCACGAGCTGCAAGCCACACCGCGCCTGCAGGCGGCGCTGGAGCGCGACCAGGCGCTGCGGCACCGCCTGCAGGAGCTGCTGACCGGCCTCACGGCCGTGGCGGCCCACAAGTCGGTCGACACCATGCTGCCGGCGGTGGTGGAGCTGGCTCAGCGTCTCTGCCACGCCCAATATGCCGCCATGGCCATCTTGGACGCCGACGACCGGATCAAGCACTTCATCACGCGAGGACTGTCCGACGCGGATGTCCGGGCCATTGGCACCCTCCCACGCGGCCGAGGGCTCTTGGGTGAGGTGATCCACACCCGCCGCCCGCTTCGAGTGCCCTCCATTGAGCGGCATGCATCTAGCAGCGGG
>JAKADP010000114.1 GCA_021820465.1 Bacillota bacterium
CCACGGGCTGCGCTGGGTCTCGTGGGGGCCCGCGGAGGGAGGGATCGGCGGCGGGGGCCCAGATGGTGAGTCTTGCGCACCTCACTGCAGCGACCGCGTGGGCGCCTTCCACAGCTCCACGATGAGGTCCACGATGAGATCCACGATGAGATCCACGATGAAGGCTCTCATCGCCAAAGCCTTTGTGGGCGGCACGCCCTCAGTGCTGGCGCACCAGCTCTTTGCCTGCGAGGCCTACTCCGCCAGCAACCTCGCTCGCGGAGGTATCTGGCCAGGTTCATGGGTGCTGCAGCGACGACAGCCCGATCCACAACTACTCGCCGCTCCATCGGTGGAGGCTGAGTCGCAGAGGCCGGCACCAGCGCCCTGGGGGCGGCGATTTTGGGGTTCGGCAGGATTCGGGGTTCCGAGGTGCGAATTGAGGGGGCCAGCACGGCGCGAGCGCGCGGGCGGAATGTTGCGCTAGACGAGAGGAGAACCTATGCGGATTGCATTGGTCGGTGCGGGCAGCATGCAGTTCACGCATCAGGTGGTCAGCGATCTGCTGGCGCAGCCCGCCACGCGCGACGCGGATTACCACCTGATTGACACGGATCCCGACCGGCTGGTGCGGGCACGCCGCCTGGTGCAAGGCATCGTCGAGCAGTGCGGCGGGCAGGGGCGCGTGGCGGCGTTTGCCGACGTGCAGGCCGAGGGAGCGCTTGAGCAGGTGGACTACTGCATCAACGAGATCCAGGTGGGGGGGTTTGCCGCCACGGAGCGGGACTTTGCCATTCCAGCGCGGTACGGCATCCGTCAGACGATCGCAGACACGCGGGGCATCGGCGGCATACTGCGCGCCCTGCGGACGATGCCCGTGTGTGTGGCGGTGGCGCGCGCGCTGGCGGAGGCATCGCCCGACGCGCTCCTGCTCAACTACACCAATCCCATGGCCATGGTGATGGACGCGGTGCACCGAGACGTGCCGGAGCTGCTGGCCTATGGACTGTGCCACAGCACGGAGGAAACGGCGCGGACCGTGGCGGGGTACCTGAGCGTTCCGTACGAGGAGCTGGACTGGACGTCGGCTGGCATCAACCACATGGCCTGGTTCGTGAGGCTGGCCCACCAGGGGGTGGATTTGTACCCGCGGCTCCACGAGCAGGCCCACGTGCCCGAGGTGTTTGCCCGGGACCCGGTGCGCTTTGAGCTGCTGGAGGCGGTCGGGTGCTTTGTCACCGAGTCGTCGGAGCACAACGCCGAATACGTCGCGTGGTTTCTGACGCATCCCGGGGAGATCGAGCGACTGGGCATTCCGGTCGGCGAGTATCTGCGGCGCAGCCAAGCGCACCTGGCCCGCTATCAGGCGCTGGGCCAGGCGCTGGCCGCCGGACAGGTGCCGGCCGCGCGGCCGCCCAGTGGCGAGTACGCACCGCGGCTGGTGGCGGCGCGCACGGCCCGTGAGCCGCTGTGGTTCTACGCCAACGTCCCCAACAGGGTAGGGGCGGTCGGAGACGCGCGCCTCATCGCCAACCTCCCGGCGGAGGCGCTGGTGGAGGTGCCCTGCGGGGTGTTTGGCCGTGAGGTGCGGCCCATGGCGGTTGGGAGCCTGCCAATGGCGGCGGCGGCGCTCAATGCCCAAGCCATTGCCGTGGAGCAGCTGACCGTGGAGGGCTACCGCCGGCAAGATCGGGATTTGATTTATCAGGCAGCCATGCTGGATCCGCTGATGGCTTCCACCCTGACCTTAGACCAGATTCGCGCGTTGGTGGACGAGGCTGTGGCCGCCCACGGCGGCCTCATGCCGCCGCTGCCCCGCCGCCGCGCGTATCCGTCCGTCCGGGTCATATGAGCGGCGGGCTAGGCGTTCCCCCATCGAACGCCGGGGCGCAAGGAGGGAGCGGCATGGCCCAGCACGGGCGCGGCGCGTGGACCCGCACACTTATCGAGCAGCAAGGGGAGGCCTGGGGCGACGCGGCATCTCAGGCGGGATCACTCCCCAGCGGACCGGTGCTGCTCACCGGAAGCGGCTCCTCGTACTACGCGGCGCTTACGGCAGCGGCCATCGGCCAGCGGCTGGGCCTCACCGTCGAGGCGCGTCCGGCGGCCGACATTGTCACCGAGCCGGCGGTGGCGCTCAAAGGCATCAAGGCACTGGTGGCTGTGTCCCGGTCCGGCCGCACCACCGAAGCGGTCTGGGCCGCGGAGGCCGCCGTCGCACACGGCGCTTATGTCGTCGCCGCCACCTGCCACCCGGAGCGAGAGCTGGCCGCGCGAGCGCACGCCGTGTGGGCCGCTCCGTCGGCCGAGGATGACACGGTCGTCATGCTGCGCTCCTTCACGAGCCTGCTGGTCCTGCTCCAGGCGGCTATGGCGCGGGCCGCGGGGCTCCGGGCCGGGCTGGCTTCGGCGCTGCAGCGCGCATGGCCCGCGTGGAGAGACCAGGCGGTGCGGTGGGGGGAGGAGTCCGGCGCGCCCGCGCCGCGCCGCGCCGTGGTGCTTGGCGGCGGGGTTCGGTGGGGCATTGCGCTGGAAGGGATGCTGAAGGCGACGGAGATGTCTAACCAGGTGGTCCATGCGTACGTTCCTCTGGAGTACCGCCATGGCCCGTGGGGGTCGCTGACGGCAGACGACGCCGTGTTTGTGCTGACACAGCAAGTGACGGCGGTCCATGACCGCCAGCTGGTGGCGGACCTCAGGCGCCGGACGCCCCACGTCGTGGTTATTGGCCCGCCATCGACCGCAGGGGGGCCCGAGGATGCCGGGCTCCCCAGGGTGCGCCGCCTCTGCTACCCCGCAGGGGTGGGCGACCTGTGGGCCGGACCGCTGGTAGTGGTGCCGCTGCAGGCGTTTGCCTGGTGGTGGGCGATGGCCAGCGGCCAGGACCCCGACGCTCCCCAAAATCTTCAACCGGTGGTGAAGCTGGATGCCTGATGGCGAAGTGCGGCGGCAGCGCCGCGTCGATCATCGCCGGGCGCAGCTGGTGCGCCTCGTGCAGTCCGAAGGGACGGCCGGGGTGGCCGACCTGGCGGCGCGCCTCGGGTGCTCAGTGGTGACGGTGCGACGAGATTTGGCGGCCCTGGCGCGCGAGGGCTCCGATTGGAAGCGGTATCACGGCGCCGTGGCCGTGCGGGGCCTGGTCGTGGAGCGCGGCTTTCAGGACAAGATGGGCATTGCCGAGGACGAGAAGCGGGCGATTGCCGAAGCCGCCGTGGCGCTCATCCCCGAGGGGGCCGTGATAGGTCTGAATGGCGGCACGACGTCCGCGCGGGTGGCGGAGCAGCTGGTTGCCGCCGAGCGCCGCGTCACCGTGGTGACCAACGCGGTCAACGTGGCGGTGCAGCTTACCCACTCGGGGATTCCGGTGGTGGTGGTGGGGGGAACCCTCCGCCCGCTCAACTACGAGACAACCGGGCCCACCGCCGTGCGGACTTTGCAGGCGCTGGCCTTGGACGTGGCCGTCATTGGGGCCGATGCGGTCGATTTGGAGTTTGCCTGCTCCGCCGCGGCCGATGCCGAAGCGGAGGTGGGCTGGCAGTTCAGCCAAGCCGCCGAAACCGTGGTGGTGGTGGCGGACCACCTGAAGTTCCTTCGGCGTGCGACGTATCGCATGCTGGGGTGGCAGGACGTGGACTTTGTCGTGTCGGGACGCGAGGCCGCCCCGCTGGTAGCCGGCTGGCACACCGTGCTGACGGCGGTTGGCGACCCCGCCGGGCGCGCCGGCGTGTGGAGGGTGATGCATGACCCCGAACGCCACGCCTGAGTACGTGCTGGCCTTTGACTGCGGCGGCACCAAAACCCTGATGGGGTTGGCTTCGCCCCACGACGGCGCGCTCGTCGCGACCGCCCGGCTGGAGACCCGGGACTATCCAGATGCCGCGGCGTTGGTGGCAGCGGCGCTGGCCCAGGCCAGCGCTTGGCGGCAGGGGCACCGGATTGTCGCGGTCGGCGCCGCGACGATGGGCGTAGAAGGTGGCGACGGCCGCGTGGAGCTGGCGCCCAACTTTCCGGGATGGACCGAGGCGCCCCTCACGCGCGCTTCGCTGGAGGCGGCGTTTCCCGGCGTGCCCGTGAAGGTGGCGAACGACGTCAAGGCCGCCTGCCTGGCCGAGATGCGGTGGGGCCGCCTGTCGGGGGCGCAATATGGCGCCTATCTGAACCTAGGCACTGGGGTGGCCCTCGCGTTTGGCCACGGCGGCCGCGTGTGGCAGGGCGCGCACCAGATGGCAGGCGAGGTGGCCTACGCGTGGGAGCCCGGCGAGCTGGGGTTTAGGTCTGGCCATGCCCCGCTGGAGGAGTACTTCGGGGGGCCGGCCATGGCGGAGCTGCCTGCCGCGCTCTGGGTGGAGCGGGTCGAGCGCTTGGGCTGGTGGGTGGGGCAGTGGCTCCTTCTCCTGGATGTGGAGCGCCTCGTGCTGGGCGGGGGATGGGCGCACCGCCTCGTGCCTCACCTGCCGCGCTGGCTCGACCTTTGGGCCCAATACCTGCCGGCCGTCCCCGCGGTCAAGCTGTCCGCCTGGCCGGAGCGCGCGGGCCTGTTGGGGGCTGTGGCGCTGGCGGTGGAGGCGAGCCCGTGATTTGGTGCGTCGGACTGAACCCTGCGTGGGACATCACGATGGGACTGGCTCCCGAGAGGGGTCCCGAGGGGGTGCGGACCGCCGAGTGGACCGAGGTCACGCCCGGCGGGAAGGCGAACAACGTAGCTCGCGTGGTGCATGAGCTGGGGGAGGACGTGACGGCCGTGGGGCTTTACGGCGGCATCACGGGGGCCTTGGTGCAGCGAAGCCTCACCCAGCGCGGCATCCCGCTGCTCGCAGAGCCCGTCGCGGAGGCGACCCGCGTGTGCCTCACGGAGATCGACGGGTCCCGACGGCGCGAGGTGCGCGGCCGGGGGCCGTCCGTGCGGCCGCGGCAGGCAGAAACGCTGCTGAACCGCCTAGTGGCGGCCGTGGAGCCCCCAGACCTGGTCGCCATGTCGGGCAGTGTGCCCCCCGGCCTGCCGGCTGGCACGCTGGCTGCCTGGATCACGGCGCTGCGGCCGGCCGTGCGGTTCATCGCGCTGGATGCCGCTGGCGCGGCCCTGGTGGCGGGATGGCGGGCCGGCCCCGATCTGGTGGTGCCCAACGAGGCGGAGTATGGGGCGCTGGGCGCGACCACACAGGCGCGTGGACCCGCGTGGGTCGTGGTGACGCGGGGCGCAGGCGGGCTCAGCTGGCGAAACCCGCCCGGCCGGTGGCACCGGGTGCTATCCCCCGCACAGGACGAGGTGGTGAACGCCACGGGGGCCGGTGACGCGCTGCTGGGCGGAGTGCTTGCGGCCGTGGCTCAGGGCGCCGCCGTACCCGATGCGCTCTCCCTGGGGGCGGCCGTGGCGGCGGCGTCGGTGTCGACGCGCGGCGTGGCGGTGCTGCCTGACGGCGCAGCTCGAGCGTTTCGGGAGGCCTTGCGGGCGCTACGCCGGTAGCAGGATCATCACGGTCGCGGGAGGCCGTGCCGCCAGCGCGTCAACGGCTTCGGTGAACGCATGGCCGACGACGCAAGGCTGCACCGCGTCTATCCCTAGGGCGATGGCCAGCGCCCGCGCACGATTCTGCGCCCGCTCCACGTCGTGGCGGTCAACTAGACTTGACACCTCTACCACGAGATGAACGGCGGCGCCGGCGAACTGGGCGCGTACGATGGCATCGGCCCGCAGGAGGCCCTCGCGGTCGGCGCGGCTCAGTCGTCCCTGTTCCACCGCGTCGTCCACCGCGTCAAGCCAGTCGTCCGGAAGCA
>JAKADP010000034.1 GCA_021820465.1 Bacillota bacterium
ACTTCTTGCCCGTCTTGCCCACCTTGCGGCGGACATGCTCTCCCTGGTACCGGATGCCCTTGCCCTTGTACGGCTCAGGCGGACGCACGGCGCGAATGCGCGCGGCCAGCGCCCCCACGGCCTCCTTGTCGCGCCCCTTGACCACAACCACCGTGGCCGACGGCACCTCCACCTCCAGCCCTGCGGGCGGAGCGATGCGCACCGGGTGCGAAAAGCCCACCGTCAGGACCAAGTCCGTGCCCTGGCGCGTGGCGCGGTAGCCCACCCCCGACAGCTCGAGGGTCTTTTGGAATCCCGTCGACACGCCCTGCACCATGTTCGCCACCAGCGATCGCGACAGGCCCCACTGCGAGCGCACTCGCTTTTCCTCGGGGTCGCCCACCGGCTTCACCAGCAGCTGGTTGGCCTCCACCACCACCGAAACCTCAGGATTCAGGGTGCGGGCCAGCTCGCCGCCCGGTCCGCTGACCGACACGGTGCGGCCGTCCAGCTTGATGCTCACCCCGTCCGGGATGGCGATCGGCAGCTTTCCCACCCGTGACATGTTGTTGCTCCTTCCATCGTCCGTCCCCGTGTCCCCGCGTCCCACCGTCAGCCGAATCGCTCGCCTGCAGCCGGGACACTGCTACCAGACGTACGCCAGCACTTCCCCGCCCACATGCTGCTGTCGGGCGGACCGATCCGTCATGATGCCATGCGATGTGGACACCACGGCAATCCCGAGGCCGCCCAGCACGCGCGGCAACTCATCGTGGGGGGCGTACACCCTGAGGCCCGGCTTCGAGATGCGCCGCAGCCCGGTGATCACCCGCTCGCGCTTGGCCCCGTACTTCAGGTACAGCCGGAGGGTCCCCTGGTGGTCGTTAGCCAGCAACTCCACTTCGCGGATAAACCCCTCGGCCTTCAGGATCTGGGCGACCGCCTTCTTGACCCGGGACGACGGCACGTCGACGTAGTCACGGTACACCGTGTTGGCGTTCCGAATCCGCGTCAGCATGTCGGCGATCGGGTCGTTGACCACTGTTCCTCGTCTTGCCATGTCAATCACCAACTTGCCTTTCTGACCCCGGGAATCTCGCCGCGGTGGGCCAGCTCCCTAAAGCACAGCCGACACAGCCCGAAGTCGCGCAGGTAGCCGCGGGGCCGACCGCACAAACGGCAACGATGATAGCCCCGCACCTTGTACTTGGGGGTGCGCTTCGCTTTGGCAATCAGGGACTTTTTCGCCACGCTGCTCCTCCTTTGCCCTCACTCCTGGGACACTCAGCTCTGGGTAAACGGCATGCCAAGACGCCGCAAGAGCTCCTCGGCCTCCTCGTCGGTGGCGGCGGACGTCACGATCGTCACGTCCATGCCCCGCACCTTCTCCACCTTGTCGTAGTCGATCTCCGGAAAAATCAGCTGCTCCTTCAACCCCAAGGTGAAGTTGCCCCGGCCGTCCAGCCCGGCGGTCGACACGCCCCGAAAGTCACGGACCCGGGGAAGCGCCGTGAAAAACAAGCGCTCCACAAAGTCGTACATCCGCTGGCCGCGCAGTGTCACCTTGCACCCAATGGCCATGCCTTTGCGCAACTTGAACGACGCCACCGACTTCTTCGCCCGCGTCACCACCGGCCGCTGGCCCGTGATGGCGGTGAGGTCCGCCACGGCGGCATCCAACAGCTTCGGGTTGCCAATGGCATCCCCGACGCCCATGTTGATGACCACCTTCACCAGGCGCGGCACCTCCATGGCGTTCTTGTAGTGAAAGCGCTCTTGGAGCGCCGGCGTGACGTCCGTGTCGTATGCCGCCTTCAGCGCCGATTCCACGCCCATGTCCCCGATTCCCTCCTGTCACCCCAGACCCGTCGCCGCAGCTCGAGGTGGGTCAATCCAGTTCCTTGCCACACCGCTTGCAGGTGCGCTGCTTCTTGCCCTCAGCCGTGAACGTCATGCCCACGCGCGTCGGCTTCTTGCAGTGCCCGCACACGATCATCACGTTCGACACGTGGATCGGCGCCTCCCGCGTCACAATGCCCTGGCCCTTGGTGTGCCGCTTGATCATCGCGACTTTCTCCACCACGACCCGCTCTTCTTTCGGAATGCTCTTGACGATCTTCCCGCGCTTGCCCCGGTCTTTGCCGGTGATGACCTGGACGGTGTCGCCTCGCTTCACTCGCACAACGACCCCTCCTACAGCACTTCGGGCGCCAACGAAATAATCTTCATGAACTCGCGCTCGCGCAGTTCGCGCGCCACGGGGCCAAAGATGCGGGTTCCGCGCGGCTCATGCTCATCGCGCAGGATCACCGCCGCGTTCTCATCGAACCGGATGCGTGAGCCGTCCGTCCGGTGCGCCCCCGTCTTGGTGCGCACAATCACGGCCTTCACCACGTCACCCTTCTTCACCATGCCATGCGGGCTGGCGGACTTCACCGACGCGACGATCACATCCCCGATGTTGCCGTAGCGGCGAAACGAGCCGCCCAACACGCGGATGCACATGATTTCCTTGGCGCCGGTGTTGTCTGCCACCGCCAGCCGCGTTTGCGGTTGAATCACCTCGCCCCTCCTCTCCCTGTCATGGTCCTGTCCTGATCCGCCGCGAAGCCTAGTCGTCCGCGCGCGAGATAATCTCCACCACGCGCCAGTGCTTGTCTTTCGACAGCGGCCGGGTTTCCACCACCCGCACCTGGTCCCCCACCCGGCAGGCGTTCTCGGCGTCGTGCGCCTTTAGGCGGGTCGTCCGCCGAATCCGCCGCTTGTACAAGGGATGCGGCGTCAGCCGCTCCACGGCCACCACCACGGTCTTGTCCATCTTGTCGCTCACCACGCGCCCCACCCGCACCTTGCGGCCCCCGTACGGGCGCGGCGCCGCCGGCTTAGCTGCCTCGTCTTGCGCCACTAGTTTCTTGCCACCTCCCTGTCGCTCACCGAATCCCCTGGGCCCGCTCGGTCAGAATCGTGTGCACCCGCGCGATGTCCTTCTTGACTTGGCGCACCCGCATCGGGTTCTCAAGCTTCATGGTGGCAATCTGAAAGCGCAGGTTAAACAGCTCGCTCTTGAGCTCCTTGAGCTTGTCGTGCAGTTCCGCATCCGACAAGCCCCGCACTTCACTAGGCTTCATCGGCGGCCACCTCCGGCGCCGGCCGCACCACGAACTCGGTGCGAATCGGCAGTTTGTGGCCCGCGAGCCGCATCGCCTCTTTGGCGGTTTCCTCGCTGACCCCGGCCATCTCGAACATGATCCGCCCCGGCTTCACGACCGCCACCCAATACTCCGGGTTGCCCTTGCCGCTTCCCATCCGGGTTTCCGCCGGCTTCTTCGTGACCGGCTTGTCCGGAAAGATGGTGATCCACACCTGGCCGCCGCGGCGGACGTGCCGCGTCATGGCCACACGCGCCGCCTCGATCTGGCGGTCTGAGATCCACGCGTTTTCCAGCGCGCGCAACCCATACTCGCCAAAGGACACTTTGTTGCCCCGCAGCGCCTTGCCCCGGCGGTTTCCCCGGTGCTGCTTTCTGAACTTGGTCCGCTTGGGTGCCAGCATCTAGCGTCCGCCTCCTCCGCTGCCCATGTCTGGGGCCGGCCGGCGCCGCACCTGCCCCGGCAGCACCTGACCCTTGTAAATCCACACTTTCACGCCAATAATCCCGTACGTCGTGTGCGCCTCGGCGAAGCCGTAGTCGATGTCTGCCCGCAGCGTGTGCAGCGGAATGGACCCGTCCCACTGCCACTCTCGCCGCGCGATGTCTGCCCCGCCAAGCCGCCCGGCCACCGCAATCTTGATGCCCTTGGCGTTTTGCCGCATGGCGCGCTGGAGCGACTGCCGCATGGCCCGCCGAAACGCAATCCGCTTCTCCAGCTGGGTCGCCACGCTCTCGGCCACCAGCTGTGCGTCGGTCTCGATGTTGCGCACTTCCACGACATTCAGGTTGACCTGCTTGGCGCTCAACGCCTCCAGCTGCTTGCGCAGCGCCTCGACGCCCACGCCGCCCTTGCCAATCACCATCCCCGGCTTGCCGGTGTGCACGGTCACGCGCAGCCGGTTCGACGCGCCGCGCTCAATCTCCACGCGGCTGATGCCAGCATTCTTGTGCCGGGTCTTGATGTGCTGGCGAATCGCCCGGTCCTCCACCAGCAAGTCGGGTGTGGTTTTCCGCGTGCCGAACCACCGGGAATCCCACTCCTTCACGATGCCGAGGCGAAATCCTTTCGGATGAACCTTCTGTCCCACAGGTGACCCCCTTTCCCTAGCGGCTCCGCTCGCGCAGGACCACGGAAATATGACTGGTGCGCTTCAAGATTTGGAACGCCTGGCCCCGCGACCGCGGATGCATCCGCTTCAGCGTGGGGCCTCCGTCCGCCCAGATTTCCGACACGTAGAGGCTCCGGGGGTCCATCGCGTGGTTGTTCTCCGCGTTGGCCGCCGCGCTCTCGATTAACTTCAGGATGCTCCGCGATGCGTGCTTGGGGGTGTGCCGCAAGATCGCCACCGCATCGGCCACCGACTTGCCGCGCACCAGATCCACCACGATGCGCACCTTGCGAGGGCTGATGCGCACATGCCGCACCGTCGCCCGCGCCGTCGTCTCCTCGCTCTCCAACCGTTCCGCCACGCCTATCCCCGCCTTACTTGAGGGCACTGGACCGCTCGGTGCGGTCGCCGTGGCCCTTGAAGGTGCGCGTCGGGGCAAATTCCCCCAACTTGTGGCCCACCATGTCTTCCGTCAGGTACACCGGGACGTGCTGCCGGCCATTGTGCACGGCAATCGTGTGCCCCACCATCTCGGGCAGGATGGTCGATGCCCGGGACCAGGTGCGAATCACGCGCTTCTCGTTCTTCGCATTCAGGGCCTCGACCTTGGCCAGCAGCGCCGCCTGCACGAACGGCCCCTTCTTGACCGAGCGACTCATCCGGTCCCTCCTCTACTCGCTCTACTCACGACTACTCGTCACTCCCCGCCACGGCTTTCGTGTCGGCCTCGCTACTTCTGCTTGCGGCGCCGGACGATGAGGCGGTCCGAGCGCTTGTGCTTGGCCCGCGTCTTGACGCCCAGCGCCGGCTTGCCCCAAGGCGTCATGGGATGCTTGTGCCCAATCGGCGACTTCCCCTCACCACCGCCGTGCGGGTGGTCCACCGGGTTCATCGCCACCCCGCGCACCGTGGGCCGCCGGCCCAAATGCCGGCTGCGCCCGGCCTTGCCCAGGTTGATGTTTTCATGCTCGGGATTGCCTACCTGGCCGACCGTCGCCCGGCAGCGCGCCAGCACCCGGCGCAACTCACCCGACGGCAGCCGCAGCAAAGCGTAGGCGCCCTCTTTCGCCATCAGCTGGGCCCCGACGCCCGCCGAGCGCACCATCGCGCCCCCGCGGCCCGGCTCCAGCTCAATGTTGTGAATGACCGTGCCCACCGGAAGGTCGGCCAGCTGCATCGCGTTCCCTGGCTTGATGTCGGCCCCCGGCCCGGCGCTGACTTCGTCCCCTACCTGAAGCCCCACGGGTGCCAGGATGTAGCTCTTCTCGCCATCGGCGTAGCGCAGGAGGGCGATGCGTGCGCTCCGGTTGGGGTCGTACTCCAGCGCAATTACGCGCGCCGGCACGCCCTCCTTCTGGCGCTTGAAGTCAATCTGCCGGTAGAGGCGCTTATGCCCCCCGCCGCGATGGCGCACCGCGATGCGGCCCTGCGCATTGCGCCCCGCCTTTTTCGGCAAGGGCTCCGTCAGGGACTTCTCGGGCTCCTTCTTGGTGAGCCCCGAGAAGTCCGCCACGGTCATCTGCCGGAGTCCCGGCGACGTGGGTTTCTTCTTCTTCACGGGCATGATGGCTGCCTCCTTTCATCGCCGCTCGTCTCAGGGCTCGGGCCGTCCGGCCCTCCTACTGTGTAAACACCTCGATGGTGTCGCCGGGCACGAGCGTCACAATCGCCTTCTTGCGGTCCGGGCGGCGGTAGGTCACCCGCCCGCGCCGGCGCTCCTTGCCAGGCGTCCAGCTCGTGTTGACCTTCACGACATGCACCTTGAAAATCTCTTCGACCGCTTGCCGAATCTGGATCTTGTTCGCCCAGTCCGCCACCTCGAAGGTGTACTTGTTCAGCTGCAGCGCGTCCGTGCTGGCTTCGCTGATGATTGGACGCACCAGCACGTCGTGAACGGTTCTCATGCCCCGAACACCCCTTCAATGGCGTCCACCGCGTCCACCGCCAACACCACCCGTGCATGCTTCAGCAGCGTGTACGCGTTCAGCGCGTTGGCCGTCGCGGTTGCAACCTTCGGCAGGTTCCGCGCCGAAAACTTCAAGTTGTCGTTCTTCCCTGCGGTGACCAGCAGCGCGTTGTCGGCCGCCTGCAGGCGCTGCAGCAACTCCACCACGGACTTCGTCCGAATCGCGGGCAGCGACAGGTTGTCCACCACCATGAGCTCCCCGGCCGCCAAGCGTGCCGACAGCGCCTGACGAATGGCGGCTTGCCGCATCTTCTGCGGAAACTTCACCGACCAGTCGCGCGGGTGGGGGCCAAACACCACGCCCCCGCCGCGCCAGTGCGGCGCCCGGATGCTGCCCTGGCGGGCCCGCCCGGTGTGCTTCTGCTTCCAGGGCTTCCGCCCACCGCCGCGCACGACCGCGCGGGTCTTTGTGGACGCCGAGCCCTGGCGCTGGTTTTGCAGGTAAATCACCACCGCCTGATGTAGCAGCGACGCGTTGGGAGCCGCGCCAAACACGTGGTCCGACAGCTCCCGCTCACCCACAGCCTCGCCCTCCAGGTTGTACACGGTCACGCGTGGCATCAGCGCGTCCCCCCTTCCGACGGGCGGGGCGCCTTTTTCGATGCGCGCACCATCACCCAGCCTCCTTTGGGCCCTGGCACCGCTCCTCGCACCAGCAGCAGATGGCGCGCCGCGTCCACTCGCTGGACCTTGAGCTTCTGCACCGTCACGCGCACATGGCCCATGTGTCCCGGCAACTTGCGGCCCCGGAACACCCGGCCGCCGCCGCCCGACATGCGAGCGCCCAGCGAGCCGACGCCGCGGTGGTACTTCGACCCGTGGGTCATCGGTCCGCGGTGAAAGCCCCACCGCTTGATCACGCCCTGAAAGCCCTTGCCGCGCGACGTCCCGGTGACATCCACCCACTCGCCGGCCGCAAACGTGTCCCCCACGCGAATTTCATCGCCCTCCGACAGGTCCTCCGCGCCCGGCAGCCTGAGCTCCCGACGGTGGAGGACCGGCTCTTGGCCCAAGCGCCGAAACTCTCCGGCGATGGGTTGGGTGAGCTTCCTGGGCTTGACGTGGCCAAAGCCCACCTGCACGGCACTGTAGCCGTGGCGGGCCACGGTGCGCTTCATGACGACCCGGTTCGGCTCGGCCAGGATGACCGTCACCGGCACCGAGCGCCCCTCCTCGTCAAACACCTGGGTCATGCCCAGCTTCTGACCCCAAATCCCTTTCATCAGTACCCCCGCCTACCCAGCGTTTAAAGCTTGATCTCGATGTCCACTCCGGCTGGCAAATCCAGCCGCATCAGGGCATTCACCGTCTTCTGACTCGGATCCATGATGTCAATCAGACGCTTGTGGACCCGCCGCTCAAACTGCTCGCGAATGTCCTTCTCACCGTTGGGCGCCGTCAACACCGTGTAGATGCGCTTCTCCGTCGGCAGCGGCACGGGCCCCGACACGCTGGCGCCATTGCGCTTGGCCGTCTCCACGATGCGCTGGGCCGACTGGTCCAGCACCTCGTAGTCGTACGCCTTCAGCCGGATGCGAATCTTTTGCTGCGCCTGCGCCGGCACCGCCGGCTTGGCGGCCCGGGCGGCCACGGCCGCCGGCGAGGCCGGCGGCCGCACGGGCGGGCGCATGGGGCCTTGGGGATTGGTCGACATCTTACCTGTCCTCCCGATTACTGCTTGATGGCGGTGACGACGCCGGCACCCACCGTGCGCCCGCCTTCGCGAATGGCGAAGCGCAGGCCCTGCTCCATGGCGATGGGCGAGATGAGCTCGATGGACATCTTCACGTTGTCGCCCGGCATCACCAGCTCCACCCCTTCGGGCAGCTGCACGACACCGGTCACGTCCGTGGTCCGAAAGTAGAACTGCGGGCGATACCCCGGAAGAAACGGCGTGTGCCGCCCACCCTCGTCCTTGGTCAGCACGTAAACCTCCGCGTCGAACTTGGTGTGCGGGTTGATGCTGCCCGGCTTGGCCAGCACCTGGCCCCGCTCCACGTTGTCCTTGTCCACCCCGCGCAAGAGGCAGCCGATGTTGTCGCCCGCCATGGCCACATCCATCGTCTTCTTGAACATCTCGACGCCCGTCACGACGGTCTTGCGCGCCGCGTCGGCCAATCCCACGATTTCTACTTCGTCGTTGACCTTCACCTGGCCCCGCTCCACCCGGCCGGTCACGACCGTGCCGCGGCCCGTAATCGAGTGGGTGTCCTCGACCGGCATCAGGAACGGCTTCTCGGTGTCGCGCTCCGGGGTGGGGATGTACTCATCCACCGCGTCCATCAGCGCCCAGATGCGTCCGCAGTGCTCGCACTCGCGCTTGCCGCAGCCGCACTCCAGCGCCTTCAGCGCCGAGCCGGGAATCAGCGGAATCTCATCGCCCGGGAACTGGTAGTTGGTCAACAGCTCCCGCACTTCCAGCTCGACCAGCTCCATGAGCTCGGGGTCGTCCACCATGTCGGCCTTGTTCAGGAACACGACGATGTTGGGCACGCCCACCTGGCGGGCCAGCACGATGTGCTCCCGGGTCTGGGGCATCGGGCCGTCTGCGGCCGACACCACCAGGATGGCGCCGTCCATCTGCGCCGCGCCGGTGATCATGTTCTTCACGTAGTCCGCGTGGCCGGGGCAGTCGACGTGGGCGTAGTGCCGCTTGTCCGTCTCGTACTCCACATGCATCGTCGAGATCGTGATGCCCCGCTCCCGCTCTTCGGGCGCCTTGTCGATTTTGTCATACGCCACAAACTCGGCTTTGCCGGTGGTCGACAGCACCTTGGTGATGGCCGCCGTCAGGGTGGTCTTGCCGTGGTCCACGTGTCCAATCGTCCCCACGTTCACGTGGGGCTTGGTCCGCTCAAACTTCTTCTTCGCCATCTCGCTTCCGTCCTCCTCAAACTCCTAGCTTCAGCAGCGGCCGGGTACCGGAACTTGGGTCTAACGCGTGGATCGCCCCGCCTGCGCCTTCACCACCTGCTCCGTCACATGGCGCGGCGCCTCGTCGTAGTGAGCGAACTGCATGGTGTACGTCCCACGCCCCTGAGTGCGCGACCGGAGATCGGTCGCATACCCAAACATTTCGGCCAGCGGCACAAAGCCATGAATGGCCTGCACCCCGCCGGCACGCGGCTCCATGCCCTCGATGCGGCCCCTCCGGGCGTTCAGGTCCCCGATGACGTCGCCCATGTAGGCGTCGGGCACGAGCACCTCCACGCTCATGATGGGCTCCAGCAGCACGGGCTTGGCTTTTTGCGCGCCACTTTTGAACGCCATGGACCCCGCGATTTTGAACGCCATTTCGCTCGAGTCCACTTCGTGGTACGAGCCGTCAAACAGCGTCACCCGCAGGTCAATGGTGGGATAGCCCGCCAGCACGCCGGAGGTCATCGCCTCGCGGACGCCCGCTTCCACCGCGGGGATGTACTCCCGGGGCACGACGCCGCCCACGATCTTGTTGACGAACTCGAACCCCTGGCCCGGCTCCAGCGGCTCCACCCGGAGCCACACGTGGCCGTATTGGCCGCGGCCGCCCGTCTGCCGAATGAACTTGCCCTCGGCCTCGACAGATTGGCGCACGGTCTCTTTGTACGCGACCTGGGGCTTGCCGACGTTGGCCTGCACTTTGAACTCGCGCAACATGCGGTCCACGATAATTTCCAGGTGGAGCTCGCCCATCCCGGAGATGATCGTCTGCCCGGTTTCCTGGTCCGTGTGCATCCGGAAGGTGGGATCCTCTTCCGCCAGCTTGTTGAGCGCGGTGCCCATCTTGTCTTGGTCCGCCTTGGTTTTCGGCTCGATGGCCACCGAGATGACGGGCTCCGGAAACTGCATGGATTCCAGGAGCACCGGGTGCTGGTCGTCGGACAGCGTGTCGCCGGTGGTGGTGTCCTTCAGGCCGACAGCCGCCGCAATGTCCCCGGTGTACACCGTCTCAATCTCTTCCCGGTGGTTGGCGTGCATCTGCAGGATGCGCCCAATGCGCTCCCGCCGGCCCTTCGTCACGTTGTACACGTACGAGCCCGAGGTGAGCACCCCGGAGTACACCCGGAAAAACGCCAGCTTGCCCACGAACGGGTCGGTGGCAATCTTGAACGCCAGCGCCGAGAACGGCGCCTGGTCGTCGGGCTCCCGCGTGGCCGGCTCCTCGGTCTTCGGGTCGATGCCCGAGACGGCCCCCACGTCCAGCGGCGAGGGCAGATAGTCCACCACCGCGTCCAGCAGAGGCTGCACGCCCTTGTTCTTGTAGGACGACCCGCACAGCACCGGCACCAGCTGATTGGTCACGGTCCCCCGGCGAAGGCCCCGCCGAATCTCTGCTTCCGACAGAGGTTCGCCCTCCAGGAACTTCAGCATCAGGTCGTCGTCCACCTCGGACACCGCTTCGACCAACAGGCGGTGGCGCTCGGCAGCCTCTTCCGCAAGCTCCGCGGGAATGTCCTGGAATTCCCCGTGCGTGCCCAAGTCATCTGAGTAGAAGTAAGCCTGCATCCGCACAAGGTCCACCAGGCCGCGGAACGTATCCTCGGCGCCAACCGGCAGCTGAATCGCCACCGGATGGGCCCCCAGCCGGGTGCGGATCTGGTCCAAGGTGCCGACGAAGTCCGCCCCAATGATGTCCATCTTGTTGACGTACGCGATGCGCGGCACGCGATACTTGTCCGCCTGGCGCCACACCGTTTCCGACTGGGGCTCCACCCCGCCCTTGGCATCAAATACGGCCACGGCGCCGTCCAGCACCCGCAGCGACCGCTCCACCTCGACGGTGAAGTCCACGTGCCCGGGCGTATCAATAATGTTGATGCGGTGGTCCCGCCACTGGCAGGTGGTAGCGGCGGAGGTGATCGTGATCCCCCGCTCCTGCTCCTGCTCCATCCAGTCCATGGTGGCCGTGCCCTCATGCACTTCGCCCAGCTTGTGCAACCGGCCGGTGTAAAAGAGAATGCGCTCCGTCGTCGTGGTCTTGCCCGCATCAATGTGGGCCATGATCCCGATGTTGCGGGTGCGCTCAAGGGTAAACGACCGGGGCATTAGCTGAACCTCCTCTTGCCAGCCTGACCAGCTGCTTCACGACCCACCCGGCAGTCCCCGCCGACGGCGCGCGGGCCTACCACCGGTAGTGAGCAAACGCCCGGTTGGACTCCGCCATCCGATGCGTCTCGTCCTTCTTGCGTACCGCGCCGCCCGCCCCCTGGCTGGCATCAATGAGCTCGGCCGCCAACTGGTTTTCCATGCCGTGCTCTCCGCGGCGCCGCGCGTACAGCACCAGCCAGCGCAGCGCCAGCGAGGTTCGCCGCGACGGCCGCACTTCCATCGGCACCTGGTAGGTCGATCCTCCCACGCGCCGCGGGCGCACTTCCAAGAGCGGGGTGGCATTCTTGACCGCATCCTCAAACACCGACAGGGCATCCTTGCCGGTCTTTTCCGCCATCTTGTCAAACGCCTGGTACACCAGCTTCTCCGCCAGGCTCTTCTTGCCCGACATCATCACCTTGTGAATAAACATCTGGACCAAAGGACTCTGGTACCGGGCGTCCGGTGAGATGGGCCGGGTGAGCACGTTTCCTCGTCGCGGCATATGTCCCTTACCCCTATTTCTTTCCGCCGGTGGCCCGCTTGGCCCCGTACTTGGATCGGCCCTGCGCCCGCTTCTGGACGCCGGCCGTGTCAAGCGTGCCGCGCACGATGTGGTACCGCACGCCAGGCAGGTCGCGCACGCGGCCCCCCCGCACCAGCACCACGGAGTGCTCCTGCAGGTTGTGGCCTATGCCCGGAATGTAGGCCGTGACTTCCTCGCCATTGGTGAGCCGCACGCGTGCCACCTTGCGCAGCGCCGAGTTGGGCTTCTTGGGCGTGATGGTGCGCACGGACACACACACGCCGCGCTTCTGCGGATTGCTATGCAGGGCCGGGGCGGCCGTCCGCTTCTTCGACGCCTTGCGGCCGTGCCGGATCAACTGATTAATGGTTGGCATCTTGTCCTCCTCGACTGCTGTCTTCCGAACCGCTCTCGCCGGCCAGCACCCCCGCACAGGCGGCACCCACCTGAATGCCGCAGCGCCGTCCCAGCTCCGCCATCGTATCCACGCGCGACAGCGGCACCCCCTGAGACTCTGCCAGCTTCAGCACCGGCTCGAGAATGGCCGCACTGGCATCCGCCGCGACCACCACTTCGGCCACCTGATGCCCGCCGAGGCGCTTCAGCGTCTCCTTGACGCCCACCACGCGGCGCCGCGAATTGGCCAACAGTTCTAGGGACGGTTCGCCTGTCATAACGTCCCCTCGTCTCCTTGAAACGTTAAACCGGCTCGGACACACTCCGAGAGTTTATCATCGGGCACGAATCCCTGTCAACGCCGACAGTGACCCCATAAGCCATCGCCGCCAGGGCGGGATGGCTTTGACCGTGCGTTGTAGTATAGCGCAGTCGGGGGCGCAACCCAAGGCTCCACCGCATTGATCGCCCGCGGGATGACGCGCCGCCCCCGACCGCAAGGGAGGGTGCCATGCTCACGGTGTACGGGGCCACGGTCGTGACGCTGATGATGGTGTGCTACACGCTGGAGTCGCGATCCCGCTGGTTCACGCTGGCGTTTGCGGCAGCGTGCCTGGGATCGGCCAGCTATGGGTTTCTGGCGGGCACGTGGCCCTTTGGGGTGGTCGAAACCGTGTGGGCCCTGATTGCCGCGAACAAGTGGCGCGGCCTGCAGCGCCAGGCCCGCCTAGGACCGGGCCCGTGGCAGCCCCCGTCCAGCGGAGCGGCATGAGCCTGCCGCTGAGGCGGTGGGCTGGGCCCAAGCCGTCAATGGGATGGCGGGTGTCGCCTCGCTGGCGGAGACTCACACCGCGCTGAGACGATCACCGGTCGGCCGGTGGCCGCCCCGGGCCTTTTGCTGGCATCCAGGCGATCCACCCTCCTGCTCGCCAAGCAGCCGCCGGCAGTCATGCCACGTCATGAGTCTACTTAGGGGCAGCCGTCAGTGACCCACGTGGGCATTCGCCTGTTAAAGCCGCAACTGAGCCCATGCGTGGCGCGGGCGCGGAGCGGCGCCGTCATCGTGGTCACAGACCGCGGGCGACCCGTCCCGACACTGGGCCCGTTGGAGGCGGACCCGACGCCGCCGCCCGGGAGCTGGCGGCCCAATACGGCTTTTTGTGGGAGGGGGGCGCTCCCCGGAGGTACCTCCGGAGGAGGCCGTGCACGTCGACGAGGCTCGCGCGTTGTCCCGCGCCGTTTCGGAACATGGGGCCTAACGCTGCATCTGGACGGCAGCGCCCTCGTCACGCTGTACATCGAGGAACCCGGCTGCTTCTTCTGCCGCCAGTGCCATCGCGCCTGCCGAAGTCCGCGCGGCGCACCAGTGAAGGCGTCTTGTCCCCTGATGCCCATATACGGGCCAAGTCTGCCTTGCCGGCCGACTGGTCGCACCTGTTCGTGGTCCCGGGTGAGCTTATCCTGATGGCCGCCGGCGAAGCGGCCGATGGGGGCAGCCCCGCGGGATGGGCGCCCTTCATCTCGCATCGGCTCTGTGGTGGGCACCGCAGCCACGTGACCCCCTCACCATGATCGTATGGGACCTCCGGCTTCGACAGGCCGCCATCGCGAGAGGCTGCGGGTGATGGGCGCTGAGGCAGATCCCCGGGACAATCCGCGCTGAGATGCCCAACGCCCCGACACTTCGCGTTAGCGAGGCCCTAGGCTGGCCAGGCCAGATAAGCCCCAGTGCGTCTCAACCCGGCCTGACCGCGCCCCGGTCCGCCGCGCGCTGAATGCGCCAGACCAACGCCGTCATCCACCCGCTCGCCAGCAGGGCAACCACCCGCTCCCACAAGCCACTGAGTCCGCCGTCCGCCGCGGTGACCAGGAACAGGCCCAGCCCGGCCACCAGGCCCAGGGCAATAGCGCGCGACCACCATTGCCAGGCCGGGGTCGTCCAAGGCGGGGCCGCCCTCCGCTCCCCCCCGGGCCAGCCTTCGCCCACGCACGCCCCGACCGCGGCTAGGTACACGAGCGCCGAGCCCGCAATGTGCCCGAGGCCGGCGGCTGTCAGCGGCCCAAAGGGGGTGGCCAAGGCAGCGCCGGAGAGCGACTGCTGGCGGACCAGCCCTGCCAGCACCATCCCCAGCGCGGCAAGGGCCTGCCATCGGGCCAACCGCCGCAGGGCGGGGGGGCCGCCCGCTCCGTACAGGACGCCCGCAAACCCCAGAACCAGCACCCCCGAGGCAACAAAGTTGTCATTTTGCACCCAGCCCCACCGGCCCTGCCCCAAAAAGCTGATGGACTGGCGCCACGGGTGCGTGCCCGGCACCAGGAGACTGGCCGCCATCCAGCCCAGCGTAAACAGCCCTGGACCCGCCATCCCTGTCGAGAGCCACCGGCTGGGTCGCCGGAAGGGGCGGACCCTCTCTCTTCGCCGCATCGGTCCGCCCCTCCCATCCGGGATCGCTCTGTGGGTCGCCGACATGGGTCGCCGACATGGGTCTATGATGGTCCAAAGGCATCACGATGCGAAAGGAGGCGACCCCCGGTGATAAAACGGGTGCGACGCCAGCTTCACGGCCGAAACGATGTCGGCTTTTGGGGCGGCATCTTCGGGATCGGGGCCTTGGTCCTAGGGTGGATTCCCTTGCTGGGCGCTGCCCTGGCTGACATTCTTGGCATTCTGGCCATTCTCTTTGGCTTGGTGGGCATGAGCCAATCGGGGCCCAAGCGCTTCGCCATGCTGGGTGTCGTGCTGGGCGTGGTCATGCTGGTCCTGAAGCACCTGCCCGTCCTGAGCGCGATTTAGGGCCCGCGGCCAGGATCGGCGGCCGGCGCGTCATGGGGCGCTTTGCTCCAGCAAGATGAGGACGTCTCCCTCGCGGATCACGTCCTCGGCTGGGGGCGCCAGGCGGGTCGCGCCCTCTCGCCAGTAGCCCAACAGCGTGTACGAGGCGTCAAACACCTGGCGCACCTGGCGCACTGGCTGGTTGGCCATGGGGTGACCCGGCGCGACCTCCACCTCATGCACCACCACCCCCGCTTCATCGGTCAGGGTGCGCAGCAGCTCGTGCGCCCGCGGCTTCAACAGCATGCGCCCCATCCGATAGCCCCCAGCCAAGTCGGGCAGGACCACCTGGTCCACCCCCAGGCGCCGCAGGTGATGGGCACTTTCCTGTGTCTGCGCGCGGGCCACCACGCGCAGGTGCGGATTGGAGTCTTGGGCGGCTAGGTACGCATAGAGATTCTGCGCGTCGTCGGGCAGGGCCAACGCCAAACCCTGGGCCCGATCCAGCCGCACCCGGCGAAAGTGCTCTACGTCGTAAGCCGCCAGAGCGACCGCGAGCGGTGCCTCGTCCTCGACAGCCTCAATGCGGGTGGCGTCGGTGTCCACGATGACCACCGCAGCGCCCCCCTGGGTAAGTTCCTGCGCCACGCGGCGGCCAACCCGCCCTGCGCCCACGACCACATAGTGCCCCTCCAGGCGCTTCAGCCGGTCCTGCATGCGTCGCTCCTTTCGTGTGAGGTCGACCCGCAGCAGCGCCGCCACCACGATGGACAGCCAGTAGATCCAAAGCGCCGTCCCCACCGCCAGCAGGACAAACGTAAACACGATTTGCCCAGGCGTCACGGGCACGATCCGGTTGTCGCCGGCGGTGGTCATGAGCGCCAGCGTGCCGTACACCGACTGCAGCCACGACGTGCCGTAAATCACGTGGAGGCCCACGCTGCCAAACAGCAAGACCAGCACCACGCCGGCCGCGCCCCACGCGACGCGCATCGGCCCCACCCTCTCTCAGTGTAGCGCAGGCCCCCGCAGGAGCCTGTGGGGATCCCCGGGACATGAGACGTGGGATCGCCACACCCCCACTCGCCTCGGCGAGTGGGGGTGTGGGCTGGCGCTATCGAGGCGCTACTCTCGGTAGCGGCTGAGCGCATCCCCGACAAAGGACACTTCGTCGGCGTTGCCCAGCGAGTACACCCCCACGTCACGATACCGCGCCATGCCCGTGCCAGCTGGCACCAGCTTGCCGATGATGACGTTTTCCTTCAAGCCCAGCAGGGGGTCCCGCTTGCCCTTGATGGACGCCTCCGTCAGCACCCGCGTGGTTTCCTGGAACGAGGCCGCGGACAGGAACGAGTCGGTGGCCAGCGACGCTTTGGTGATGCCCATCAGCATGGGCTTGCCCACCGCCGGCATGAGCCCGTGCAGCAGCGCCTCGGTGTTCACGTCCTGGAATTCGAACCGGTCCGTGTTGCTGCCGGGCAGCAGGGCGGTGTCCCCCGCTTCTTCAATGTGCAGCTTCTTCAGCATCTGGCGCACGATTACCTCGATGTGCTTGTCGTTGATGTCCACACCCTGGACCCGGTAGACCCGCTGCACCTCGTGCACCAAGTACTCCTGGACCCCGACCGGACCCCGCACCTTCAAGAGGTCGTGGGGGTTGACGGAGCCCTCCGTCAGCTCCTGCCCGGCCTCCACCACATCGCCCTCGTGCACCTTGACGCGCGACCCAAACGGAATCGGGTACGCCTCGGCCTCCCCATCCTGAACCACGACCGTCACTTCGCGCCGCCCCTTGTTGTCGGTGAGGTGCACGGTTCCGGCCACCTCGGTGATCACGGCTTGGCCCTTGGGCTTGCGGGCCTCAAACAGCTCCTCGACACGCGGCAAGCCCTGGGTGATGTCGTCTCCGGCCACACCGCCCATGTGAAAGGTCCGCATGGTGAGCTGCGTGCCCGGCTCGCCGATGCTCTGCGCCGCAATGATGCCGACGGCCTCGCCCACTTCCACCAGCATGCCGGTCGCCAGGTTGCGCCCGTAGCACATGACGCACACGCCATAGCGGGCCTGGCACGTCAGGAGCGACCGGATCGAGACCTTCGTGATGCCCGCCTCCACGATTTGGGCGGCCATATTCTCGTCAATGAGCTCATTTCGGCGCGCCAGCACCTCGCCGGTGTCCGGGTGCGTCACCGGGCCCGACGCCATCCGGCCGATAATGCGGTCGGCAAGGCCTTCGATGAGCTGGCCGCCATCGCGGATTTCCTCCACGAGGTTGCCGTGATCCGTCCCACAGTCCACCTCGCGAATAATCACGTCCTGGGACACGTCGACGAGCCGGCGGGTCAGGTAGCCGGAGTCGGCAGTCCGAATCGCCGTGTCGGCCAAGCCCTTGCGCGCACCGTGCGTCGATGTGAAGAACTCCAGCACCGTGAGTCCCTCGCGGAAGCTGGCCCGAATCGGCAGCTCGATGATGCGCCCCGATGGGTCGGCCATGAGCCCGCGCATGCCCGCCAGCTGCGAAATCTGCTGCATGTTCCCGCGCGCGCCGGACGTCGCCATCATGTACACCGGGTTTAAGAGCTCCATCGTGCCCACCAGTGCCTCGGTCACCTTGTCCTTGGCCTCGGTCCAGATGGCGATGATGCGCTCATACCGCTCGTCCTGGGTGATGAGCCCGCGGCGGTACTGGCGGTCCACCTGGACCACGAGTGCCTCGGCCTCCTCCAAGATGGCGGCCTTTTCCGGCGGCACGACGATGTCGCTGATGGAAATCGTGGTGCCGGCCTGGGTGGCAAACCGGAAGCCCAACTGCTTGATGCTGTCCAGCACATCGGCGGTGATGGAGTTGCCGAACTGCCGGAACAGGTCTTCGACCAGTCGGGACAACTCGCGCCGGTCGACGACTCGGTCAATGAAGCGCAGCTCATGCGGCAGCGCCTCGTTGAAGATAAATCGGCCCAGCGTGGACGACTGGAGCTTGCCGTCAAAGCGCATCCGGATGCGTGCGTGCAGGGACAGCACCCCCTGCTGGTAGGCCATCAGCCCCTCGGCCATGTCGGCGAGGACCATGCCGGTCCCGGGCGCGTCGGCCTCTTCCAGCGTGAGGTAGTAGCACCCCAGCACCATGTCCTTGGCCGGAGTCACCACCGGCCGGCCATCTTTGGGGTTCAGGATGTTGTGGCTCGAAAGCATCAGCACCCGCGCCTCCGCCTGCGCCTCGGCCGACAGGGGCACGTGCACCGCCATCTGGTCGCCGTCAAAGTCCGCGTTGTACGCTGCGCACACGAGCGGATGGATCTGAATCGCCTTGCCCTCAACCAGCACCGGCTCAAACGCCTGGATGCCCAGCCGGTGCAGCGTCGGTGCCCGGTTCAGCAGAACCGGGTGCTCGCGAATCACGTCCTCCAAGACGTCCCACACCTCGGGGCGCACCCGCTCCACCATTCGCTTGGCCGACTTGATGTTGTGCGCATAGCCGTCATTGACCAGCCGCTTCATCACGAACGGCTTAAAGAGCTCCAGCGCCATCTCTTTGGGCAGCCCGCACTGGTGAAGCTGCAGGGTGGGCCCCACCACAATCACGGAGCGGCCGGAGTAGTCCACCCGCTTGCCCAACAGGTTCTGACGGAACCGCCCCTGCTTGCCTTTCAGCATATCGGACAGCGACTTCAGCGCGCGGTTGCCCGGGCCGGTGACGGCCCGGCCCCGGCGGCCATTGTCAATGAGGGCGTCGACGGCCTCCTGCAGCATCCGCTTTTCGTTGCGCACGATGATGTCGGGCGCGCCCAAGTCCAACAGCCGCTTCAAGCGGTTGTTGCGGTTGATGACCCGGCGGTACAGATCATTCAAGTCGGAGGTGGCAAACCGACCGCCATCCAACTGCACCATGGGGCGCAGATCGGGCGGAATCACGGGGATGACGTCCAGCACCATCCACTCGGGCCGGTTGCCCGACAGCCGAAACGCCTCCACGACCTCGAGGCGGCGCGTGGCGCGGAGCCGCCGCTGGCCACTGGACGCGTGCAGCTCTTCCCGGAGCTCGCCCGCCAAGCTGTCCAGGTCAATCTCGAGCAGCAGCTCCTTAATCGCCTCGGCCCCCATGCCGGCGTGGAAGTCGTCCTGGTACTTCTCCCGATACTCCCGGTATTCGGATTCCACCAAAAGCTGCTTCTTCATCAAAGGCGTCATCCCGGGATCCAGCACCACGTACGACGCGAAATACAGGACTTTCTCCAGCTGGCGCGGCGTCATGTCCAGCAAGAGGCCCATCCGCGACGGGATGCCCTTGAAGTACCAGATGTGCGACACCGGCGCCGCCAGCTCGATGTGGCCCATGCGCTCGCGCCTCACCTTAGAGCGCGTGACCTCGACGCCGCACCGATCGCACACGACACCCTTGTAGCGCACGCGCTTGTATTTGCCGCAATGGCACTCCCAGTCCCGCTGGGGGCCAAAGATTTTTTCGCAGAACAGCCCCTCCCGCTCGGGCCGCAAGGTCCGGTAGTTGATGGTCTCGGGCTTCTTGACCTCGCCCTTGGACCATTCGCGGATCTGCTCCGGGGAAGCCAATCCAATGCGCATGGAATCGAAGTGGTTCACATCCAGCATACGGCGTGTCGTCCTCCTTTGAGTGAACGCGTGGAGCGGGGTCGAAGCCCTAGCCCGCCTGCGGGCACAGCACTACTCCGGGTCGTCGCGATCATCATCCGACCCTCCCCGCTGCAGGATGGCCATGGCCTGCGAGCTCTCGTCGGCCTCGTCATCGGCATCGTCTTCGCCAAAGCCCTCCGGGGCATGGGCCCCGGCCGTCGCCTCCAGGCCATCGCCCATCAGCCGATGCAGTTCGCGATCTTCCGTGCCATCGTCATCCAGCGGCTCCACCAGCAGATCTGAGTGCCGCGGCTCCAAGTCGTCCTCCAGCTCGCGCAGCTCAATCTCCTCGTCCAGCTCGTTCAGCACCTTGACGTCCAAGCCCAAGCTCTGCAGCTCTTTGATCAGCACCTTGAACGACTCTGGGACGCCGGGCTCCGGAACATTTTCTCCCTTGACGATGGCCTCGTAGGTTTTGACCCGCCCCACGGTGTCGTCAGACTTCACCGTCAGCAACTCCTGCAGGGTGTAGGCGGCGCCGTACGCCTCGAGGGCCCACACCTCCATCTCGCCGAAGCGCTGGCCGCCGAACTGGGCCTTGCCCCCGAGCGGCTGCTGCGTGACCAGCGAGTACGGTCCGGTGGACCGGGCGTGAATTTTGTCGTCCACCAAGTGAGCGAGCTTGAGCATGTACACAACGCCTACCGTAACCCGGTTGTCGAACGGCTCGCCGGTGCGGCCGTCGTGCAGCACGGTCTTGCCGTCCGGCGACAGATGGGCCCGCTCCAGCAGTTCCGCCACCTGGTGATCCGAAGCCCCGTCAAACACGGGCGTGGCCACCTTCATCCCGAGCGCCATCGCCGCCCAGCCGAGGTGCGTCTCCAAAATCTGCCCGATGTTCATGCGCGACGGCACGCCCAAGGGGCTCAGCACGATGTCCACCGGCGTCCCGTCTGGCAGAAACGGCATGTCTTCCTCCGGCAGGATCTTGGAGATGACGCCCTTGTTGCCGTGCCGGCCCGCCATCTTGTCGCCTTCGGAAATCTTGCGCTTCTGAGCGATGTACACCTGCACGAGCTGGTTGACGCCCGGCGACAGCTCGTCGCCCGCCGACCGCTCGAACACCTTGACGTCCACCACGATGCCGGACTCCCCGTGGGGCACCCGGAGCGACGTGTCGCGCACCTCGCGGGCCTTTTCGCCAAAGATGGCCCGCAGGAGCCGCTCCTCCGCCGTGAGCTCCGTCTCGCCCTTGGGTGTCACCTTGCCCACCAGAATGTCGCCGGGCCGCACTTCCGCGCCAATGCGGATGATGCCCCGCTCGTCCAGGTCCTTTAACACTTCATCCCCCACGTTGGGGATGTCGCGGGTGATTTCCTCCGGGCCCAGCTTCGTGTCGCGGGCATCGCTCTCGTACTCCTCAATGTGGATGGACGTAAACACGTCTTCCTTCACGAGCCGATCGTTGATGAGAATGGCGTCCTCGTAGTTGTAGCCCTCCCACGGCATGAACGCCACCAGCACGTTGCGGCCCAGCGCCAGCTCCCCCTGATCCGTCGACGGCCCATCCGCCAGCACCTGACCGGCGGTGACCGGATCTCCGCGGTGCACCACGGGCCGCTGATTGATGCAGGTGCCTTGGTTGGACCGCATGAACTTGTGCAGCCGGTAGCTCTTCGCCTGGCCGTCGGCGTATCGCACCGTGATCTGGTGGGCCGACACGCGGTCCACCACGCCATCGCCCTCCGCCACGATCATGACGCCGGAGTCCATGGCAGCCTTTCGCTCCATGCCCGTCCCCACCACGGGAGCATCGGTCCGCAGCAGCGGCACCGCCTGGCGCTGCATGTTGGCGCCCATGAGCGCGCGGTTGGCGTCATCGTGCTCCAAGAACGGGATGAGCGCCGTGGCCACGGACACCACCTGCTTGGGGGACACGTCCATGAAGTCGACCCGGCTCGGCTCCACCTCCAGGATTTCCTGCTTAAAGCGCACCGTCACGCGCTCCGCGGTAAAGTGCCCGTCCTCGGCCAGCGGCTCGTTGGCCTGCGCAATGACCGCGTCGTCTTCCTCGTCCGCGGTCAGGTACTTGATCTCGGTCGTCACCACGCCATGCACCTTGTCAACGACCCGATAGGGGGTTTCCATGAAGCCGTAGGCGTTAATGCGCGCATAGGTCGACAGCGACAGCATCAACCCGATGTTGGGGCCCTCAGGGGTCTCGATGGGGCACATGCGTCCGTAGTGGGAGTGGTGCACGTCCCGCACCTCGAAGCCCGCCCGCTCCCGCGACAATCCGCCAGGGCCCAGCGCCGACAGCCGGCGCTTGTGGGTCAGCTCGGCCAACGGGTTGTGCTGGTCCATGAACTGCGACAGCTGCGACGACCCGAAAAACTCTTTGACCGCCGCCACCACCGGCCGGATGTTGATCAGCACCTGCGGCGTGACCGACTCCGCATCCTGAATGGTCATGCGCTCTCGCACCACGCGCTCCATGCGCCCCAGCCCGACCCGAAACTGGTTTTGCAGCAACTCGCCCACCGAGCGCAGCCGCCGGTTTCCCAGGTGGTCGATGTCATCGGTCGACCCAACCTCGTCGTAGAGGTTCATCACATAGTTGAACACCGCGACGACGTCCTCGCGGGTGATCACCCGGACCGCGGGCTGAGGCGAGCCATTGCCCACCACCCGCACCTCTTGACCGGCATCGGTCCGGAGCGTCAGCGTGTGGATGCCCGCCTCGCCAATGGCCTCGGCGGCCTCGCGCGAGATGCGCTCGTCCGCATGCGCGAGGATGGTGCCGGTCTCGGGGTCGGCCAGCACTTCGCCCGCCATGTGCCCGACGATGCGCCGCTGAACGGACAGCTTCTTGTTGACCTTGTAGCGCCCCACGCTCGCGAGGTCGTAGCGCTTGGGCTCAAAAAACAGCGACTTCAGCAGGGTGTCGGCGCTTTCCACCGTCGGGGGCTCCCCCGGGCGCAGTCGCTTATAAATTTCCACCAGCGCTTCCTCGCGGTTGCGGCTGGGGTCTTTCTCGAGGGTGCGCTCGACCCGCACATCTTCGCCAACGGCCTCCAAAATCGCGGCGTCCGTCTCCAGGCCTAAGGCTCGCAGCAGAATGGTGGCGGGAATCTTGCGCGTCCGGTCGATCCGCACCGAAATGACCTCGTTGGCATCCGTCTCAAACTCCAGCCACGCACCCCGGTTGGGAATCACCTGGGCGAAGAACAGCGGCTTGCCCGAGACGTCAAACTCGCGGTTGAAGTACACGCCTGGCGAGCGCACCAGCTGACTCACGATGACACGCTCAGCCCCGTTGATGATAAAGGTGCCCTTGTCGGTCATGAGGGGGAAGTCCCCCATGAACACGTCCGACTCCTTAATCTCGCCGGTCTCCTTGTTGATGAGCCGCACCTTGACATGCAGCGGCGCCGAGTACGTGACGTCCCGGGCCTTGCACTCGTCCACGTCGTACTTGGGCGTCTTCAGCTGATGGTCCACAAATTCCAGCTGCAGGTTGCCGGTAAAATCCTGAATCGGGGAGATGTCGCGAAGGAGATCCTTCAGCCCTTCGCGAAGAAACCACTCGTAGGAGCTTTTCTGGATCTCGATGAGGTTCGGCATGTCCAGAACCTCGTTGATCGAGCCGAAGCTCATGCGAGAGACGGGGTTGCCGGGGTTGACGGAAGTTTCGAGCGGCTGGGCCATTAAGCAGTCAGCTCCTTAGCGTGTATGCGCCGTGCAATGTCTGGCCAGTTCCCAGGGCCGGATGAAGTTATCGTGAGAAGAAAAAATATGGCAAGTGGCAAGCGTATCACAAGCCCATCCCCTGGTCAAGGGCCTTTTTCGGCCGACCAGCGGATGGGCGTGATAAACGGGTCGTTACTTGATTTGGGCCGTCGCGCCGGCCTCTTCCAGCTTAGCCTTGGCCGCTTCGGCGTCCACTTTGTTCAGCTTTTCCTTGACGGCTTTCGGCGCGCCGTCCACGACCGCCTTGGCGTCGGTCAGCGACAGGCCGGTGAGCTCGCGCACCGCCTTGATGACCTGAACCTTCTTGTCGCCCGCCGACGTCAGAATTACGTCAAACTCGGTCTGCTCCACCTCTTCAGCCGCCGCGACCGGAGCCACTCCCGCCGCCGCCGGAGCCGCCACGGCCACCGGCGCCGCGGCGGTCACGCCAAACTCTTCCTCCAGCGCCTTCACCAACTGGGACAGCTCCAACACGTTCATGGTCTTGACCTGCTCGATAATCTCCTGCACCTGTGCCACTGAGCAACCTCCTTATGATCCGGACGATCCCTACGATCCGGCCCTCTTGCCAAAAGCGATGCGTCGCACTCCGGCGCCTGCGGCCGGCTATGCCGAGGCTTCCGCCTCGCGGCGCTGGCGCACTTGGTCCAGCACACGCGCCAATTGGGAAATGGGAGCGTCCAGCACCCACACCAGCCGCTGCACCGGAGCGGCCAGAGTCCCCGCCAACTGACCCAGCAGGGCGTCGCGGCCCGGGAGCATGGCCAGCTGCCGCACTTCCGCCAGCCCCAGCGCCTCCCGGCCAAGAATGCCGGCCTTCATCTCCAGATTGCGAAACTCACGCTGGGCCGCCTGCGCCCCCTGTGCCGGGGCCACCGGATCGGTGTCAGACACCAGCAGCATCGTCGGGCCCTTGAGATACGGCTCGAGTCCGGTGATGCCCACCTCGTCGGCGGCTCGCTTGATGAGGGTGTTTTTCACCACCCGGGCCCGGACCCCACGCTCGGCAAGTCGGTCGCGCAAGAGCCCCACCTGCGTCACGGAAAGCTTCTGATAACTGGCCAACACTACAGCGGCACTGCCTTGCAACAAGGCACGCGTCTCTTCGATGGTTTCGGCCTTCGCGGCATTGGGCACGCTGTCCCCTCCAAACAAAAACCCTCTGTCGCCCAAGACAGAGGTCAAGCTTCGTGACTTTCACGGCTATCGCCTGGGCGGGATATTGAGCCTTGCGGCACCCACCGTCTTGGGCATCAGCGGCATTGTACGGGTGTCTCACACGCTTGTCAAGGGCGGCCCGGCTCTATGTCAAACCCTGTGGGATCTGGATCGGGGGACGGAAGGCCCGCCACATCTTCCGGCGATAGCGGTCCCGGTTGCGGAACCCATAGCTCTGGCGCCAAGTCAACCACCTGTGTCCGTGGGCCGTGTGGACAGGCGATGAATGGATGTCTCTGCTTTGGCCCTGGCGAGCCGCTGGGGCTTTCATCCTGTGGCGGCCGCCCTCGTGGCAGGGTCGAGCGTGGCCGCGTCGGCGGTGACTCTAACCTCCTTGGGCGACAGCGTCCGCAGGTCCCCATGATCTCGAACGCGCCAAGCGGGTTCAACGCACTGACAGCTGCCGCTCCCAGTCTTGGGCGCACGGATTCCCTGCGCGACCGTCCGGAGGCTCCGGACTCACGATGCCACGGTGGGCAGTACCGCCGCGTTGCCCGGCCGAGTGGCCACGAAAGCCTCAGGGGTCGGCATTCTTGCGCGACTTCGAAAGCATGTCATTTAATGAGGGTGCCGCTAAGCCGGCGCGTGACAGCACCTGCACCGGCCCTGGCCGCGGCAACGACTGCCAAGACGGGGATGGGCGCTGCGGAGGCGCGAGTTCACTATCGCTCCGCGTTGAGCCACGGCCTCGGGACCGTTTCTTGGCACAACAAGGGCAGAGCCAGCTTCGAGCAGGAGGGGCGATGAAAGATAGCGGAGGTGCCAGGGCGGCGGCCGGTGATCGAGCCAGCGGCACGGAGTTTCTCCGCAGGTATTCGTGGCTCGCCGTAAGCGCCACCCCCATACCCATTTGGGCGGGCATCCTTGCGGGCCCCAGCCTCTCCAACTTCACCGAGCCCGCCGTGCTCCTAGCATTGCTGGCGGGCGTGCTTGTGGGGATGGCCCTCTGGGTGGTGGCCATCCGCGCCACGCAAGCCTCCGACGGCGCCGCCCACCCCCTGTTGCCCCAGGGTGCCCCCGCAGCCCGCCTGACGTGGCTTCTCGCGGCCTCCCTCCTCGGCGGACTGGGTGCCACCTGGTTTGGGCAATCGGCGAGCGACTGGGGTCAGTACCTGTCGGGCCATGCGGCTCTAGTAACGGATGCCGGGATCGTCTTGGCGGTCGTGCTGGCCGGGGGATTGGCGCATGCACTCATGAGCGGCCGGCGCGGCATCTGGGTGGCCGTCGCCGTCGGCGGGCTGGTCATCGGAGCCTGGGTCGTCCTCGCCCACGCCGTGAACGTCGGATATCTCTATCCGATGACCTTTGCCCGCTCCGTGGCATTTGCGTGCCCGGGGTGTCGGCTTCCGTTTGTGCACGTGCCCGCACCCCCGGCGGTGGGTTATGTGAACGATGCGGGCCTCGCTGCCGCATGCATGCTGCTGGGCCTGCCTTGGGCCCTTCGACCCGTGCCTCCCCGTTCACCGAGCCTGCAACACGCGGGTGCCACCCTGTGGCCCGCGGTGGGGGCAGGTGCGATCACCTGGGTACTCATGGTCTTCGGCACGCAATTGGGTTCGGGATTCGGGCTGTACAACGTGGCGTGGGCCCTGATGATTCTCGTTCCGCAGGGAGTGCTGGGCCTCCTGGCGACCCTGGTCGCGGAACTGGGCAGCGCGGTCCTGTTTCTGGCTCTGGCCTGGTCGACGGCGGCCGC
>JAKADP010000115.1 GCA_021820465.1 Bacillota bacterium
GCCCCCGCGACGCGCAGCTGGGCCGTCCGGCCGGTGGCGGGGTCGTAGTGCAGGTCAAGCGCCGCCACCAGACCCACCGCGACGGCCGTGGGCAGGGTCCACGCCCAGCTGGCCGCGGCAATCGCCAGCGGGGCGGCCCCGATGATGGCAATGGCCATGCGCTCGTAGACGGCGGGCTGCTCCCGATGCGGCGGCGAGGCGCCCCGCCACATGGCCACCAGCACCAACAAGACGCCCCACCAGCCGCCGGTCAGCGCGCCGGCGGCGATGCCCAAAATCCACGCCGGGACCGCCCACGCTCGGAGCGGGCGCACCTGGGCGGCCCCGATGGCCGCCAGCGGCATCACGGCCACGTCCCACCCGGCGCCAAAGTGCAGGGCCCAGGCCGCGAGCCAGCCCACCTCCAGCACCCACAGCAGGGCGCGGCCCATCATGGCGCCCCCGCCCCGGGCGTCCAGGGATGCACGCGGACCCCCGCCAGCTGCGGCGCGCCGGCGTCGGGGCCGACGGGAACAAACGTGACGGGCACCCGCCGCTGCACGAGGTGGCGCAGCGGCGCGTCCCAGCCCGGCCGATGAAAGCACGCCAGCACCACCACCTGGGATCCGGGGCGCAGCCGCCGCGCCAGCCCCGACAGCGTCGGGGCCAAGTCGTGCCCCTGCCCTCCCCCCGGCTGCACCCAGGCCAGCGCGGTCATGACGCGCGCCCACTGGTGCGCGCCGCGCGCCGGCGGGAGATGCACGCCCCGCGGCGCGCCGTACACCGCCCCGACCATAGACAGGCCCACCGCGGACCCCGCGCGGAGATGCCCGTCCGCCATCGAGGCCGCCGCCGACACCAACGCCTCAAACCGGGCGGGGTCGATCCCCTCCCAGAGAAACGGCGCCGAGGCGGCCAGCACCACCAGCTCGACGGCGGTGTCCCCTTCTGGATCCAGGCGCTTCACCTGCAGCGTGCCAGTGCGGGCGGTCGCATGCGGGTGAATCCAGCGCGGCGGGTCGCCCGGCTGATACGGACGAATGCCGGCCATGCGCAGCGGATCCGGCGGGTTCCAGGGTGGACCCCGTCGCTCCCCCTGCGGGCGGGTGGCCGGCGCCAGACCCGCCGGCACGGGATAGAGGCGGGGATAGACAGTCACCACCGCCCGGTCGGCGCTGTGCCGCTCGAATCGCGCCCACCCCAGGGGATCCCCGCTCCACACGCGCGCGGGCCCGATCTGCCAGCGGCCCCGCGCGGCCCCGGCCACCGTGAGTCGGTAGCGCACGCGCTCGTGGGCCCCGACCAGGAGAGCCCCCGACACCATGGTGCCGTGAATGAGGTGTTGCAGACCCGGCGGCGCGGGGGGCGCCACCTGGAGGCCCTCAGGCACCGCCTCCTCGAAGTGCACCGCCGCCAGCGGCCACGGCGCGGGGTTCTCCATCGTGAGCCAGACGTCAGCCGTGCCGCCCAGCCCCACGGCGGTCCGGCCCACCTGATACGAGAGGGCCAGCGCCGCGCAGCTCGTCCGCGCCATCCACTCCGCGGCCAGCGCCAGCATCAGCAGGACCGCGGCAGACCCGGCCAGCAGCGGGGCGCCGGCCCAGAGGCCCACGGCGACCGCCACGAGGAAAAACTCGAGGACCCACCGCCGCTGGGGAATCACAGCGCTTCCGTGGGGGCAGGCACCCCCTCCAGCACCCGGCGCACCGCGTCCGCCCCGCTGTCGCCCAGCACCTCCGCGTCCGCCGCCATCAACAGGCGGTGGCCCAGCACCGGCACCGCCAGCCGCTTCACGTCGTCCGGCAGCGCGTACCCGCGCCCGTTCAAGTAGGCCCACGCCCGCACCGCCCGAATCAGCGCCAGCGTCGCGCGCGGGCTCGCCCCCAGCCGTATGCCCGGCTCCGCCCGCGTCGCCCGCACCAGCGCCACCACGTACTGCTCCACCACCGGGTCCACCCGCACCGCGCCGGCCTCCCGCCGCCACGTCGCCACGTCCGCCGCGCTCGCCACCGGCGCCAGCGTGGGCATGGGGTCGTCCGTCCCCAGCCGCCGCAGCATCTCCAGCTCCTCCGCCGCCGACGGGTACCCCACGGTCGTCGCCAGCAGAAACCGGTCCAGCTGCGCCTCCGGCAGCGGGTACGTCCCTTCCATTTCCACCGGGTTCTCCGTCGCCAGCACCAGGAACGGCTCCGGCACCGGATGCGTCACCCCGTCCACCGTCACCTGCCGCTCTTCCATGCACTCCAACAGCGCCGCCTGCGTCCGCGGCGTCGCCCGGTTCACTTCATCCACCAGCACCACGTGCGACAGCACCGGCCCCGGCCGATACGTGAAGTCCGCCGTCCGCGGGTCGTACACCGCCACCCCCACCACGTCCCCCGGCAGCAGGTCCGGCGTCCCCTGAATCCGCTGGAACCCCAGCGCCAGCGACGCCGCAAACGCCCGCGCCAGCCGCGTCTTCGCCACTCCCGGCACGTCCACCAGCAGCACGTGCCCCCCCGCCACCAGCGCCGCCAGCAGCAGGCGCGCCACCTCCCGCTTGCCAATCACCACGCGGTCCACTTGGTCCAGCACCGCGCGAAACGCCGCCGGCCCCGCCTCCGCCGCTGTGTCTTGCTCCTCCATGCTCCGGCGTCCATCCCTTCTCCTACCAATTAGGCCCCTGCATTGGGGAACGCCGAGCGACGTCCGTGGGTTCACGGGCGGCTCACGGCCTTCGGCGCTGGGCGCTTGGCCCAAAGCGTCCTTGCCCAGTAAAGGTTCCCGGTGGGACTCTCAATTCCTGCAAGTGCGGTGGGCATGGACCAAGGCAGGCGGCCCGGCCAGCGGCGGAGGCGGTGCTTGAGGGCCGGCGCGCTTATCGCCGAATTCCCCCATGCTTTTGTGCGACGGGCGTAGTGTGCACGAAAGGCGCTCGACGCCTCTGCGCCGAGCGCCTCTTGTGCGCCAGCTCGGTCAGCCGCCGGCTAGGGCTGGACCATCCCGGTGGCCGTCTGCATCAGCACCTGGGCCACGGAGATGACTTTGGCGTTGGCCGTGTAGCCCTGCTGCGCCTCAATCATGTCCACCAGCTGCTGCGAGAGGTTGACGTTGGACTGCTCCAGCGACCCCGCCTGGATGGTGCCGCGCCCACCGGTCCCGGAGGGTCCCACCTGGGCCACCCCGGAGTTGTTGGTGGCGCCCCACAGGTTGTTGCCCAGATTCAGGAGCCCCCCCGGATTGGTGAAGCCCGCCACGGCCACCTGGCCCAACGTCTTCGTCTGGCCGTTGGAGAACGACCCCGTGATGCTGCCATCCGGATTGATGGTGAACCCGGTCAGCGTGCCGGACCCAAACCCATTCTGGGACAGGGCCTGGACGCTGTCCTGCGAGGCATACTGCGTGACGCCCGTGAGCGTCAGGGTGATGGCCGGCGACGTGCCTCCCCCCGCCGGCGGCGGCGTGTAGGACGTCACCGTATCGGCCGTCATCTGCCCCGAGCTGTTGAACGTCAGCGTCCCCAGCGCCGTCGCGCTGGTGGACCCTGACGCCTCGGCAGACACCGACCACGTGTTGCCTCCCTGATCCGTCATCAGCACCTCGACCGGCACCGGCGCTCCAATCGAGTTGTAGGTGGTCACCGGAATCGTGAGCACGGTGCCGCTCGCGTCCGCCGCGTTGAGGTTCCCCGCGAAGTCAATCGCGGTGGTGGCCTGCGGCGCCAGCGCCTCGCCCGGCAGAATCTGCAGATTGCTTAGATTGGTGGGTCCCGCCGTGATTTGCCCCGAGCTGTTGGGCACCCAGCCCTGGACGAAATCCCCCTGGGCATTCACGAGGTTGCCGTTGGCATCCAGGTAGAAGTTGCCGGCGCGGGTGTAGGACACGCCCGAGGGCCCCTGCACAATGAAGAACCCCTGGCCCTGAAGCGCCAAGTCGGTGTTGATGCCCGTGCTGTGGAGGCTCCCCTGCCCCATGTTCACATCCACGGTGCCCAGATTGACCGCGCCCCCCGACCCCATCTGCTCCGGGTTGATGCCCCCCAGCGTGGGCGTGGGCGTGGATGCGCCGCGCAGCGTCGCCAAGAGCGCCTGCGAAAACGTTACCCGGCTCGACTTGTACGCGACCGTGTTGATGTTGGCGATGTTTTGGGAGATGACGTTCAGCCACTGCTGATCCGCCGACAGCCCGGAAATGGCTGCGGATAACCCTGCCACGTGTACTCCTCCTTGTTCCGTGACGTGTTTAGTGCCTTCGTGACGCGACGCGATGCGGTGGGCCCTTTCTTCCGTCGTTCCGAAAGGGTGGGGTTCCGTTAAGACCGCCCCAACAGCACCACCGCGTCCACATTGGTAAACAGACGTCGCTCCGCCTCGCCGCGCGGCATGGCCGTGACCACCGTGTTGGTGGCTGGGGCCACCAGCATCACCGACTCCGGCAGCACCACCACCAGCGATCGCACGCCGCGCCCCCGCGCGTCACGGACCGCCCCGGCCACGCGCTGCACCTCGTCGGGCTTAAGCGCGACGGCCCGCTCCGCGATGCGGCGGTCCGCGTGCTTGGACCACTGCAGCGCATCCGACAGCGCGGCCTTAAACGCTCCCGAGCCCGCCGCCGGCGGCGTCGGTGGGCGGGGCGGCCCGACCGGGCCTACGCCATCAGGCGCCACTGACACTCACCACCTGCGAGAGCGGCACCTCACCTAAGCCCGACACCCCGAGCGTGAGCTGGCCCTGAACCAGGCTCACCCCGGTCACCGAACCCGACGACACTCCCGACGCGCTGGCCACACCCACGGTCTTGCCGATGAGGGGCGCGGCCGCCAGCAGGGGGTTGCCTCCGCCTAGGCCACTGGCCAGCGTGCTGAGACTTTGCTCCATGCTGGTGATGCCCCCCAGCGTCGCGAACTGCGCCAGCTGTGCCACGAACTGCGTGCCCTGCACGGGCTGCGTGGGATTCTGATACTTCAGCTCGGCCGCCAGCAGCGTCAGGAAGTCCTGCTCGGTCACCGCCTGCCCCGACACCGTGGCGGTGCCGCTGGCGCTGGCCGACCCTGCGTTCAATGCCGCCGGGCCAATGCCTCCGATCCCTCCGATCCCTCCGATCGCTCCGGTCATGCTTCACCTCCCTTCGCTGGGACACCGGCGTTCAGGCTCTCAGGTCCAGCCCGGCCGCCGCACCTTCCGTGACCCTCCCCGCCATCTCCGACCCCTGCCCGTAGAAGCTCCGAGCGGCCGGCGGCCTGTCCGCCTGATCCGGGGCCGACGACCCAAACCCGAAGCCAGATCCGGCCGTGACCTCGACCGCCGTGCTCCCGAGCGACGGCTCCAACTGCGACGCCAAGCTAGCCCGGTCCGCCGCCAGCACTTTCAGCCAAGCGCTGTTGCGGACCGACAGCACGACGTGCGCGCGCGTGCCCGACGCCGCCATCCGCACCAGCATGGCGCCTAGGCGCTGGCTGGGCGGATTCAGGCGAAACTGCACGCCGACGCCCAGCGCCGGCGGGCGCAGCGTGAGCCCCGAGATGCGCCAGCCTCCTCCGGACGGCAGCGGCGGCTCCGCAGGGGTTGGCCGTTGGGCCCCCAGCGCCGCCGTGCGCAGAAGCGTCGGCGCGCGTGCGGAGGGCGGGGGGCTCTGGCCCACCACGCCATCGAGCTGCGCGGGGACGGCCACGGCGGGCGCGAGCCCCCCTTCGGCCGAGCCCGGCGCGGCCCCTTGGAGCGGCGCCGCCGACCCG
>JAKADP010000035.1 GCA_021820465.1 Bacillota bacterium
TCCATCAGGCACTGGGACTGCCCGTGCGGTGGATCGGGTTGGGAGAGCAGGCCGACGACTTAGAGCCATTTCGGCGGGAAGCTTTCGTGGACGCCCTTTTGGGGAGTGGGCTGCCCAACTAGCCGGAAAATCCCCCAGGGTGCGGGGAGGGGTGCCGGGCATAATCGATCCGGCGGTCCCGGTGGAGGTCGTGCTGGCGCAGCACCCCTTCCTGCTGGAACCCGATGCCGTCCAGCAGCCGGCGCGATGGGCTATTGAATTGAAGGGATACGCCTCCCCGTAGATGCCATCCCGATCTTCGAGGGCCAAGCTGCAGTCCATCGCCAGGATGACAGGCGTGCGGCCCACGCCTTGGCGCTGCACGGCCACGTCGCCGGAGGTCAGCATGGCGCACCACCTCAATCCTTTAGGGCCACGGTACCAAAGGCGGCGGTGCGCCGCCCTGCGCTGCGGGGCTGGGCGATCCTGGCGTCGGCCCAGGCTCTCTGTCCAACCCTGCGGGATCTGGATAGGGGGACGGAAGCCCCGCCACGTCTTCCGGCGATGGCGGTCCCGCTTGCGGAACCCATAGCTCTGGCGCTTCTGGCTCTTGACCTTGGCGTGCCAGCCCTCGATGTACCCGGTGGTGAACGGCTGGGCCAGTCGCCACCGCCTCAACCGCACGGGCCCCCACCGGCGGAGCAGAGATGCCAGCGTCTCCGGCGCAGTTCCTTTGACCGCCGCTAACACCTGCGCGGTTAAATGTGAGATGGTCGCGCAGCGGCTGACGCCGCACCTGCATGACTTGACCGTGGGGCCACGCGGAGACATTATGCTGTCACGAACGTCATGGCGTCTGTCGCGCAAGCCGCGCGAACGAGAAAGGCAGGGAGCCACATGTCGTATCCGTTCAGATATCTGTTCGGCGAAGCGCCGCCGATGAGCGAGGAAGAGTGGAAGACCCTCGGGTGCCAGGGTAACGTGATGAAGTTTATCGTGCACGAGCAGCTGGATACGCGGTGCACCCGGGAGGAAGCCGCCATCAAGCTTCACGCCATCGCTCCCGAGTTCTTTACCAAATACGCGCCCCTCTGGGCCAAACAGGCGGTGGTGGAGTCCTGGGCGAACAATAGTACGATCTGATCGTTCCCAGGCAGGGAAACGCCTCAGACCGGATTGGGTTGCCGTGCGTCGACAACATCGCCGCGCAGATGGCGGCGGCTTTCGTGGCGCGGTATATCCCGACAGAGGTTGCCTCGCTCCCAGTGCGGCGGTGGAGATTGTGTGCCCAGCTGAGACCCTGACTTCCTGCGGTCCCGCCGCCCGCGGGACACGCGGTTCGGCGCGACAAGCGCACGGCTAACGACCCGTGCGTTCACCGAGGTGGCACCCTGCCTCATCGCCGTCTCATCGATGACAGCTATCGCCTTAGACGTGTGGCCGCTTCTGCCTGCCGCCGATCCCATTGACGAGGGCCTGCGAGGACCGTATAATGACCGTGCCTTGAATGCCAAATCCCTGGGACCCAGGGAGCGGAGGAACCGAATTTTGGGGTGAATCGGCTTCGGCCGTAGGGCGCCCAGCCCGAATCCGTCAGCTAACTTCGTCGGCAAGGGGGACTCGAGGCTGTTTTTATGTCCGTCCCCCGATTTGTCCTGTGGGCAGTGGGGAACGGTTTTTTTATCCCTCGGCCGGGCGCCAGGATGGGATGGGAGCTGATGGGCATCGGAGGTGGATCGGAGGTGGACCGCTTGGAGCGGCGATTGCTGCATCTGTCAATGTTGGCGGATCCCTTGAGCCCATTTTCGGGTGGGACCGTTGGTGGGCGCCAAGTCATGGTGCGCGAGACGGTGCGTGCGGTACAGGATGAGGGATACGGAATCGATGTGATGACCGCAGGCGGGGACGGGTCCGTCGAGCGCTCGGCGCTGGGACATCTGGCGCGGGTGGTGCGGTTGGCATCGGCGGCCGCCGACACCCCGTTGGGTGACCGCGCGCCCGCGTGGGGCCGCGAGGCGTTGGAGTGGATTCGCAGCCAGGGCCGACACTACCAGCTGATGCACAGCCATCACTGGATGTCGGGTGCCGTGGCCCAGGAGCTCCGGAGTGCGCTCGGGGTGCCGTGGGTGCACTCACCTTGGGCCATGCCTGACATGGTGCAGGAGGAGCCCGCCGTGGCCGAGGCGATGGAGAGCCAATTGCGCGAGGCCGACTGGGTGGTGGTCCCGTACCCGTCGTTTGCCGACCGCGTGCTGGAGATCGCGCCTGAGGCGCGGGTGCGGGTCATCAGTCCCGGGGTGGACGTCAGCACATTTTTTCAGCGCGAGGCGGGGCCGGTGTTAAAGGCGCTGGGCCAGAAGCAGCGGGGGCTCCTGACCGTCGTGGGCCAAGCCGATGACGGGGTGCGCGCGCTTTTGCGCGATTGGACCGACCGCCGCCGCGCGGGGGTGCTTCCGGCGGACGTGGTGCTGCTGGTGGCCGGGATGGATCCGCCAGACGGGGATGCGCAGGCGTGGCAGCAGCTGGGGGTGCGGTTCCTGGGCACCTTGACCCATCGGAACCTTGCCCGCTACTACGCGGCGGCGGCGGTTACCATTCTGCCGGCGCGGCATGCCAGTCTCGGCATGGCCGCACTCGAGTCGATGGCGTCGGGCACCCCAGTCGTGGCCACCGCCGTGGCGGGCCAGGCTTCCGTGGTGGTGCCCGGCGAAACGGGCTGGCTGGGGCCGGCCGAAGACACCCCGGCTCTCCTGGATGCGGCGCTCACGCTGCGGCAGGATGTGGCCGCGGCGCGCGCGCTCGGGGCCGCGGGCATTGCGCATGTGGCCCAGCACTACACCCGGACGGGCATGGCCCGCGCCTTGGCTGACCTGTACGAGGAGATTGCGGCCGTACCGCGGACGGCACCATCGGTCGCCAGCGCAGTCCGCCCTTGACAGGAGCCCCAGGCCGGCGTAGCATCGCACACGGTGCTAATGGGTATCCATGACCGTGATGCCGAGGAGGTGTCTCCACGCGTTGGGATCCGCTGTATGCAGCCCGTATGGCCGAAGCGTACGGACCCTTGCTGACGGCACGGCAGCGCGAGGTGTGGACGCTGGTGTACGACCAGGACTGGTCCCTAGGTGAGGTAGCCGCCGCCGTCGGCATCACGCGGGCGGCGGTGGCGGAGTTGCTGGGGCGCGCGCAGGCGCGCCTGGTGGCATGGGAGGACCGCTTGGGGCTTGTGGCGGCCGATACGCGCCGGGCTCTTCGCTTCGCGGAATGGGCGCGGCTGATGGCGGACTTGCCCGACGGGCCGGCCCGTCGGGCTCTGGCGCGTCTCTACGATCAGTGGATCCGCGAAGAGGGCTACGATGCCAGGCCGCTGGCGGTGGGGGAGGCACGCGATGTTTGAGTCACTCACCGACAAGCTCAACCGAGCCCTCGCCCCGCTGCGCAAGAAGGGCAAGCTGACCGCGGCCGATGTGCGGTTGGCGCTGCGAGACGTGCGCCTAGCCCTCCTGGAGGCAGACGTCAACTTTCGCGTGGTCAAAACGTTTATTGCCAGCGTGGAAGAGCGGGCCGTGGGCGAAGCCGTTCTGGCCAGCTTGACGCCGGCCCAAGCCGTCATCCGCGTGGTGCGAGACGAGTTGGTGTCGCTGCTGGGTCCCGAGCCGCCGCCGCTGCAGATGGCGCCACGGCCACCGACGGTATTTTACCTGGTGGGCCTGCAGGGGGCGGGCAAGACGACCGCCGCGGCCAAGCTGGCGCGGGTCCTCGTTCAGCGGGGGCGCCACCCGCTGCTGGTGGCGGCCGACATCTATCGCCCGGCGGCCGTGGAGCAGCTGCAGCGGCTGGCGGAGAGCCTGCGGGTGCCGGTGTTGCACGACGTGGCCGCCGCGCCTCCCGAGCTGATGCGGCGGGTGGAGGCCGAGAGTCGGCGTGTGGCGGCCGACGTGGCCATCATTGACACAGCGGGCCGACTGCATGTGGATGCGCCGCTGATGGACGAGCTGGTGGCCATGCAGCAGGTGCTGCCCCCCCACGAGACGCTCTTGGTGGTGGACGCCATGACCGGCCAGGACGCGGTGAACGTGGCGACGGCCTTTGCAGACCGGCTGCCCCTCACCGGCATCGTGCTGACCAAGATGGACGGAGACGCCCGCGGCGGCGCCGCCCTGTCGATGCGGCAGGCCACGGGCCTGCCCATCAAGTGGGTGGGCGTCAGCGAGAAGCTGGACGGCATCGAGGCCTTCCAGCCGGACCGGATGGCGGGGCGGATCCTGGGCATGGGGGATGTGCTGGGGCTCATTGAGCGCGCCGAGGCATCGGTGGATCAGGAAGCCACCGCTGAACTGGCGGAGCGGCTGGGTCGCGCGGACTTCACGCTCGATGATTTTCAGGCCATGCTGCGCCAGGTCAAGAAGATGGGTCCGCTGTCCCAGCTGATTGACATGATTCCCGGCCTGCGCCAGAAGACGCGGGGCCTGCCGGACATTGACGACCGGGGGCTGGTGCGGGTCGAGGCGATGCTGTCGTCCATGACCGCTCGGGAGCGGCGGCGGCCCAAGATTATCGATGGGAGCCGCCGGCGGCGCATCGCGCGCGGCAGCGGCACCTCGGTGCAGGACGTCAACCGCCTGCTGCAGCAGCACGAGATGATGCGCAAGATGATGCGCCAGGCCAAGAACCAAGGTAAGCGCGGGCGACGCCCGGGAGGCGGCTGGCCGCCGGGTCTGCCCCCGGTCCCCGATCGCTGACGAGCGCGGACGACCCGATGACGTGTAGAAAGTGAGTGAAGCGCATGGTGAAATTGCGTCTGCGGCGCATGGGCGCCAAGAAGGCCCCGTTCTATCGGGTGGTGGTGGCGGACTCGCGATCCCCGCGCGATGGACGATTCATTGAGGAAATCGGGTACTACGATCCTAAGCCGCGTGAGTCCGTGGTGAAGATTGACCGGGAGCGGGCCCTGTACTGGCTGTCTCAAGGCGCGGAGCCCACGGACACGGTGGCGAGCCTCCTGCGGCGCGAGGGCATTTTGCGGGCGTTCCACGAGCTGCGGCAGAAGCCGGTGGCGACTCCCTAGCATGGGCCGGGCGACGAGCGACCGGGGCCCCGTCAAGATTGGCCGCATCGTCGGGGCGCACGGGCTGGATGGAGGACTGAAAGTCCTGCCCGCGAGCGACCACGTGGAGCAGTGGGCGGCACGGCTGCGCGAGGTGTGGCTGGACGGGGAGCCCCGGGCGGTGCGCGGCAGCCGCCAGCCCCGCGGGCAACCCGTGCTGCTGCTGGCCGGGGTGACCGACCGCCTGGGGGCCGAGCGGCTGGTCGGGAAGGACGTGTTTGTCGCGGCGGAGGAGCTGCCCGCTCTGCCGCCCGATGAGTACTACTGGCATGATCTTGTCGGGATGGACGTCTTTGATGCGCAAGGGCTGCGGGTTGGAGTCGCCACGGCGGTCGTGCGCGCGGCGGCCGATCTCCTAGAGGTGGAGGGGCCGAGCGGCCGCGCGCTGGTCCCGCTGGCGCGGGCATGGGTGGACGTCAACCCGGCGGCGAGCCGCATCACCCTGCGTCAGGTGCCGGAGTGGGTGCCCCATGCAGATTGACGTGATCACCCTGTTTCCGGAGATGTTCGACGGGCCCTTTGCCGTCAGCATGGTGGCGCGCGCGGCGGCCGAGGGGCGCGTCACCGTCAATGTGGTGCCCCTGCGGCCGTTCGGGGTGGGCGAGCACCACCTCACGGACGACTACCCCTACGGGGGTGGGCCCGGTATGGTTATGCGCCCGGAGCCGATCGTGCACGCGGTGGAGTGGGCCGCAGCGCGCGTCCCGGCCCCACCGACCGTGCTGGTCACGTCGGCGCAGGGGCGGCGGCTCAATCAGCGCCAGCTCCAGCAGTGGGCCACTCGGCCTTACCTTGTGGTGGTTGCCGGACACTACGAAGGCATGGATCAGCGGGTGGTGCCGCTCTTAGGGGCCGAGGAAGTGTCCATCGGCGATTATGTGCTCACAGGCGGTGAGCTCCCGGCCATGGTGATCGTCGACGGGGTGGTTCGGCTGCTGCCGGGCGTGCTCGGGGCAGCCGACGGGGCGGCGCAGGACTCCTTCAGCCTCGCGGACGGCGCGCTGGAGGGCCCGCAGTATACGCGGCCCTTGAGCTACCGGGGCCTTCCGGTTCCGGAGGTGCTGCGCTCCGGCCATCACGCGAACATCCGGGCGTGGCGGCTGGCCGAGGGGAGGCGGGCTGCGGAGCGGCGTCTGCGCGATGGAGAAGACACGTAGCGGTCGAGAGCCGCCGCGCTGGCGGCGCGGGGGCGGCGGATGCTATACTGGCTCCGGCCCAGAAGGAGGCAACGGATTTGGACTTGATTCGCCTCATTGAGGAAGAGCAGCTGCGCACGGACATCCCGGTCTTTCGCCCGGGAGACACGGTGCGAGTGCATTTGAAAATTCGCGAGGGCACGCGCGAGCGCGTGCAGATGTTTGAGGGCGTGGTGATTGCACGCCGGTCGGGCGGGTCTCGGGAAACGATGACCGTGCGGCGTGTGTCGTATGGCGTGGGAGTCGAGCGCACATTTCTGGTGCACTCGCCGCGCATTGAGCGCATCGAGGTCACCCGGCGCGGAAAGGTGCGCCGCGCCAAGCTGTACTACCTGCGCGGCTTGCGGGGCAAGGCGGCACGTATCAAGGAACGGCGGTGATGGGGCGCACGCCCGGGGCGAGGGGAGTGGGGGCCACCCGATGAGGCGCTCCCGCCCCGCGTGGCTCGAGGTCCTGCAGACACTGGTGCTGGCCCTGGTGCTGGCGTTTTTGATTCGGACCTTCGTCTTGGAGTCCTTTCAGGTGTCGGGCTACTCGATGATGCCCACGCTGCACAACAATGACCGTGTGCTGGTGGACAAACTGCTCTACCAGATCGAGGGCCCGCGCACCGGGGAGGTCATTGTGTTTCGCTCGCCGGTGGTGAAGTCTGAGGACTGGATCAAGCGGGTGATTGGCCTGCCGGGGGAGACGGTGAAAATCGTGGCGGGCCAAGTCTACATCAACGGACACCTTTACAAGGAGCCGTTTGTGAAATTCAATTACAAATACAATTATGGGCCTGTCCGTGTCACCAAGGGGCACCTGTTTGTGTTGGGGGACAACCGCCCGAACAGCTACGACAGCCGCTACTTCGGCCTGCTGAGTGAATCACGGGTGCGCGGCGATGCCTTCTTGATTTGGTGGCCCCCGAAGGATATAGGCGGTCTGTGATGGCCGGGTCGTCGGATTGGCGGGCCGGGCACATGGGCCATGCGGCGTCCACCTTAAAGCGGCTGAAACCCTACCTAGGAGCCGTGCTGGAGGTGGTAGATGCGCGAGCCCCCTCGGCCACCCGCTACCCGGGGCTGGATGCGTGGGTGGGCACATGCCCTCGCCTGTTGGTGATGAATAAGCAAGATGTCGCGGACCCAGCGGTGACGGAAGCGTGGCGGCAGTACTGGCGCACCGGCGGGCAGCCCGCCGTGGCCGTCACCGCGACGGCGCCCGGCGTGCGCCGGCACGTGTTGGCGGCCCTCGAGGACGTGCGCCGGATGGCGAAGAGCCGCCGAGTGGCTGTGATCGGGCTACCCAATCTGGGCAAGTCCACACTGCTCAATCGGATGGTGGGGCGCCACCGCCTGAGGACGGGCAACCGTCCGGGAGTCACACGGGGACCCCAATGGGTGCTGGCCGATGGGTGGGAGTGGCTGGATCTGCCGGGGGTCCTCACCAATGCCCAGGGGCGCGACTGGCGGCTTAAGGCGCTGGGCACCGTGGGGTATGCTTCCGAGGAGCTGGAAGATTTGGCCGCCCACATTTTGGGCGGCGACGAGCGGACGGTGGACGACTACGGCCGCGCGCGCGGGTTTCTCATGCACGGAGGCGGCGTCGACCGCCACCGCGCAGCATCGGCCGTGCTGGTCGACTTTCAGCGGGGCGTCCTGGGTCGGCGGTCCCTGGAAGATCCGCCTCCCGGCCGGTGAAGGGCGACGATGAGGCTCGCTGGGCTCGCCTGACGGCGATTGAGTCCGGGTATTGGGAGCGGCACGTGTTGGTGGCCGGCGTGGATGAGGCGGGCCGTGGGCCGCTGGCGGGGCCGGTGGTGGCGGCGGCCGTCCTGTGGCGGGCGCCGCCTGCGTCGGTGGCGGAGGTGGATGACTCGAAGCGCCTCGGGCGCGCGGCGCGGGAGCGCACCTACCAGTGGCTAGCGCACGATCCGGGGGTGGTGGCCATTGGGGTGGGCGCCGTCGGACCCCGCGGCGTGGAGCGGCTTAACATTCACGAGGCTAGCCGCGTGGCGATGACGCGGGCACTGAGGCGGCTGGCGGCCCGGCCTGGCCACGTGCTGACCGATTACATGGACCTGGAGTGGACCTGCCCAGTCGAGCCGCTGGTCCACGGGGACCAGCGGTCTCTATCGGTGGCCGCCGCCTCGGTGGTGGCCAAGGTGCTGCGGGATCGCTACATGGATGCGTTGGATCGCCAGTATCCTCAGTATGGGTTCCGGCACCACCGCGGCTACCCCACGGCCGAGCACCGGGCGGCGCTGGCCCGGTGGGGGCCCTGCCCGGCGCATCGGCAGACGTTTGCCGGCGTCGGTCCTCTTCGGGCCGGGACGCACACTTGATATAATCCGGCAAGACTGGGTGGCGCCAGCGTGGGGGACGCGTAAAGCAGGAGGGATGCGGATGCCGAAACCACTCATCATCGTGGAGTCGCCGGCCAAAGCGCGCACCATTACGCGGTTTCTGGGGCGGCGCTACCAGGTGTTGCCCTCCATGGGCCATGTGCGCGACCTTCCGAAAAGCCAATTTGGCGTCAACGTCGACGAGCACTTTTCGCCCAAGTACATCACCATCCGGGGAAAGGGGCCGGTGGTGAAGCAACTGCGGGATGCGGCCAAGAAAGCCGACCGGGTTTACTTGGCCACCGACCCGGACCGTGAGGGCGAAGCCATCTCCTGGCACCTCGCGTCGGTGTTGGGTATTCCCGACGATGCGGCCCGCCGCATCGAGTTTCACGAGATTACTAAGGAAGCCGTCGAGCGGGCGCTGAAAAACTCCCGACCAATTCACCGCGGCCTTGTCGATGCCCAGCAGGCGCGCCGGATTCTGGACCGTGTGGTGGGGTACCAGCTTTCCCCGCTGCTGTGGCGAAAGGTGCGCCCGGGTCTGTCGGCGGGCCGCGTGCAGTCGACGGCCCTGGCGCTGCTGGTGGACCGAGAGCGCGAGATTGCGGCCTTCACGCCGCAAGAGTACTACACCTTGGCCGCCGTGCTGGCCGCCGGCGGGGGCCGCGATCTGGAGGCGGCCTACGTGGGTCCGCTCGGGGACAAGGGCCGCCTGTCCGCCGAGGAGGCTTCGCAGGCACGTGAGGCGGCGGCCGGGGGCCCCTTTGTCGTCAGCGACGTGCGGCAGCGAGAGCGGCGCCGGTTTGCGCCCGCGCCCTTTACGACGTCGACCCTGCAGCAGGAGGCCTCCAAGCGGCTCGGGATGACGGTGAAGCGCGCCATGCAGGTGGCGCAGCAGCTGTACGAAGGGTTGGAAGTGACAGGTGAGGGGACCGTCGGGCTGGTCACGTATATTCGCACGGACTCCGTGAGGGTGAGTGAGGCGGCGGAGCAGGAGGGGCGGGCCTATGTCGCTGCCACGTTTGGGGAAGACGCGGTCGGCCCGGTGGGGCGTCGGGCCGCCGACAAGCCCGGCGTGCAGGGGGCCCATGAAGCCATCCGGCCGACGGTGGTGGCGCGGCATCCCAGCCAGCTGAAGGCCATGCTGGCCCGGGACCAATACCGGCTCTACCGGCTGGTGTGGGAGCGGTTTGTGGGCAGCTTGATGGCCCCGGCGGTGTTTGACACGGTGTCTGTCACAGTCTCGGCGGGCGGGCAGCAGTTTCGGGCGACCGGGCAGCGCCTCAAGAGCCCAGGCTACACGGCACTGTATCAGGACCCCGACGACCCGGATGCTGCCGGCCCCCCCCTGCCCACTGTGGCTGTGGGCGACGTCCTCGCCTTAAAGCGTCTCGAGCCCGAACAGCACTTCACGGAGCCGCCGCCCCGGTACAACGAGGCATCGCTGGTGCGCGCCATGGAGGAGCTGGGCATCGGTCGCCCCAGCACATACGCGCCGACGGTCGAGACCTTGCTCAGCCGCGACTATGTGCGGCGGGAAGACCGCCGCCTCTCCGCCACCGAGCTGGGCGGCGTGGTCGTCGATTTGCTGCGCCGCTACTTTCCGGAAATCGTCGACGTGGAGTTCACCGCCGCCATGGAGCAGGAGCTGGACCGCATCGAAGGCGGGGGCGAGGACTGGCATACTCTGCTGGAGCGGTTTTATGGCCCCTTCCGGGAGCAGTTGGCGCGCGCGGAAACCGCCACCGACATTCCCGACTTGCCGGCGGAGACGACGGACAAGGTCTGCCCGGACTGCGGGCAGCCGCTGGTCGTCAAGCATGGGCGCTTCGGCCGCTTTTTGGCCTGCTCCGGATACCCGGCGTGCCAGCATACCGAGCCATGGCTGGAAGACACCGGGGCCACGTGCCCGGTGTGCGACCGGCCGGTGGTGGTCCGGCGGAGTAAGAAGGGCCGCGTATTCTACGGCTGCAGCGGGTTTCCGGAGTGTCGGTTCGTGTCGTGGTATCGCCCCAGCGGAAAGAACTGCCCGCGCTGCGGCGCCTTTTTGGCCGAGCGCGGGCGGGGGGGCCAGAGTGGCCTCTACTGCGCACGGGAGGGGTGCGGCTATGAAGAGCGGCGAGTCAGCGGCCAAGACGACTGATCCGGCAGCGTCCACCCTCGTGGAACAGTTTCTAGACCACGTCGCCTGGCGCGGCAGCGGGTCTCCCGCCACGCGCCGGGCGTACGCCTTGGACTTGCGCGAACTGCTCCAAGCGGTGGGGCCTCCCTTGGCCGCCACCCCGGAGGGGCTGCGGCGCTACCAGGCGGATCTCCTGCGCCGCGGGCTGTCGAAGCGCACCGCCGCGCGGAAGGTGGCCACTGTGCGGTCGTTCTATCGCTGGCTGGCGGCAGAGGGGTTTCTGGCGGAAAGCCCCGCCCGCCGCATGACGGCGCCCAAGTTTCGGCCCGGGCTTCCGCACGCGCTGTCCCGCGAGGAGGTGGAGGCCCTCCTCGCGGGAGCGGGGCGCCCGGGGCCGCGCGGCCTGCGGGATGTGGCGCTGCTGGAACTCCTGTATGCATCCGGCGTCCGCGCCGCGGAGGCCGTGGCCCTCGACGTGAGGGACGTGTCCTGGGGCGGAGGACTCGTCCACATCCGGGGCAAGGGGGGCCATGAACGGATCGTCCCCGTGGGCCGGCCGGCCCTCTCCGCGCTGGAGCGCTATGTGGCCCAGGGCCGACCACAGATGGCCAGCGAAGACGAACCGGCCCTGTTTGTCAACCGGGCGGGCCACCGGCTGGCGGTGCGCGCCGTCGGGCGCCTGGTGAAGGCCGCCCTGGCCCGCACCGCGGTGGTGCGGCGCGTGAGCCCGCACTGGCTCCGGCACACGTTCGCCACGCATCTTTTGGAGGGTGGCGCGGATCTGCGTGTCGTGCAGGAGCTCCTAGGGCACGCGCGGCTCAGCACCACTCAGACGTATACGCACATCACGGTCGAACATTTGGAGGCGGTTTATGAGCGGGCACATCCTCGAGCCTGACCCTTTCAGCCTGCATGGCACCACCATCCTCGGCGTCACCCGCGGCGGTCAGACCGTGCTGGGGGGCGACGGGCAAATGACGCTGGGGCAAACCACCATCATGAAGCATACGGCGAACAAGATTCGCCGCCTCTACCACGGGGCCGTGGTGGCCGGCTTCGCGGGCGCGGTGGGCGATGCGCTCACCCTGTTTGAGCGCTTTGAGAGCAAGCTGGAGGAAACGCGCGGCCAGCTGGCACGGTCGGCCGTGCTGCTGTCGCGCGACTGGCGCACCGACCGCACGCTGGGCCGCCTGGAGGCGCTGTTGGTGGTGGGCGACGCCGACAGCCTCCTGGTGATTGCCGGAACCGGCGAAGTGATTGAGCCGGACGACGGCGTGGCGGCCGTCGGGTCGGGGGGATCCTACGCGCTGGCGGCCGCGCGGGCGTTGGTGCAGGCGGCCCCCGATTTGGCGCTGGAGGAACTGGTGCGGCGATCGCTCCACATCGCCGCAGACATCTGCGTCTACACGAACCACCACTTGACCATCGAGCGCCTGCCGATTCCGGACGAGCGCCCCACGGGAGGAGCCGCGGATGCCCATTAATGAGGCGGGCCTAACGCCCGAAGCGATTGTGACTGAGCTGGACCGATTCATCGTCGGCCAAAGTGCGGCCAAGCGCGCGGTGGCCAGTGCGCTTCGGCACCGGTGGCGGCGCAGCCAACTGCCAGCGGACTGGCAGGAGGACGTCTACCCGAAGAACATTCTGATGATCGGGCCCACGGGGGTCGGGAAAACCGAGATTGCCCGGCGACTGGCGCGGCTGGTGCAGGCGCCGTTTATCAAAGTGGAAGCCACCAAGTTTACTGAAGTGGGTTACGTGGGCCGTGACGTCGATGCCATGATCCGGGATCTGGTGGAAGTCAGCGTCCGGATGGTGCGCGAGGAGCGGCGTAGGGCCGTGCGCGAGCGGGCCGAGCGCGCGGCCGAGGAGCGCATCGTGGCGGCCCTGGCCCCCCGCCCGCGGCGCGCCGCCCCCTCGCGCGCCCCGTGGGAGGCGTTGTTTGGCGGCCCGCCCACGCCGTCAGGGCCGGGGGAGCCCGACGACGAGGATCCGCGGGCCGATCCGGTGGAGTCGTCCGACGCGCTCCAGCGCCGGCGCACGCTGCGCGAGGCCGTGCGGGCTCGCACCATGGAGGAGACGGTTGTCGAGGTGGAGGTGAAGGACGATCCCCCCGTCCCGGCACTGATGGGCATGGGGGGCCAGGACGCGATGCAGATGAACCTGGGTGAGGTGCTCTCGGGCCTCATGCCGCATCGGACGAAGCGGCGCCGCATGACAGTGGCTGCCGCCCGGGAGGTGTTGACCGAGGAAGAGGCGGAGAAGCTGATTGACCCCGAGTCGGCCCAGGCCGAAGCCGTCGAGCGGGCGGAGCAGCATGGCATTGTCTTCATCGATGAGCTGGACAAAGTGGCCCAGTCGCAGCGGGGCTATGGCACCGACGTGTCTCGCGAAGGAGTTCAGCGTGACATTTTGCCCATTGTCGAAGGCTCCACCGTGGTGACCAAGTACGGCCCGGTCAAAACCGACCACATGCTATTTGTGGCCGCAGGGGCGTTCCATGTGTCCAAGCCCTCGGACCTGATGCCGGAGCTGCAGGGCCGCTTCCCCATCCGCGTCGAGTTGGATGCCCTCACCGAGGCGGACTTTGTGCGCATTCTCACCGAGCCGCGCCATGCCCTCGTAGACCAGTACGTCGAGCTGCTGGCCACCGAGGGCGTCACCCTCGTGTTTGAGGCGGACGCGGTGGCCACGATGGCGCGGTACGCTGCCCAGGTGAATCGCGACGTGGAGAATATCGGCGCGCGGCGTCTGGCCACCATCATGGAGCGGGTGCTGGAAGACGTGAGCTATCACGCGCCATCCCTGTCGGGGCAGACGGTGACCGTGACTGTCGCCTACGTGGACCAGCGGCTGAAGACGATTTCGGAAGGCCACGACACCTCGCGCTACATTTTGTAGCAACCGTTGCAACAACCGACGAGAGGATGTTCAGAATTGTTGCGTCGGGACGGGGGGATTGCGGTATAATTCTCTGCGGTGTCCGCGGCGGTGCACCGAAGGGAGAGGGCTCATGCTGGAATTGTTGGACAAGACGCGCCGGCTCAACCGGCTGTTGCAGACGAACGCGGGCCAGGCCGTCGACTATGAGCAGATGGCCGAAATGATGTCCGACCTCATAGAGGCCAATGTGTATGTGGTGACGCGCACGGGCAGCGTGCTGGGCTACGCGCTCCTAGATTCCTTCGAGTGCAGCATCATGCTGCAGGAGGTGCTGGGCAAGAAGGCGTTTCCGCTCGCCTACAACAACGGCCTCTTAAAGGTGGAAGAAACCTCAGCCAACATTTCTCAGGAAGCGCGCCGCTGTGTCTTCTTTCACGAGCGGGCCTGCATCTACGAAAACAAGATCTCGACCCTGATTCCCATTAATGGCGCGGGCGACCGGCTGGGCACGCTGGTGATTTCGCGGTTTGGGCGGGCCTTTGACGAGCAGGACCTACTGCTGGCCGAGTATGCGGCCACGGTGGTGGCCATGGAGATGATTCGCGGCCGCGCCGAGGAGATTGAAGAAGAAGCCCGCCGGCGGGCGGCCGTCAAGGTCGCGGTCGGCACGCTGTCCTACTCCGAGCTGGAGGCCGTTCAGCACATCTTTGATGCCTTAGACGGAACCGAGGGGCTAGTGGTGGCGTCCAAAATTGCGGACCGTGTGGGCATCACCCGATCGGTTATCGTCAACGCGCTGCGCAAGTTCGAGAGTGCCGGGGTGATTGAGTCCCGGTCGCTGGGCATGAAGGGAACGCACATTCGCATCTTGAACGACCGCCTGCTGGGAGAGCTGCAGCGCCTCCGCCGTTAGGGCGGGCGCCGTATGCCCGCGGTAGGCGGTGGGATACTGCCACCGAGGTGATTGCATGCAGCGGTGGCAGCAGCGGATCTTGGCGGTCGGCAGCTTGGTAGTGCTAGCTGGGCTGTCTGCCTGCGGCGCTCCTCGGGGGGTGGCGAAGCCCACGCCGACGCGAGGAGGCCGCTTGACGGAATCCGTGGGATTCTGGGCCAAGGGGGCGCACGCCGGCCTGGCGCCGGCCAGCAAGTATCCCCACGCCATCACAGTGTTCTCGCCGCTGTGGTACACCCTGAACCCCACGGGCAGCTTGCGGGCGCACGTCGACGCGGCGGTAGCCCACTCGGCGGCGAGCCTCCACTGGAAGACGGTCCCGATCGTCAACTTGGCCGGGCGACCCACGTTTCTGGCGTCGGTGACGGGGCGACTGGCCGTCGCCAAGAACTTGTCGGCGCTGGTGCGCAGCCATCACTACGCCGGCATCAATTTGGACTTCGAGCCCGCGGCGGTGGCGTACAAGTCCGACTTGGCCTCGTTCGTGACTGACTTGCATGACTGGCTCCCCCCGAGTGGGAAGGGCTTGTATCTGGACTTGGTGCCCGCGTCGGGCGGCGCCTACAACTACAAGGCCATGACGCCCAACCTCACCGCGTACATCTTGATGTCCTATGACCAGCACGACTCGGGGAGCGCACCCGGGCCCGTGGCCGCGGCGAGCTGGGTGAAGGCGCGGCTCGCCCGCATCCTCTCAGTGGTTCCGGCGTCCAAAGTAGACCTCGGGCTCGCGTTTTACGGATACCGGTGGGTTGCAGGTTCCACCAAAGCCACCACGCTGCCCCTAAACGCCATTCCGCCGGCTGTGGCGGCCCATGCAACGTACAATCCGGTGGATCAGGAAATGACCGGGACCTACACCGGCAGCAGCGGCACGCGGTACGTGTTCTGGTACGAAAGTCCCAAGGGCTTGGCCGCCAAGATCAAGCTGGCGCTGTCCAAGCATCTTCGTGGAGTGGGCATCTGGCGGCTCGGGTACCAGACTGGACCAGCGCTGGCGGAGGTCCAAAAGGCCATCGGGTCGGGGTCGGCCCCTGCGGCCGGCAAGAAGCCGACCCCGAGCGGAAAGAAGCCATAGGCGAAGACGCCGCCAGGCGACTTCCGGATGGCGCGTGGGCAGGGATCTCGGTGCCGGGCGACGAACCTGGCCCCGAGGTCGGCCGACGTCCCTGAGGGGAGGGGACCGGGTCGCAGCAGCCACGGTTTTGGCGAGACAATCTGATCATGAACGGCGCCGGCCTTGCCGCCGGCGTTTTGAACGCGCTGTACCACGTGGTGGTGGCCCGCATGCTGGGTCCCGTGGATTATGGCACTCTATCCGCCCTAGGCACGCTGGCGCTGCTGCTCCAGACCCCGGTGTCCGTGATTAGCCTCGTGTACACCCGGCGGGGAGCGAAGCCCTCCGAGGTGGTGCGGCACGCGGCCGGCTGGGTTGGGGCGGGAATGGCGCTGTGGCTCGCGCTGTTTGCTGTGTCCGGGCCGGTGGCTCAGTTGTTTCACCTGCCGCCCGATTTGGTGGTGGTGGCGGGGCTGACCGTGATCCCGGCCCTGGCCTACGGCGCGTTCGACGGGATCCTGCAGTGGGCCGCCAGCTTTGGCTGGGTGGGCGCACTTACCACGCTGGACTCGCTCACGCGCACGATGGGAGCGCTGGCGACCTATGTGGGCCAGCTGGGCCTGACGGGGCTGATTGTGTTCGGGCCCCTGACCGCGCTCATTGACGTGGTAGTGGCGTGGTTTGGCGTGCGGCGCGCCGTACGCTGGGCCAGGAGCCAAGGACTGCCGCACTTTCCCGGCCTCGTGAATGCGGGCGCGGTGGGGGTGCTGGCGCTCTTGCTGACCAGCACCGACGTGCTGGTGGCCAAGCACGGCCTCCCCCCGCGGGCGGCCGGCTACTACAGTGGGCTGGCGACCATGGGGCGCGCCCCGGTGTTTTTTGCCGGAGCCGTCGGCACCGTGCTGCTGTCGAGTGCCCAGCGCGACCCGGTGCGCGCGCGCCGCTACCTGCTGCGCTCGCTCCTGCTGGTGGGCATCTTGGGAACCTTGGGCGTCATGGTGTATGTGATGGCGGGCCACCTGGCCGTGTCCCTGATGCTGGGCCCGCGCTTTCTCCCCATGCTTCCCCTCTTGGTGGTGTACACAGCGGCCATGACCATGCAGTCCGGCATCTTGGTGGGCCTGTTCTACGGCGCAGCCAAGAATTGGCGCCTTCCCACAGTGGCGGCATCGGTGGGCTTCTTGGTGTGGATGGCGCTGCTGTGGACCAGCCATCGACTCGACCCGCTGATCCTCCGCACCATCTGGGTGATGGCCCTGGTCCTCGCGGCAGTCCTCGGGTCGGTTGGCTGGCTGGAGTGGCGCAAGCCCCGGCTCTCCCCAGAAGGCGTGGGCCAATAGCCGCGACACACAAAAAGCGGCGGCTCTTCCGAACCGCCGCCGCAAGACCGGTCGACCGACCGGTTTGTCAGTGCCCTCAGCCACAGCCCGACTGCGCGTTGGGATTGTTGATGGTAAATCCCGCGTACATGGGGTCTTCGCTGTAGTCGATGATGCCCCCCTCAAGATGAGGAGCCGAATCCGGGCTCACCACCAGCTTGATGACCCCCGCCGGAATGATGGCGTCCTCGGTGTTGGCCTCTTCCTCGAGGGCCATCTTGTAGCCGATCCGGCCGCATCCACAGGCCTGGCCGGCCCATACCCGGACCAGCGTGGCGCCGCGGTCTTCCGCCAAATCGCCAAAGGCGCGCTCCGCGGCCGGCGTGACGGTCAGTGCGATAGACATGGTCTCGCCTCCCTTGGGAGCCTGTCCAGGCCGCTCCACCGCATGGGGCGCGGACCCGTCCAAAAGCTTCGTGCACTTCGGTGCTATGATACCACGAGAGGCGACGCGCGCAACCGCGGCCGGCGTTGGGGGCGGGGAGGGGACGGGCGATGCCGCAGATACTGCATACGCTTCTGTACCAGGAGCCCTACTGGCTCCATGATGGCGCGGTCATCGTGGCGGGGGTGCTGTGGCTCTCTTGGGGCTGGCGCCGCGGGCGGCAGTGGCCGCTTTGGCGGCTCGTGGCGTACGTGGCCGGCGCGGCTCTGCTGGCGCACTACGAAACCGTCGCCGGGATGGCGTGGTATTGGGGGGCCTCCGGCTTCGCCCTATTGGCCGCGGCCGTGGGCCCGACCTGGGCGCGCGGCGATGAGGTCGCGCCCTCCCACTCATCGCACGGATAGCGGCGGTCACCCGATCCGATCACGGCCTCGGAGAGCGGAGGCACACCACGCCGCCCGGCCAGGGTGGCCCCATCCGGTCCCGCGCACCCGTCACACGGTGGCCGGCCTCACAGCACGGGACGGCGGCCGACCCCACCAAAGCCGCGCGCCGCGGCCACCCGGGGGTGGGCGCGGCGCGCGGCTTTGGTGGATGAGGAGCTAGCCCGCCACCGCCAGCTTCGCCATGAAGCCTTTGGTGTCAATGATGTGGCGCCCGAGGCCCAGCCGCTCGGGGGCAATCCCGATGGCCAGCCCGATGGCCTGCGGGAGATGCAAAATGGGCATGGAAGGCGCGGTACTCGCGCTGGGTGTGTCGGGCTGCTGGCCGTCCAGGTTCAGGTGGCACAGCGGGCACGGGGTGACCAGCGCATCCGCCGACACCTCACGCGCCTCGTCCAGCCGCTTTCCGGTAAGGGCCAGCGAGCTTTTCTTGTTGGTCTCCAGCAAGGGAAACCCGCAGCACTTGTCTTTGCCCCGGTATTCTTCGACGGGGTCGGCTCCCAAGGCGGTAATGACTTGCTCTAGGTAGCCCTCGCGCCCGGCTGTCAGGGGATCCACGGCCGAAGAGGGGCGCACGATGTAGCAGCCGTAGAACGGCGCCAGGCGCACCCCCGCGAGCGGACGCACCACCAGCTCCTTGAGGCGGTCCAAGCCATAGTCCTCCACTAGCACCCAAAGCAAGTGCTTGACCTCGGTCGTGCCCCGATATTCGAGGCCCTCGTCCGTCAGGTACTGGTTCACCTCGCGGCGGTACGCCTCATCCCGGTTGACCCGGCTCGCAACCTGGGCCATCACGCCGGTGCAGGTGCTGCAAATCGTCATGATAGGGTGGCCCAACTGCTCAGCCATGGCAAAGGTGCGTGTGTTGACCACGTCGCCCGCCAGCGGGTCCCGCTCAGAGATCACGCCGGCCCCGGTGCAGGCCGCGCCGGTCAGCTCGCTCAGCGAAAACCCCAATTTCTCGCCCACGGCGACCATGGATTGGTACAGTTCCGGTGCGCCACCCTTGGCCACGCAGCCGGGATAGAATGCGTATGTCGTCATACCGGCGATCCCTCCTGGGCTTGTTGGTGCAACTTGAAGCGGCGCCGCTGGGTGGACCGGGTGCGCTCGAAGATGCGGCGGATGCGCGCGGCATCCGGGATGCGGTGGGGGCGCAGGGGAGGCAACTTCCCATGCGTCATGGATCGGAGCCCCACTTTGGCGTAGCCCGCCAGCTCGACCATCGTGACGCTCTTCATCAGGTAGCGGGTCTCGTCGAGCCGGCCGTAGCGGCCGACGATGTCGGTGAATGCCTTCTGGCGGCGAGCCCCATTGTGCTTTTCGGCCAAGCCGTCGTCCACCAGCATCTTGCGCATCGCCATGATGCGGTCCATGGGGGCCACGTCCTTGGGACACACCTCAACACACTGGAAGCAGTGTGTGCAGTCCCACACCCCACCGGGGCCATTCATCTGCATCAGGCGCTGCGTGTCCGCGGCATCCCGGGGGTCCATGATGAACCGGTACTCTTTGGCGAACGCGGTGGGCCCGATGAAAATGGGGTTGACAGACAGCGACTCGCAGTCCGACACACACGCGCCGCACATGATGCAGTTCACCACGCCGTCCAAGTGCAGCATGCTGTCTGCGGGTACGACATACTCGCGCTCGGGCACCTCGCCCGCCGGCTGGAGGTACGGGTCGATGCTGTAAAGCTTCTTCCAGAACGGCTCGAGGTCCACAACCAAGTCTTTGATCACCGGCATGTTGCCCATGGGCTCCACGGTGACGGTGTCGCTGTGGATGTCCGACAGCTTGGTCTTGCATGCCAGGTTGGCATGGCCATTCACGCGCATGCTGCAGGAGCCACAGATGTGGCTGCGGCAGGAGCACCGGAGTGACAGCGTTTCGTCCACTTCTTCGCGGACTTGAATCAGCGCATCCAGCAGCGTGAAATGGTCCGGCACCTCAAGCGCGTATTCCTTCCAATACGGTGTGCCCTCAGCTTCCGGATTCTGGCGCCTTACTTTGAGTTGAACGTCCATCGGCGGGTCAGCGCCCCTTTCTGGCTACCCTCGAAGTTAGTAAGACCGCACCTGCGGCTCCCAGCGCGTCATGGTGACCGGGGTGAAGTGAATCTCGGGCGCTTCATTCGGCCGGTACTGCAGCTGGATGTGCTTCAGCCAGTGCTCATCGTCGCGCTCGGGGTAGTCGGTGCGCGTGTGGGCGCCTCGGCTCTCGGTGCGGGTCAGCGCCGTGATCTGCACCGCCACAGCCAGGTCCAGCATGAACTGGAGCTCCAGTACCGAGGTCAGGTTGGTGTTGAAGACGCGCCCCTTGTCGCCCACGTGCACCCGGGTGGCGCGGTCCTGGAGGCTTTGCAGCAAATCTCCCATCTCGCTGAGCCCGTCCGCGTCACGAAACACGCCGCAGTGCTTCACCATGTTGACGCCCATGTCCCATCGCACTTTGGCCGCCAGCTCTCCCACGTAGGGCCGATCCAACAGCGCCCGAATGCGGCTGGTTTCCTGTTCAAGGGCGGCCTCGCCCAGTGGGAAGCTATCTGACGGGGAGGGGAGGGAGCGGCTGTGCTCCGAGGCGGCCGCACCCGCGCGGCGGCCAAAAATCACCGTGTCCAAGAGCGAGTTGGCACCCAGTCGGTTGCCGCCATGGATGCTGACGCAGGCGCATTCGCCTGCGGCGTACAGACCGTCCAGCGTGGTTTTGCCGTCCACGTCGGTCTTGATGCCGCCCATGGGATAATGAAAGCCTGGGCGCACGGGAACGGGCTGTTCCACGATATCGACGCCGGCCAGCTCCAGGGCCAGCTCGTGAATCTGGCCCAGCTTCCGCATGATGAGATCCTTGCCCAAATGCCGGCAGTCCAGCAGCACGCAGTTGTCGACGCCGCGGCCCTCGTTGATCTCCGTTTGCTCGGCGCGGGACACCACGTCGCGACTGGCCAGCTCCAGCTTGTTGGGGGCGTACTTCTTCATGAAGCGGTCGCCCTCCGCGTTGAGCAAGTACGCTCCTTCGCCGCGCGCCCCTTCGGTCAGCAAGGCGCCCGAGCCTTTCAGCGTGGTCGGGTGATACTGCATCATCTCCATGTCCATCAGGCGGGCCCCCGCCCGATAGGCGATGGCCATGCCGTCGCCCGTGTTGATGAGGGCGTTGGTGGATGGCTCAAACACACGCCCCATGCCACCCGTGGCCAGCACCACCGCCTTGGCCTGAATGGCATGCAACTGCCCCGAGCGGATGTCCATGCCGACGATGCCGCGCACGACGCCCTCGGACTCAATCAGGCTGGTGACAAACCATTCGTTGTACATGCGCACGCCCACGCGCACCAATTGCTCAAACATGACTTGCAGCAGCGCTTGGCCGGTAATGTCGGCCACAAAAAAAGTGCGTGCCTGGGAAGCCCCGCCAAAGTTGCGGGTGCCCAGGTGCCCGGTCTCGTCCCGGCTGAAGTTGACGCCCCAGTGCTCCAGCTCCAACACGGCGGCAGGCGCCTCGCGGGCCAGAATCTCGATCGCATCCTGATCCCCCAGGTAGTCGCTGCCCTTGACCGTGTCATAGCCATGCGACTCCCAGGTATCACCCTCGCCCAGCGCCGCGTTGATCCCGCCCTGGGCGGCGTTGGAATGACTCCGAACCGGGTAGACTTTCGATACAATCGCCACGTCCACGCCTTGGTTGTGCGCTTCAATGGCAGCGCGCATGCCCGCCAACCCTGCGCCCACGACGAGGACGTCGTGTTTGTAAATCATCGCGAACCACTCCATCCCCTGGTTGCTCATCCCCCGCGCGGCCGACGCGACGGGAGACGGTTGCGCGCCCGGCATTTTGGGGGAGCCGCGGCACGCGAAAACTTGTGCGCTGATGAGGCGCCCTTAAGAATCCGCCCCATTGGATTGTACCGCTTTTAAGAATCAGGGGGCATAGGACGGGCGCCCGCCACGCGGCCGGGCCGGCGATCCTGGACAAAGCCGGCACGCTGCTGGCACCAAGCCAAGGTTCGCGCCTCGGCCGCCGTTAGATAGAGCAGCTGCAGGTCGGGACGCAGCGGGTACGCTTGAGTGGTGGGCATGAACTGCAGGGTGAGGCGGCCCACGTGGACAGCCAGGGGGGCTTCCCAGTATCCGGGGATGCCAACCGCCTGCTGCAGCGCGAGCCACACCTCCTTCAAGGGCCGCTGCCACGCGCGTTCAATTTGGCTGCGGACGGCAACCGCCCACGCTTCGGGCGGGGCGGACAGGGCGCCGAGGACGGTCCAGTACCAAAGCCGGTTGCGGTCGCCCGGGGACAAGCCCACGGTTCCCGCCAACGTGAAGTCCAGCAGGTTGAACTGCTCCCACCGATCCAGAAAGTGCCCTACCAAGTGCTGCCCCACAGGGTTGGTGGTCAGCAGCGCTCCGCGGGGATCAAAGACGAACCGGGCCGCGGCGTCACAGGGCATCGACCGCAGTGGAGGCGGGAGGGGCAATCCGGGCCGCACCAGCGGCGCATAGCCGCAGTGTGCGAGCCACACGTTGACCTCGCCGGACGCCACCGGCTCCTCTAGGGCTTCGGCGATGTGCACGAGTGTCTCGCGGCGCAGGGTGGAAAAGTCGTCGCGCTCGATGCGCGAAATCTGCCGCTGAGACAGCCCCACCTGCTGGGCCAAGTACGCCTGGGACCATTCGTGCACGGTGCGCCATGTTCGAATTCGCTCACCGATCTGCACCCGCCACCCCTCCACCCGGATGTCCGCTCACTAGCGTCTCATTGTACGACCTGCCACGGGCGGTCTGCACGAATTTGGCCGCGACACAAGATGGAGCGCAGGTCAGCGACGCGCAGTAGGGTGCCGGACATGGGGTATACTTGCTATACCCCGTGCGGCGGACAGCCGCTGGGGACGGATGGTGGGGAGGTGCGCCGATGGCGGTACAGTGGCAGGCGTCCTACGCGGAGGCGGTGAGCCTGGCGACGGAGCGCCGCCAGATTATGCTGGTCGATTTCGTCAAGACCCCGGGGTGAGGCGGCTGCGCCAAGATGGATGCCGTGACGTATCCAAACCCGGATGTGGCCAAGATCCTCAACGAGCGGACCGTTGCCGTGCAAATCAACACAGCGGAGCCCGACCAGCCGACTCGCGCGCTGATGCGGGAGTTTCGGCAAGTGTGGACGCCCACCTTGGTGTGGCTTGACCACCACGGCATCGAGGTGCGCCGGGAGGTGGGCTACGTGGAGCCCCAGCACTTCATGGCCGTGGTGCGCCTGGCCGAGGGGCAGGCGCACCTGCTGCACGCAAACTTTGCCGACGCGATGTCTGCCTTCGATGCGGTGGGGGAGGGGGGGCACCCGCACGCGGCACCGGAGGCGCTCTACTGGGCCGGGGTGGCGGCGCTCCGCCAGGGTCAGCGTGACCAGTTTCTCAGCCGGTGGCAGACCTTAAAGGCCCGGTATCCCGACAGCACGTGGTGGAGCCGCGCTTCCTTCATCGACAAGTGAGGGGCGGGGGCCGGTGCCATGCACCGGCCCCCGTCAGCGGACGGCGGCGTCCGCGTCCGGGAGTAAATCAGGCGGGGAGTCGGGGCGGGCGCTCTGCCCTGGGCGGGGCCGCTCGGGGCGCGGGTCGATGATGCCGACCTTTTCGCGCCGCACCCACTGCCCGAACGCCCCCAGAAAGGCGATGGTGGCGGGGATGTGGGCACCCGCCAGCATGATGATGGCGCCCAGCTGCTGGTCGGCCACCTGGCTCAGCCCGAAGAGGCGGGGAGTGTGCGCGTAGTAGCTGTAATACGGGGAGGTGTCCAGCGCAAGCGGCGCAAACAGTCCCAACATCGGCAGCCCGCTCAGCGTGATGTACAGCATCTGCATGCCGGGGTGCTGGCGCGGCAGCTCAGGCAGAGGGCTCAGCAGGGGCCACCAGCTGGCTAAGGCGGCCATCAGCAGCGCCGCATGGTACGCGAAGTGCACCCACGGGCTCACTTCCATTAGGGTGTAGAACGGGGGCCAGATGGTGAAGCCCATGACCACCATGAACACCGTCATGCCAACCAGGGGCCGCGTCACCACGTTCAGCACCACCCGGCCTACGGGCCACCGATAGACGGGACGCACCAGCCATCCCGGCGTGCCCAGCAGTAACAGGGGCGCCGCCACAAACGCCTCCAGCAAATGCTGCGTCATGTGGGCGCTAAAGAGGTACCCGTCTCCCAAGATGTCCAGCGGACCCCCAAAGCCCAGATACAATACACCCAGTCCCGCGATGAACAGCGCCGCCTGCCGCCGGCTGATGCCATCCCAATCCGGGAACCGCCGCGACAGCGGCCCGTGCACCGTCAGCCAGAACAGCCCCACCAGGCCCACCGTCACGATGAGCACCGGGGGCTCCACCCACTGCCAGAACGTGAGGTGCTGCAAGGGAACAGGCACGGCGTGGCTCCCTTCTCGCGAGGAACGCTTCCCCCTAGCCTGGATGCGGAGTGGATGCGGCCTCCTGAGACTTGCACCACGAGTGTAGCGCACATCAGGGGGTCGCCTGCCATCTTCGCGACGGCCGGGCAACATCCTCGCGGGCCGCGCCTCCTGTTTGGTGAGCCCAGCCCGCGCGCCCGCGGTGTGGGCGCGCGGGAGCTTCTTTAACTGCCGCTCCCCACGCGTTATGCTAGGCCCTAAAGGGGGGGCGTGATGGCGCGCAGGGTTTGGCCCTGGGTTGGCCTCGGGATCTTGGCAGCTGTCGGCACAGCGCTGGTCCTCACGGGCATGCGGCAGCCCCACCACAGTCGGCCACCCGTGCACGTAACACGCGCCGTCAGCTGGGGCAACCCGCCCGGTGCGCACTCTACCGGGTGGCAACGCGAACGCTGGATCGTGGCGAACCAACCAGCCTGGATCCAGCGGGAGTGGCGGGCCGCTTCGTGCCCGCCACTGCGCACCGAATACGCCGGCACCACCATGTACTACTTCCGGTTCGCCGGGCAACCGGGGGAGATAGGGGCTGGGGCCCAAACCGTGTACGATCCCCCGGTCGGGCTCATGTCCGACCTCCCTTGGTATGGGAACCCTATCCCCGCAACCGGGTTTCCGTTCTCCGGACAGAAAGGGTGTCAGTAATTGCACGAACCGTTCGCAGGTACATTGTGGGTGTCGTACGGGCACTCAGAGTAGACCCGCTCGGGACTCTTGGCGGTCCGTAATAACGTCCGATAAGAGATATTATGTTAACTTGCGGAAGATCCTGCCCACTTGCTCAAAGAACTGAGGTCTATTGACGATGGCGCCCCCCACGCTATGCTAGGCACCAAGAAGGTGACGACGGATGACGCGCCGGACTCAGTCGTGGATCGGCATCGGCATCTTGGCAATTGTCGGCACGGCGCTGGTGCTGACGGGGCTGCGGCCGCCACACCACAATCCGACCGTGCATATCACGCGCGCGGTCAGTTGGGCCAACCCGCCCGGGTCGCACTCGACCGGATGGCAGCGCGAACGGTGGATCATGGCGAACCAGCCCACCTGGATTCAGCGCGAATGGCGGGCCGCGTCGTGCCCGCCATTGAAAGTGAACACCGAATTCTACTATTTCCTAGGCGACGGCGGGACGGGAAACCTCGTTGTTAATATGCCGCCAGCTAGGGCAGAGCCTCCCTGGTGGGACGCGCCGATCCCGCCTACCGGATTTCCCATCGCCGGGCGGCGCGGTTGTTAGCAGGTATCGAGCCCGCACACCGGAACATTGCCGCTGAACCATGCCGGAGGCACCGTTACCACGGCGAGATCCGCCTGCGGCGGCACGTTGATGCACTTGATAGCGATGAAATCCCCGCCACACGGACCGAGCGCGCTTGGTAGGCCGACCACTTGTCCCACGTCCAGCGGCGCGTCGTTCTGCACGGTGTTCTGATACGACAGGCTCTCCGCGCAGCAGGCGTCCCCGCATCCGTAGAAGGCGTTCGCGATGCTGCTCCATGAGTCTCCCGACTGCGCAATGTAAGCCGGGACCCAGTACTTCGTACCGGTCTGCGGGGGGCAACAGAACTTGCCCATCGAGCTGAGGTTGCCAGAAACGGTCACTTTCTCTCACTCC
>JAKADP010000036.1 GCA_021820465.1 Bacillota bacterium
TCAGCCGGGTGCGCCCCCCTGTTCCGCCGTGGCCAGCGGCACGGCTGGGTCAGCCAGTCGAGACCGCAGAACTCCCGCCACACCCATTAGCAGCAGTGCGCCCCCCACGGTCGTGCGCAGCGTGAGAGGTTCGCCCAGCACCAGTGCTCCCAGGATCACGGCAATCACGGGATTTACAAACGCATAGGTTCCCGCGATGGTCATGGGCAGCAGCCGCACGGCCGCCGCAAAGCTGGCATAGGCGAGCGCCCCCACCACCACTAGATACAGGGCGGCCCCCGCCGTGGCCGCGTCCCAGTGCGGCCACGGCTCATGAAGTATTGCTGTCAGCGCCAAAAACACCGGTGCGGCCAGCCATTCCTGCCAGGCGGCGCTCACCAGCGGCGCAACGGACCGCAGCCGAGTGTGCTGCACCAGCAGGCTGCCCGCCTGAGACAATGCGGCCAACAGCAGCCACACGACGTCCCAGGCGTGGCCTCCCCGGATCTGCCCAGAGACGTTCGACAGCAGCACCAAGCCGAGGACGCCCAAGCTCATGCCGGTGGCGAGGGGCAGCGACAGCCGCTGGCGCCCGGCCAACAGGTCGGCCGTGGCGACAAGCAGTGGCACCATGCCCATCATGAGTGCCGCGTAGCCGGTGGCCACATGCCGCTCTGCCACCATGATGAGCCCGTTGGCCCCGACCCACAGCAGGAGGCCGGCCAGTCCCGCCCAGGCCAGCTGTCGCCACGTCACCCGCAGCGAGTGGCGCCCCAGCGCGGCCATAGCCGCCAGAATGCCGCCGCCCAAGGTCATGCGGATAAATCCCAACACCATCGGGGGGGCCCCGTAGGGCCCCCTGACCGCGATCCCGATGGCTAAAAACGTCGAGCCCCACACCAAGTACACCACCAAAAGATTGGCCATGCCCCGGCGCACCGAGTCTTGGGTCCCGTCCACGATCTGCCCGCCCCTTCACGCGCTTGACGGCGTGCGCCACGCAAAGCGGAGCCTCCCCCGCGGCGGACGCCGCCCGCTGCCGCGGAGATTTCATGCGGCCCCACTTGTCCGCCGGCCTATCGGTGATGCCCCACGGCAACTTGGCCCGCAGGGGCCGCCCTCTCAGTGCCCCAGATGGGCTGCCTGGCAACGAACCCCTGGAGGGCCCACAGACGGCATCTATCCGCCCGCGCGGCTACCCGCGAGTGGCCGTGGCCAACACCGCCTGGGCCGCTGCCAGCCGGGCAATGGGCACCCGGTAGGGGCTGCAGCTCACATAGTCCAGCCCGACCTCGTGGCAGAAGCGAATCGACGCGGGGTCCCCGCCGTGCTCGCCGCAGATGCCCACGCGCAGATCGGGGCGCGTCTTCCTGCCGGCTTCAAGCCCCATCCGCACCAGCTGGCCCACCCCGTCGGCGTCCAGCACAACAAAGGGGTTTTCGGGCAAGATCTTGTCGGCCAGATACGCCGGCAGGAACTTCGACTCGGCGTCGTCGCGGCTGTAGCCAAACGTGGTTTGCGTCAGGTCGTTGGTGCCAAACGAGAAGAACTGGGCAGTCTCTGCGATGGCCCCCGCGGTGAGCGCCGCCCGCGGCACCTCGATCATGGTGCCCACCTGATATGGCAGCGCCTCCCCGGAGCGCCGCTCCTCCTCGGCGTGCACATCGGCCACCAGTGCCGCCATGCGCTCCAGCTCCGCCGCCACGCCCACCAAAGGAATCATGATCTCCACGTGCGGATCGAAGCCTGCGGCCACGAGCCGCGCCTCAGCCCGAAAAATGGCCCGCACCTGCATCGCATAAATCTCCGGGTAGACGATGCCGAGCCGCACGCCGCGAAACCCCAGCATGGGATTGAACTCAAACAGCTGGCGGGCGCGCCCCAGCACCCGGGTGAGGCGCTCGACGCTGCGGAGGTCCCCCTTGGCCCGGCTGTCGGCCAACTCGGCCGCCACGTCGCCCTCGTCCGGCAGAAATTCGTGCAGGGGCGGGTCCAGAAGGCGAATGGTCACCGGCTGGCCATCCATGGCTTTGAGGATCCCAAAGAAGTCCTCCTCCTGCATCGGCAGGAGGCGATCCAGCGCTCGGGCCCGCTCGCGCTCCGTCTCCGCCAGGATCATCTCCTGCACCACCGGCAGCCGGTCCTGACCCATGAACATGTGCTCAGTCCGGCACAGCCCCACACCCTCCGCGCCGAAGTCCCGCGCGCGCTGCGCATCCTCCGGGGTGTCCGCGTTGGCCTCCACACCCAGGCGCCGAATGCCGTCCGCCCAGCCCAGCAGCGTCTCAAACTCATCAAACAGCGTAGGCGCCACGGTCTCCACTTCCCCTTGGATGACCCGGCCCGTTCCCCCATCGATGGTAATGAGATCTCCCGCCTTGACGGTCACGTCACCCACCGTAAACGTGCCCTCCGCCAGGTTGATCCGCAGCGTCTCACAGCCGGTCACCGCAGGCTTGCCCATGCCCCGGGCCACAATCGCCGCATGGGAGGTCATGCCTCCGCGGCTGGTGAGCACCCCCTGAGCCGCCACGATCCCGTGGATATCGTCCGGTGTCGTTTCCGGCCGCACCAGAATGACGGCCTCGCCTTTCTGGCCGCGGCGCTCCGCTTCATCGGCGTCGAAGACGACTTGGCCGGCCGCGGCGCCGGGCGAGGCCGGCAGCCCCTTGGCCATCTCGTGCAGCTCGGCCGCGGGGTCGATCTGCCGGTACAAGAGCTGCGCCACCTGCGCGGGGTCCTGCCGCGCGATGGCGTCTTCCTTGGACAGCACACCATCCTTCACCAAGTCGACGGCAATCTTCACGGCGGCACGGGCCGTGCGCTTGCCGGTCCGCGTCTGCAGCAGGTACAGCCGCTCCCGCTCAATCGTGAACTCGATGTCCTGCATGTCCCGGTAGTGCCGCTCCAACAGCGCACAAACCTCCTGCAGCTGCTGATACGTGGCGGGCAGCACCGCCTTCAGCTCTTCAATCGGCCGCGGGGTGCGCAGCCCCGCCACCACATCCTCACCCTGGGCGTTGGTAAGAAACTCCCCGTACATCCCCGGCTGGCCCGTGTTGGGGTTGCGGGTAAACAGCACGCCGGTGCCGGAGGTGTCACCCAAATTGCCAAACGCCATCGCCTGCACGTTGACCGCGGTCCCCAGCTGGTCACTGATTTTGTTGATGCGGCGATACACTTGGGCGCGCGGATTGTTCCACGAGTCAAACACCGCCTCGATGGCCATCTCCAGCTGCTGGCGGGGGTCGGTGGGAAACGGCTGGCCGGTTCGGTCCAAAACCAGCTTCAGGTACCGGTCGATGATTTGCTGGAGCGCATCGGCGGACAGCTCCTGATCCTCGGTGACGCCCGCCTCGCCTTTCACCGCCTCCAACGCCCGTTCGAACAGGCCGTGGTCCATGTGCATCACGACATTGCCAAACATTTGGATGAACCGGCGGTAGCTGTCCAGCGCAAACCGCCGGCTCCCCGTCTCCTGGCCGAGACCCTGGGCCGTCTCGGCATTCAAGCCCAGGTTCAGCACCGTGTCCATCATCCCCGGCATGGAGATGGGAGCGCCAGAGCGCACCGACACCAAGAGAGGGGCCGCGGCGTCGCCCAGCCGCCGCCCCGCCTTCTTCTCCAGCTGAGCCAGATGGGTCCACACCGCATCCATGAGTCCATCGGGCAGCCGCTTTTGATCTTGAAACGCCAGGCATGCCTCGGTCGTGATCGTAAAGCCGGGCGGCACGGGCAGCCCGATGCGGCTCATCTCCGCTAGGCCGGCCCCCTTGCCCCCCAACCGAGCGCGATCCTCAGCCGACCCTTCTTCAAACGCCATGACCCACGGCATCATTCAGACAGCCTCCCCTTGAAATATCTCCAGGATTTTGCTGGCGGTTTCTTCGACCGCGTGGTTGCTCACGTCAATCACGGGACAGCCCACATCCGAAAACACCTGCCAGGCGTAGTCCAGCTCGTGCAGGATGCGCTCGCGGGTGGCGTACTGCGCGCTGGACGACAGCCCGAGCGTGCGCAGGCGCTGCCGCCGGATGGGCATCAGGAGGTCGGGGTCAATCACGAGGCCCACGCACTTGCGCTTGGCGGGACCCATCACCTCGGGCGGCGGCGGCACCTCCGGCACCAGCGGAATATTGGCCACCTTGAGCCGGTGGTTGGCGAGATAGAGGCTCACGGGCGTTTTGGACGTCCGCGACACGCCCAACAGCACGATGTCGGCCAGCGGCACCCCGCTCGGATCCTTGCCATCGTCATACTTGACCGCAAACTCGATGGCTTCGACGCGAGCGAAGTAGTCGCGGTCGAGCCGGTGCACCAGCCCTGGCACCCCCTGCGGCTCACGCCCCAGCAGCAGGTGCAAGGCGTCCAGCACGGGACCCAAGAGGTCGACGTGCGGGATCCCCACCTCTCCGGCGATGCGTGACAGGTACGCCCGCAGCTCGGGCCGCACCAGCGTGAACACGATGAGCACAGGGGATTTTCTCGTGGCCGCATCCACGGCGTGGCGAATCGCGTCCTCGTCAATCACGTGCGGCACGCGCACCACGTCGACCGGCCCACCGGCCCCATTGAACTGGATGGCGGCACCGCGCACGGCCAACTCGGCCGTCTCCCCCAGCGAGTCGGACACCACGTAAACGGTGAGTGCCATCTAGCCCGCCTCCCCCCTCGCCGCGCCGGCCGCGGGCAGGGACGTCACGCGGGCCCAATCGAGGGGGTAGTGCAGCCAGGCACTCACCGCCGCCACGAGGCCCAGCCGCCTGGCCCGCACCGCGGGATCCGGATCCATCACCATCACCGCCTCGAAAAATTGGGCCACGGGGTCCACCAGGCTCTCGGCGGCGGCGGGCCACGCCGCCCACGTGGGCGGCGCGGCCACGAGCGCCGCCAGCTGACCGGCCAGCGCGGCCGCCGCGGGCTCCGGATGGCGAGCGCCGGTCGCGGCCGGGGCCACACCGACCGACAGGCGGCCCACCCGCTTGGCCGCCGTGGCTACCCGATCCCACGCGGGCGTGGCGGCGAAGCGCTCGAGCATCGCCAGCCGCTGGGGCAGCGAGGCCCAGTCGGCCGGCGCGGCCAGTGCGGCATCTAAAACGTCGGCGGCCACCCCCGCGTCGAGCCACGACTTCAGCCGGCCCTCAATCAGCGACACCAGGGACTCGACCCGGGGCCCCGGATCGGGCACCCCCACCCGCGCCAGCGCGTCCGCCAGCAGCTCCCGGTGGCTTATGGGCCCGAGCCCGCCCTCCACCAAGATTCGGCCCACGGCCAGCGCTGCACGCCGCTGGCCAAACGGATCGCTCGACCCGCTGACGGCAATCCCCAGCCGAGCGGCGCCGGCCAAGTCGTCTAGGTGGTCCAACAGCGACAGCGCGCGGTCCACTCGCCCTGGAGGCAGAGAATCGGCCGCCGTGCGCGGCTGGTACTGACCCGCGATGGCCGCGGCCACCAGCGGGGACTCGCCGGCCGCTTCGGCGTACACCCCTCCCATGACCCCTTCCAGCTCAGGAAACTCCCCCACGACATGGGTCACGAGGTCCAGCTTGGCGAGCGAGGCCGCCCGCACCAGCGCGGCCCGCTCGGCCTCGCTGAGGCCGAGCCGCTCCCCCCAGGCGCCCGCGGCCGCTACGAGGCGCTCTGCCTTCTCCTGATAGCTGCCGAGCCCCTCCCGGTAGGTCATGCCGGCCAGGCGCTGGCGGCGCTCGTCCTCCGTCGCCTCGCGGTCCGCCGCATAGAAGAACGCCGCGTCCGCGAGGCGGGCCGCCAGCACCCGCTCGTTGCCAGCCACCACCGCGTCCAGCGCCTCGCCCACCCCGTTGCGGACGCCGATAAAGTACGGCAGGAGGGCGCCGTCCCGGGTCACGGGCAGGTATCGCTGGTGGTGCACCATCGCCGACGTCACGATGGCCGCGGGCACGGCCAGCAGCGCGGCGTCAAAGCGCCCGCGGAATACCGTGGGCCACTCCACCAAATCCGCCACCTCGTCCACCACCCCAAGGTGCTCGGCTTGGCCTCCCACCTCGGCGGCCAGCTCCCGCGCCCGGTCCGCCACCACCTGCCGGCGGTCGGCGGACGACACCATGACCCCGATCTGAGGCAGGCGCTCGGCGTACTCGTCCGCGCACGCGAGGGCGATCGCGTCGGGATGGTCCGTACGATTGCCCCACGTCTGCCGCCCCGCCGCGACCCCAAGGGCCGACACGGGCAGCACCTCGCCGCCCAACAGGGCCACAAGCCAGCGCACGGGCCGCACGAAGCGCACGTCATCGTCCCGCCACCGCATGGGGCGCGGCACCTCCAATCCGCGGAGTACACCGGGCAGGAGCCGCGCCAGGACCGGACCGGCCGGTTCGACCGCCTCGTCCACGGTGGCGACCACCCGCTCCCCGTCGGCCTCGAGGGCTGCCACGTCCACGCCGGCGCGCCGGGCAAAGCCCACAGCCGCCGGCGTTGGGGTTCCCTCACGGTACGCCAGCGCCAGCGGCGGCCCGGACAGGCGCCGCCGCCGCGGGCTCTGCTCCGCCGCCACCGCCCCCCACGCGGCGAGCCGGCGCGGCGTGCCATCCACGGTCAGCGCGCTGAAGGCCAGCCGCTCCCGAGCCAGCGCCTCCCGCAACGCGGCCTCGAAGTCGGCGATGAGCGGGGGTAGATACGTACTGGGAATTTCCTCCACTCCCAGTTCTACCACAAACGCCGTCACAGCGACACCGCCTCTTTGGGCCCCGCCTGCGCAAGCCACTGCCGCGCAGCCAGTCGGGCCAGCGTGCGGAGTCGGCCGATGAAGGCCTGGCGCTCGCTGACGGAAATCGCCCCCCGAGCGTCCAGCTCGTTAAAGACATTCGACGCCCGCAGTAAGAATTCGTACCCGGGCAATATCAGGGACGCCTCCAGCAGGCGGTGCGCCTCGCGCTCCGCGTGCACAAACGTCGCGTGGAGGCCGGCGGCATCGGAGGCGTCCAGGACATAGTGCCCGTATTCATATTCGGGGCGCCCCCACAGCTCCCGGTAGGTCACCCCGGGTGCCCACTCCAGCGCCCAGATGTCGCTCACGCCGGCCAGGTAGCTGCCGAGCCGCTCCAAGCCGTACGTAATTTCCGCAGACGGCGGGCGGCAGTCCATCCCGGCCATCTGCTGAAAGTAGGTGAACTGGGTGATTTCCATCCCGTCGAGCCAAACCTCCCACCCCTGGCCCCACGCGCCCAGGGTAGCCGCCTCCCAGTTGTCCTCGACCAGGCGCACGTCATGACGCCGGCGGTCTAGGCCCAAAGCTTCCAGGCTCCCCAGGTACACCTCCACCACGTCGTCCGGCGTGGGCTTCAACAGCACCTGAAACTGAAAATGCCGGTACAGGCGGTTGGGGTTGTCCCCATAGCGGGCGTCCACCGGGCGCCGGCACGGCTCCACGTACGCCGCCCGCCAGGGCTCCGGGCCCAGCGCGCGAAAGAACGTCAGGGGATTCATCGTGCCGGCCCCCTTCTCCACGTCGTGCGCCACGCCGATGAGGCAGCCCTCGGCCGCCCAGTACTCCTCGAGCCGCCGAATCATCTCCTGCATGGTCATGGCCGGGCGCTCTGTCATACCGTCATCCCCTTTGCCGCAGGCGCCCCGGCCGAACCTTTCGGCCGCGGAGCGGAAGCCATGGGCGCCACCGCATCCCAGAACCGAAAGGCACGCGGCACCCGCCCCACGTGATAAATCAAAAAGTCGCGCACCTGCTGGTCTAGGACAGCATAGACGGCGGGGGCGGCCTGCACCCGACCCATCTCCCCGGACTCCAGCTGGCCATCCACCAGGCGAAGCCACTGCAGCGCGCCCGGCAGCAGCGGGCTGTCGCCCGCCATATGGCACGGCCCATCCACCGGGCCGGCCCCGCCCCGCCAAAACCAGGGTGGCGTGCTCCACGGGGCGCCGCACTGCTGACAGCGGTCAAACTCGGGCTTCAAGCCCGCCGCGCCCAGCAGGCGCCACATCGCGTGCACATACACGGGCGTCGGATCCCGATCGGAGCCCAGACTGGCCAGCGCGGCCACCAGCGTGTCGTATACCCCAGGCGCGGCATCCAGGTCGGAGGTGAGCTCGTCCGCCGCATCCGCCAGCATCGCCGCCCGGCCGGTGCGCCACAAATCGCGCCGCACGCCGGCGTTGAGCGACACCAGCTCGGCCTCGGTCACCGTCATCAGGTTGGAGCGCCCCTGATAAAGCTCCATGCGGGCCACGGCCAGCGGCTCCGTGGACGCTGTGAGCCGGCCCTTGGCCGACCGCGCCCCCCGCGCCACGGCCGAAATTTTTCCATGGTGCTGGGAAAACAGCAGCAAGAGCGCGTCCTGCTCGCGGTAAGCCCGCTTGCGCAACACCACCACGGTATCCGCCACGCGGCTCACCGCTTGGGCTCCCGGTAGCCCAGCCGGTTTAGCCACTCGGCGCGGTCGGTCCAGTCCTCGGCCGCCTTGACCCACAGGTCCAAAAACACCCGGTGGCCAAAATACTCTTCTAGGGCAGTGCGCGCGTGGGATCCAATGGCACGCAGCATGCGGCCCCCTTCCCCCACCAAGATGCCCCGCTGGCTGTCGCGCTCCACCAGCAGCGTCGCCCGAATGTAGGTCAAATCCGGTTTGCGGCGAATCTTCTCGTCCACCTGGACCGCCACCTGGTATGGCACCTCCTGGCGGGTTTCCAGCATCACGTGCTCCCGCACCACTTCGCCCACGTAGAAGTCCTCGGCCTGGTCGGTCACCATGTCGTCGGGGAAAAACTGCGGTCCCGCCGGCAGCCGCTCCAGCGCCGCCGCCACCAGCTCCGGCACCCCGTCGCCCGTTTTGGCCGACACGGGATATACGGCCTGATACGCGGCCAAGGCCCGGTACGGCGCCAGCGCCGTGCGCCAGTCGCTGACCGCATCCTGCTTGTTGGCCACGAGCCAGATGGGTGCCGGCGTGCGGCGGGCCAGCTCGGCGGTCCAGCCATCCTCTTCGTTGGGCGGCCGCGTGAGATCCACCACCTGCCACACGATCTCCACATCGGACACCGCCCGCTGCGCCGTGTGCACCATCGTGCGCCCGAGCCGCGTCCGCGGCCGATGCATGCCGGGGGTGTCCACCAGCACCAGCTCCGCCCCCTCCGTGTGCAGGATGCCACGGATGCCGTTGCGCGTCGTCTGCGGCTTTTGGGTGACCATGGCCACCTTGCTGCCCACCACTTCATTGAGCAGCGTGGACTTGCCCACGTTGGGACGGCCCACCAGGGCGACGAATCCGCTCTTATACTCCATGCCGCGCGCCTCCGTGGAGAAACGGGTGCGGCAAAAGCTGGTCCAGCGTGTAGCGGGCCCACGGCCCGGACGCGCCCCCCACCAACACGACTAAGCTCGGGTTAAACTCCGCCAGCACCTGACGGCACGCCCCGCAGGGCGTGGCCGGCGGCTCGCCCTGGGACGCCACGGCCACGGCCGCCAGCCGGCGCACCCCCGCAGCCGCGGCGGTGCCGACGGCCACCCGCTCCGCGCACATCCCGAGCGGATAGCTGGCATTCTCCACGTTCACCCCCAAAAACATCGCGCCGTCATCCGCCAGCACGGCCGCGCCCACCGGAAAGCCCGAGTACGGCGCGTACGCCCGCCCCATGGCACCGCGCGCCGCCTCCATCAGTGGTGCCAGCCCCGCATCGCTTCGGTCTGCCTCTCCTGTCGCTGGTGTCACGTCATCCCCCTATCCCGTCTCGTGGTTGGGCCGGCTGCCTTCGGGCGCCCCGCCGGGTTCTGCCGGCTCGAGCTTCATCCGCACGCGCTTGACGCGGCGCCCCACCACCTGCGCGGCCGTGAGCACCAGATCCCCTGACCGCACCGCCTCCCCCTGCACGGGCGCTCGTCCCAACAAGTGTAGGATAAATCCGCCCAGCGTATCGACGTCGGCGTCCGGGTCCGCCACCCGGAATCCCGGGGGCAGGTCGTCCAGTGCGGTCCGGCCGTCGGCTTCCAGCACGTCGCCGCCGACGGCGCGGAACAGCGGCTCCTCGGCGTCGTACTCGTCGCGAATCTCCCCGACGATTTCCTCGAGCAGGTCTTCAATGGTCACCAGCCCCGCGGTGCCGCCAAACTCGTCCAGCACGATGGCCAGGTGCGTGCGCTCCCGGCGAAAGTCCGCCAACAGCTCGTCCACCTTCTTGCTCTCGGGCACGTAGTAGGCCGGGCGCAGGAGCGAGGCCACCGGCGTGTCCAGTGACCGCTCGCGGGCATACGCCAAAATATCGCGGGCGTACAGAACCCCGATGACATCGTCAATCGATTCCCGCCAAACGGGAATGCGGGAGTGCCCCGCCTGGATGACGGCCTCCCACGCGTCCGCCAGTGTCGTGTCCGCGGAAATCGTATGCATGTCCATCCGCGGCACCATCACGTCGTGCACCGGCGTGTCGGACAGCTCGAAGATGCCCTGAATCATCTCGCGCTCTTCCTGCTCCAGCAGGCCCTCTTCCTGGCCAACGTCCACCAGGTTGCGAATCTCTTCCTCGGTCAGCAGCCGGCGGCCGTCGGCCTGGCCCCCCAGCGCGCGGATGGCGCCCAGTCCCAGCCAACTCAGCACGTTGACCACCGGCGTGAAAATGGTGGACGACACGGCCAGCAGCCGGTGCAGCGCCAGGGCCACCCGGTCCGGGTGGTGAGCCGCATACGTTTTGGGAGTGATTTCCGCCACCAGCAGGACCACGACGGTCATCACCACCGTGGCCACGGTGACGCCCACCGGACCCAGCGCAGCCACCAGCAGGGCGGTGGCAATGGCCGACGCGGCGATGTTGGTGAGGTTGTTGCCCACCAGCACGGTCCCCAACACGCGGTTGGGCTCGCGAGCCATCCGCTCAATCTCGGCGCCCCCGGGCGCTCCGTCGTCCGCCAGGCGCCGAGCCCCGCCGCGGGAGAGCGCCATCATGGCCGTTTCCGACATCGAGTACAAGGCAGACAGCCCCAGCAACACCGCGATGAGGATGAGCTCCAGCCAGGGCAGGTGCCCCACGATGTGGCCCAAGTGCGCCCAACTGCGTGCGCTAATAGCGGTCCGCCTCCTCCCGGCGGCCGGCCACGGGCCACACGGCCGCCGCGGCCACAAACACGAGGGCGCCCACCAGCAGTGCCAGGCCCCCGGGCGCGTGGGCGGCCCACACCCCCACGCGGCGCGGCAGCTCCAGGAGGCGGCCGCCCAAAATCCACACCCCCAGCCCGAGCGCCCCCGCCGCGCCAAACAGCACGGCCGCGGCCGCCAGATCCTTAGCCACCCCGGCCAGCGGCGAGAAGCCGGGGTGGGCCAGATCCGTCACCGCCTCAATGGCGGTGTTCACCAATTCCAACGCCACGACCACGATGAGCAGCACCACCAGCACCACAAAATTGGCCGACCCGATGCCTTCAAGCAGGCCCAGCGCCATCGCCAGCGCGCCCAGCACCGTGTGCACGCGCAGGTTGCGCTCGTGCCGGTACGCCCATCGGAGGCCGCGGGCCGCGTAGCCAAAGGACGCCCAGAAGGACCCGGCCGTATGTCGATCTTGGCCCACGCCTACCTGCGCTCCAATCCCACCGCTGCGAGGATCGCCTCGGTGGCCTCCATCATTCGCGCTTCCTCATCGGGCGCCTCATGGTCGTACCCCAGCAGGTGCAACAGGCCATGCACGGCGAGAAAGCCCACCTCGCGCTCCGGCGAATGCCCGTAGTCATCTGCCTGCGCCAGCGCCCGCTCAATCGAGATGACGATGTCGCCCAGCAGCGGATCATCCGGGTCAGCCGCCTCGCCCTCGCGCTGGCTGAAGGACAGCACATCGGTCGGGCCGTCACGGCCGCGCCATTCGGCGTTCAGCCCGGCAATCGTCTGGTTGTCGGTCAAGAGCACCGACACGGCCGCGTCCTCCAACTGCAGATCAGCGAGGCCGCGAGTTAGGACCCGACGAACCGTCTCCTCCCACGCGGCGCAGTCGTCGGGCTGACTCGTGACCCATATCTCCACGCTTCTGGCTCCTCTCCATTTCCTTCAGCACCGGGTCGGGGTATTCGATCCGCGTGTGGAACACCCCGGTCAGCACCCGCGTGAACGTGCGCGCCACGGTGTCCAGGTCGCGCAGCGTCAGGTCGGCTTCATCCAGCTGGCCGTCCTGCAGCCGCTCGCGAATCAGCCGCCGCACCACCTGCTCAATCGACTGCGCGTTGGGATTTTTCAGTGTCCGAGTGGTGGCTTCGCTGGCATCGGCCAGCATGACGATGGCCGCTTCTTTGCTTTGGGGCTTGGGCCCCTCATAGCGGAAATCAACCTCCGCCACCCCTTCGCCCGTATCCAGGTCGCGCGCCTTTTCGTAAAAGTAGCGCATGACCGTCGTCCCATGGTGCTGGCGGATGAACTGCTGAATCACCTCCGGCAGTCGGTGCTGCCGCGCCAGCTCCACGCCATCTTTGACGTGTGACGCGATGATGAGCGAGGACAGGCTGGGAGCCAGCTTGTCGTGAGGGTTTTCCGCCCCGTACTGGTTGTCGATGAAGAAGTACGGGCGCTTCAGCTTGCCGACGTCGTGGTAGATGGCACCCACCCGGGCCAAGAGCGCGTCGCCCCCAACCGCCTCGGTGGCGGCTTCGGCCAAATTGCCCACCATGATGCTGTGCAGATAGGTTCCAGGCGCTTCCACCAGCAACTTGCGCAGCAGGGGCTGATTGGGGCTCGACAGCTCGATGAGGCGCACGGCCGACACAATGCCAAACGGTGCTTCCAGGAAGGGCGTGGACCCCACCACCAGGACGGCCGCCAAGGCGCCGTCCACAAACGCCCACACCAGCTGCTGCCACACCGGGCCCTGGACCAGCGCGGCCCCGGACATGAAGTCCAGCGCCAACAGAGTCACCAGGTTGACCACGCCCACTAACAGCCCCACGCGAATGACGTCGTGGCGGTTGGACAGGCGCGACACCCCCACCACACCCGCGACGGATCCAAACCAGGCCACCACCGCCGTGGGCAAGTCGGTGCCGGATAGCAGCCCGGTCGCCGTGGCCAGGATGGCGGCCGTCACTATGGCCACGGCCGGATCCACCAGGGTCGCGAGCAGAATGGCCGCGGTGGGCACGATGACAAACGTGGCTTCGGGCACCTGCGCCAACAGCTGGGCGGCCAACAGGCCCAGGACCGTCACCACGCCCCAAATCAGCAGGCGCGGCCAGTCTTTGGCCATCTGGCGCCGGAAGCCCCAGAGAAAACCGGCTTCGACGGCGGTCAGCACGAGGCCAAACAGAAAGCCCCCGGCCAGTGGCGCCGCATCAAATCCCTGATTCAACAGCCCTAGGGCCGACAGTGCCCGCACATTGGCGGCGGTCACCACCTTGCCCGCCACAATGACGCGCTGCCCCTTAAAGATGCGGACGGCGGGGACCGCCCCCTCGGCCGCCTGTCGGCGCGCCGCCGTGGCCGTCTGGTTCACAAACGTGTTGGGCTGCACCAAGCTGGTGGACAGCGACGTCAAAAAGAGTCGGAGCCCCGGGTCCGGCTCCTCCGTACTGGCCAAGTCCCCAATGAAGCTTTTGGCCTCTGCCAGCGACGTCTTGGTGTTGCGCACGCCGGTGCCGTTGCCCAACACCGACGCCAGGATCACATGGGTGTCCTGCGAGAGCCCGGCCAGAGTGGCCGGCGGCAGCGTGAGCACTTCGCCCCACACGCTGTGGGGCAGCCCGATGGGAATCGCCGACGCGGCCGCGGCTTCGCGCGCCGCCAGCGGGACGGCGGCATCGGCCGCGAGGTTCGTGATCGTCTGAAAGTCGTTCGTGGCCGCCTGCTGGACAGCGGTGAGCACGTGGGGATCGGTGGAGTAGACGGGCGGCACAGCCCGGGCGGCCGCGGCCCGCGCCGCGGTCGTCGATGCATAGTCAATCGCGGAAAACGGCGCCCGCACCGTTTTGGGTGCCAGATCGCCCACCTGGACGTTCACCCGCTGGCCATAGAGATTGGCCGAAAAGATGGCCCCCACCAACATCCACACCAACAAGCCCAACAGGGCCAAGCGTGCCATGCCCGACGGCAGCGCGCTTCCCCCACCCGCCGCCAGCCACCGCCGCCAGCCCCCGACCGCCGGTGGGAGAGGAGCCGACTGGCCGCTGGGCTTATCTGTTGGCCTGTCCATCGCCCTCCCGCCGCTCCTTCGCTTCGTAGGCCTGCACGATGGCCTGCACCAAGGGATGCCGCACGACGTCGCGCTGAGAAAATCTTACCACCGCAATGTCGTCTACGCCGTGGAGGATGCCGGCGGCCTCGTTCAACCCCGATGGCGTGCCCGAGGGCAGGTCCACCTGCGTGACGTCTCCGGTGACCACAACCTGGGACCCGAAGCCGATCCGTGTCAGAAACATTTTCATCTGCTCCGCGGTCGTGTTCTGCGCCTCATCCAAAATCATAAAGCTGTTATCAAGCGTGCGCCCCCGCATGTACGCCAGTGGCGCGACCTCGATCTGGCCCCGCTCACGATACCGCTCCACCGCCTCGATGCCCAGCATCTCAAACAGGGCGTCATACAGCGGCCGCAGATAGGGATGCACTTTGTCTTCCAGGTCCCCGGGCAAAAACCCGAGCCGCTCACCGGCCTCCACCGCGGGGCGCGTGAGCACCAGGCGCTCCACCGCCCGGGCTTTCAGCTCCGCCACGGCGCGGGCCATCGCCAGAAACGTCTTGCCCGTGCCCGCCGGCCCAATGCCAAACACCAGCGAGTGGTGCCGCATGGCCGCCACGTAGCGGGCTTGGCCGAAGGTTTTTGGCCGTAGCGGCCGGCCGCGCACGGTGGTGGCCACGACGTCGGTCAGCAAACCCCGAAACGCATCCGCCCGATCTTCGCGCACCGCCTCCAAGGCGGCTTCCACGGTCTCGACGCCCACGGCCTCCCCGGCCGACACCCATTCAGCCAGCAGGTCCAGCGTTTGCTGCACCTGATCCTGCGCCTCGGGCGCGCCCACAATGCCCACCACATTGCCCCGGGCCGTGAGCTGCACGGCCAGCGCGCGCTCCAAGCGCTTCAAATGCACATCGCCGCGCCCCCACAGGCGAGCGGCCAGCCGGTTGTCCCCAATCACCCATTCAACGGCTTGGGGCATCGGGTCCCCCCTTCATCCTGCCCGTTCGGTCAGGGCTCTGTTGCTGATGGTGGTGCCGGCGCCAAGGCGCCGGCGGGTACCGCAATATCCTGTTCCACGGAGGCCGTCACCGTGCATGCCGTGCCGCCCCGCACCCTGCGACACTGAAGGCGGCGGCGCCTCAGGTGCGCCCCGGGCTCCAGCTGGCGCCTTAAAGCCGCCAGCGCCGCGGCCCGCGCACGGGACCGCGCCTGGCCCTCGCCCAAGGGCACGCGCACCAGCGCCTCTTCAGTATATACCACCCGCACCCATGCGCCGGGGAGCCGCACCCCAAACCAGCTCAAGGCGGCGGAGTGCACACGGGCGCGCCAGTACCGCGGCAGCCGCCGCCCGATCCCCGCCACCTGCCACACGGCCCCCGACAGCACCAGGTACGACCGAACCACCTGGCGGCCCGTCGCACGGCGCCTCTCCAGCACATCGGATTGAAAGCCCGTGGCGTGCACGGTAAAGCGGCCCACCACTTCGCCGGCCGCCCCGCCTTGCTGCCCGGTGGCCAACATCCAGCCCCGCATCAGCGGCGTGCCGCGCGGGACGTCCTGGCCGTCGCTCACCAGCACTTCGCCCAGATACCCGTGGATGCTCACGATCCGCGCGGCGTGGGATGCGACCAGTTCGGTCACCGGGCCCGCGCGAGGCGCCCGGCCATAGAAGCGATGCAGCGACACCACCGCCAGCGCGCCCTGCACGCGGATGCCCACCCAGGCCAGCCCAGGAATCTGCTTCGCCATGCTCCGCTCGATGCGTTCCAGGGGCAGCGTGTCGCGAAGGGCCCCCGGCGCCAAGCCGGCCGATTCGGCCGCGAGCACGACGCGGGCCGCCATCACCGGCGTCGTGTCGGCGACCGCGACCACCCACACCCGCGGCGTGGCATACACGAACAGCGCCACCGCCAGGCTTGCCCCCACCCACAAGCCGGGGCGCGTCCGCGAGCGGCGCCACAAAACGGGCCATCCCCCCCGGCGGCCAAAATGCACGCGGACGCCGCGCGCCTGCGCCCGCAGCGCCCGCGCGCCCGGGCGGGTCATGCGCCACACCGCCCTCCGCCTCTCCCAGCGCACGTCCGTCACGAGAAATCCGGCCAGCGCCAGCCGCGAGAGCAGGTCGGCGGCCTGGCCCGAGCGAACCTCCACCCAGACCCAGCCCTGAAGAAATGCGAGGAGGCGCCTCAGCACCGCTCACCATCGTCAAACCGCAGGTGGCGAATCTGCCCCGTCACCACGAGCTCGTCGCGGCTGATCCATCCGATAACCAGATGGCTGCCTTCGATCGCCACCGTCCCCGCCGAGGCCGGCAGGCGCACCACCACCAGACGGGGTCCGAACCGGGACACGCCGCCATGGTTGGCGACGCGCACCTGGAGATGGCCCACCACCTCCACCCGTGCGACGTTCATCAGCGTCTCGGGCGGAAGGTCCAGCCACGCGGCGGCCCGCTGGCCAAGGGAGAGTCCGCGCTGCATCCCCTTGCCCCCCTGCTGCGTCGTGAGTCACTCGTTGAGTCAGTTGCTGGGTCAAGCTATGCGCAGGCCGTGCAATCATGACGGGGGCCAGCAGGAATCCGGGCCGGCAGCGCGAAACGTGTGGGCGAATCGATCCGGGCGCGGCCGACAGCGCCCGGATCCGCCCGAGGAGGCGTTCCATGTTCATTGGAGCTGTGCGCATCGTCACCGCTGAGGACTACCGCCGCCTAGTGGCCACCGGCGCGGTGGTCATGGATCTGCGGTGGCCCATCGACTACCTGGATGGGCACTTGGATGGCGCCCTCTCGTGTCCTGGGGGCCGCCACCTGTGGCGCCCCCGCCTCGCGGCGCTGCTGGCGGGTCGACCCGCCGTGCTGATTGGCCGCGGCGCCGTGGACGTGGGCGACATTGCCGCCGAAATGGAACAGCAGGGATTGGACGTCATTGGCATGCTGACGGGCACCCCCGCGGCCTGGAAGGCGCGCGGCCTGCCGGTGCGCAGCTGGCGCCGCATCTGGCGCAGCGATTGGGAGCTCTTAAACCCGCGGCCCCCGGTCCTCGATGTGCGGGAGCCTGAAGAGGACCATGGCGACTGGCCGGAAGGCATCTCGCTGCCACTGTCCAGTTGGACGGGCTCTGTCCCAGAGCCCGTCCAAGCGGCGCAGCAGGCGATGGTCGTGGGGCCGCGCCCGCGCGTCGCCTGGGCGGCCACGCGCCTATTTGAGGGTGGGATCACTAAGGTATTCTGTCTGCCGGCCGCCACGGAGATTGACGCCCGGGAGGTTCGATAGCGGCAGGGGCTATTCGGTGGCGAGCTGGCTGAGCCGCTCCCGCACCATATCGGACACCGTCCGCCCATCCACGCGGCCACGCGTTTGCGGCAGCACCTTGGCCATGACGGCACCCAAATCCCGGGCACCGGCGGCTCCGCTGTCTTCGATCGCTTGGTCCACCAGCCGCTGCAGTTCCGCGGGCGACATGGCCTCCGGCAGATAGCGGGACAACTCGGCGATTTCCGCTCGGGCCTTGTCCGCCAAGTCGTTGCGGTGGGCCCGCTCAAACTCCGCCAGGGCATCCCGGCGCTCCTTGATTTCCTTGACGATGACGGCCTGGATCCCCTGATCGTCCAGCGTGGTGCGGGCGTGGCGCGTCTCCTGCGCCAGCACGGCCGCCTTGACCTGGCGAATGACCGAGAGGCGCACCGCATGCCGCTCGCGCAGGGCCAGCTTCAAGTCTGCATCCAACTGCTCCCGCAGCATGTGCGCCTCCCTTCTTCGCTCCAACGCTAGCGCTTCTTCTTGCGCGCCGCCTCGGCCTTCTTCTTCTTGCGGACGCTGGGCTTTTCATAGCGCTCGTGCCGACGCGCCTCGGCCAGCACCCCCGCCTTTTGAATCTGACGCTTGAAGCGACGGAGGGCGGCCTCTAAGGTCTCGTTCTTGCCAACCTTGATCTCGGACAAAATCGCTCCCTCCCCTCCACCCGAACAGGGTCGGGATCAAAGAATGTACTCCCCGAATTATACGGGCGCGGGGATCGAGCGTCAAACGCGGCTGACCGGCCGGACAGCCTCAACAGCCCGGACGGGGATGGTCCGGCGGGGCATCGCGCCGAGACCGTGCCAGGATCGTCCCTGCGGCCTAGCCGGGCGGCCAGGTCATCAGCCGGCCGCCCAGCACATGCCAGTGCAGGTGGTTCACGGTTTGGCCCCCGTCGGAGCCAATGTTGGCGACCACCCGGTATCCGCCCTCCTCCAGCCCGCGGTCGCGTGCGACGCGCTGCACGGTGCGCAGGCAGGCGGCCACGGCCGCCCAGTCGTCGTCTTGGGTGCTGGCCAAGCTTTCCACATGGCGCTTGGGGATCACCAGCAGATGCTGCGGCGCACGGGGCCGCAAGTCCGGAAACGCCAACGTGTCATCATCTTCGTACACGCGATCCGCCGGCAGCGCCCCGGCCGCGATTTGGCAAAAAATGCAGTCCACCTGTCACGCTCCTCGCGGCCAGATTCGCCGTCGGCAAGCGCCACTCCTGCCGGCCGCTACCAGGGGCGGTACAGGTGGCCGTACTTCGTGAGGCACTCTTTGCACAGGGTGCTTTCCAAGAAGCCGCCGGCCGCTTGCGCCAGCTCCCGCTTTACCACGGGCTTGCGGCAGATGTCGCAAAACTTCAGCTCGATCAGCTTGCCCACGGCCAACCCCCTCGTGGGGTTAGCATGACTGCGCGTCAGACGCCCTATCCTAGCAGGATTTCGCCCCAGCGGTGTCGTCCTGCCAGATGGAGGCCAGCAGCCAAAAAACGGCGAACGCGCCGGCGTGCTCCGCGCGCAGCACACGCGGCCCCAGCCCGGCCGCCGCGTCGCAGCGCGCAATTTCCGGCGGCGTGAGGCCTCCCTCGGGGCCCACCACGAGGTGCACGCGTGTCGGGCGACCGATCCGATCCCACACACTCGGCAGCGGATCTGCGGCCGGCACCAGCGCGATGGTGGGCGCGTCGGGCTGCCACCGCAGCCAGCCGATGGGCTCCGCCACCACAGGCAGCTGACCCCGTCCGGACTGCTCCGTGGCTTCGGCCGCGACCGCGCGCCAGCGCTGGAGCCGGGCGGCGCTGACCGTGCGCGCAATGCTGCGCGCCGCCACCACCGGCACAATTTGATCCACACCGGCCTCGGTGGCCTGCTGAATGAGGCCCGCCATCTGGTCCCCCTTCAACAGCGCCTGCACCAGCGAAACGGCCAGCCGGGGTGCAGGGGCCGCGACGCTCTCGCCCTGCACCCGCAGCGTCGCGGCGTCCTCCAGGCTGGCGCGGTAAACGTGGCCGTCCAGCACGGCCTCCACCACGTCGCCAGGACGCTGGCGCATCACACGGCCCAGATAGTGGACCTGCGCGTCCGACAAGTGGATGCGGTCGGTGCTGCGCTGGTCCGGCGCCACGACCAGGCGAATCACGGGAGCACCAGAGCTGCCGCCACCCACCCGCCCTGGCGGCGCAAGGCGCCAAGCGTGAGCCCGGCAGTTTCCAGCGTGTCCCGCACCTCCAGCCAGCGCTCCTCGATGATGCCGGACAGCAGGAGCCGGCCGCCGGATCGCACGCGGTCGGCCAAGCCCCGCCACTCCCGCAGGATAATATCGGCGGTGAGGTTGGCGGCGACGCCATCAAATGCCCGCTCCTCGCCGGGGACGCTGGCGACAGTCCCCTGCCAGACAGCAATCGGCGCGCCATGCGCCGCCACATTCCTGCGCGCCGCGTCGACGGCCACCGGGTCAATGTCCACCGCGCCGACGTGCGCCCCCAAGCGCCACGCCGCCAACGCTAAAATGCCCGATCCGGTACCCACGTCCAGCCAGCGCTGCCCCGGCTCTACGCTGTCTTCCAGCAGCGCGATCATCAGCGCGGTCGTCGCGTGCGTGCCGGTGCCAAACGCCATGCCCGGGTCGATGCGCACCACCAGGCCCCGGGGATCCGGCGGCGCTTCCCAGGCTGGCACAATCCACACGCGGCGGCCCGGCTGCACCGCGTGAAAAAACTTCTTCCATGCGTGAGCCCAGTCATCCTCCCGCACGGCTTCCACCGTCAGCTCCACGCCGGCACTGGCCCGGGCGTCGGCCAGCGAGGGCTGGAGGCTGTCCCACGCCGCGCCGCCGGGGAAGTACGCCCGCACAAACGGGGGCCCCGGCGGCATGCCCTCATCCACCCAGTCAGCTTGCGCCGCCAAGCCATCCTCGTACTCCAGCCCCCCGGCCCCGAGTGCATAGAGCCGCCCGGTCAGCTCCTCGATCCATGCGGCGACGGCATCGGCGCCGCCTGCCATGATCGCCGGCGGGCAGTGGGCCGTAACGGACCACCACGCGCCCTGGTGGCCGACCGCCCCACCGTCAGGAGCCGAGGGCATCGCGCACCCGATGAAACAAGCCGCGTCCCCCCGGGCCCACGGCTTCGCCCCGCAGCTCTGCCCAGCGGCGCAGCAACTCCTGCTCCTCGTGCGAGAGCTTCTTCGGCACCTCGAGGGCCACCTGAACCTTGAGGGCCCCGCGGCCCTGCCGCCCCAGCCGCGGCAGGCCGCGCTCGGGCAGGGTCAGCACGTCCCCGGGCTGGGTGCCTGGAGGCACCTTCACCGCGACCGGGCCATCCAAGGCCTGAAACTCCACCTCGGCACCGAGGCTGGCTTGGGCAAAGCCCAACTTGAGCGTCCCCAGCAGATCCGCGTGCTCCCGATGGAACCGGGGATGCTCCTTCACGTGGACAAACACAAACAGGTCGCCGGCGGGTCCGCCCATCACGCCCGCCGCCCCCTCGCGCTGAACCCGGATCCGCGTGCCCTGCTCGACGCCCGGCGGGATTCTCACGCCCACCTCGCGCACGACCCGCACAATCCCCCGGCCGTGGCAAGTGCGGCAGGCGCGCAGAATCACCCGGCCGCGCCCCTGACACTGCGGGCAGGGACCCGTGCGCACCACCTGGCCCAAGAAGCTGTTGTGCACCTGGCGCACCTGCCCGGTGCCGCGGCACTGGCGGCATGTTTCCGTGGACCCCTTGCCCTCACCGCCTTCGCCGTGGCACGTGCTGCACGTCTCGGTCCGCTCCACCTTCAGCGTCCGGGAGGTCCCGGTCATGACCTCGTCCAAGTCCAAGACAACATCCGCCCGCAGGTCGTCGCCCCGCTGCGGCCCCTGCCGGGCCTGACTCGCGCCGCCAAACCCAAACATTTCAAACAGGTCGTCGATGCCGCCGACGCCCTGGGCACCCATGCCGCCCATGCCGCCAAAGTTGAACCCACCGGCGCTGGGCTCCGCCTGACCGAACCGATCAAAGCGGGCCCGCTTCTCCGGGTCGCTCAACACTTCGTAGGCGGCGTTGATCTCCTTAAATTTCTCTTCGGAGGCCGGATTGCCCCGGTTGGCGTCCGGATGGTGCTGGCGCGCCAGCCGCCGATACGCCTTCTTGATCGCATCGGCTGACGCATCGCGCGGCACCCCGAGCACCTCATACGGGTCACTGGCTGCCATGCTCACCCTCCTTGCGCTGCCTCACGCGGCGCCTAGTCCTCCTCGGGCGCGGCGGCGCCCGACGACACCTTCACCAGGGCGGCGCGCAGCACCCGGTCCCCCCATTGGAACCCGGCCTGATACTCCTCCAGCACCGTCCCCTCCGGGGACGCGTCGGGGGTGCTCTGGATCGCCTCATGAATCGTGGGATCAAACGGGTGGCCCGTTGTCGGCACCCGCACCACGCCCTGGGCGGCCAATCCGTCCAAAAAGCTTTTTCTCGTCATCTCCAGTCCCTTGGCCAACCCCTCGTCAATCTCGGCCGTGAGCGCCTTCAGCGCCCGCTCCAGGTTGTCGTAGGCAGGCAGCAGGGACGCCAGCAACTCACGCGCCACCGCCGCCCGCAGCTCCCCGCGCTCGCGCTCGACCCGGCGCCGGAAGTTGTCGAAGTCGGCGGACAGCCGCAGGAACTGGTTCTGGCGCTCCTCCGCCAGCGCCTGAGCGGCCTGGAGCCGCTGGGCGTCCGCGTCCTCCGCTGGCGCCTCCCCGGCAGGCTCTCCTGCCGGGGGCGCCTCCAGGGTGTCCTCAGAAACGTCCTCAGAGGATTCCGGGTGGCGCTCCGCGACTGTCTCGTCGGCCTCGTCGACTCGGTTGGGATCCCGCTGGGCCTCATCCGCCGTTCGTCCACTCACTCGTCCACTCACTCCTCGTCAGCCCACTTAGCCGAGCGCCCGATTCCACTCCGCAGCCACCTGCTCGACGGCAGCCAGGACGTGCCCGTAATCCATGCGCCGCGGCCCTATGACCGCCACATGGCCCAGCACGTGGCCGCCCGAGCGCAGCGTGGCGCCGACCAGCGACAAATCGCGGCCCGCCGCCTCGGCCAACTCCTCCCCAATCCGCACCGCCAGCGCCTCGTCCCCCAGCCCCGCCAGGAGCCGCCCCACAAACGTGTCCCGGGTCAGCAGCGCCCATACCGCCCGAATGCGCTCCACCTCGTGAAACTCCGGGAACCCAAACAGCGTGTCAAAACCCTCAACGGTGGCTAAAGGTGCCTGCTCAGTATCTCCCCCGGGCAGGAGCGACAGCAGCTCCTCCACGAGCGCCGCGTGGCGGCCCAGCGCCCGCTCCAAATTCACGAGGTGCACGTCGGCCACGTCAGTCAGGGGCATGCCGGCGAGCTCCCGGGACAGCACGGCCGTCATGCGTGCCAAATCGGCCGGCGCCACGTCGGCCGGGATGGACAGCACGCGGCGCGCCACCAAGCCCGTGTCCGTCTCCGCCAGCAGCGCTGCGCCGCCCTCGCCCATGGGCAGCAGCTGCAGGCTCAGCAGCCGGGCCACAGGCGGTGGGGGCGTGATGACCACGGCGGGGTAGCCGGTCACGCCAGACAGCAGCCGCGCCGTTTGATGGAGAAACCACGTCGCTTCCCGCACATGAGCGCGATACGCCGCACGAATGCGATCCGCCTCCTGGGCTGTCAGCGTGCGGCGCACCAAGAGCCGATCCACGTAGTAGCGATACCCCTTGTCGGAGGGCACTCGTCCGGCAGACGTGTGCGGCTTGTCGAGGTAGCCCCACTCTTCCAGGTCTGCCAGCTCATTGCGCAGGGTCGCGGCCGACAAGCCAAAGGCCTTGCGCCGTGCCAGCGTACGCGAACCCACCGGCTCCGCCGACTCGAGGTACTGGTCGATGACTGCCGCGAGTACCCGCGACTTCCGATCGTCCACCACGACACCCCCGATCTTTGCATGGGATACGCCCGTTAGCACTCTCTCTATGCGAGTGCTAAGCCACTGTACAACGTAACGGCGCGGCGCGGCGCTGTCAAGACGGGGGCGGCTCAGAACCGCGGCCGCGGCGCATTCCGCTGCCCCCATCCTACACCCGCGCTCCCGCTGGCCCGCGAGGCGTCGCAGCCTCGCCAGAGCCACCGATTCCCGTCGCGCTTACGGCAGCGTGGCCGTCAGAAATCGGGTGAACACTTGGTTGCCCACCGCCATGCCCCGCCGGGTCAGGTGGATCGTGTCCGGCGTGCGCCGCAGCAGGTGTGCGGCTTCCAACGGGCCCAGGACGCCGGGGAACGCCTCCTCCAGCGAAATCCCAAACCGCTCGGCAAACGCTGGCAGCGAGACGCCGGCCGTCTCTCGCAGCCCGAGCCACACGGCCTCGCCAGCCAGCTGGGCCGTCGACAGCTGCTCCTCCCCCGCGGTGGGATCGCGCCCCGCCAACGTGTCGCGCATGTACGCGCGCACATGGCGGCCGTTCCACCAGCGCCGGGCCCCCGCCGGGCCGGAGAAGCTGTGCGCCCCAGCCCCCACCCCAATGTACGGATGGTGGCGCCAATATGCCCGGTTGTGCTGCGACTCCCGCCCCGGCCTCGAAAAATTGGACAGCTCGTAGCGCCGATAGCCCATGGCCGGCAGTGCCGTCTCGGCCAAGTCTGCCATGTCCCCCACCGCGTCCTCCCCCGGCAGCGCGAGCGTCCCGCGTCCGACCGACCGGGCCAGCGGGGTCCCCTCCTCCACCTGGAGCGCGTAGAGCGACACGTGCTCCGGCTCCCAGCTGGTGAGGCACTGTATCGTCTCGCGCCACTCCGCCAGTGTCTGGTCCGGCAATCCGTAAATCGCATCGACCGATATGTTGTCGAAGCGGGCGCGGCGCAGCTGGCGCACCGCCCGGTGTGCCGCGGCCACATCGTGCTCGCGGTGCAGGCGCTGGAGGTGATGGGACTGCGCCGCCTGGACGCCGAGCGAGACCCGGTTGATGCCGGCTTGGCGATAATCCGCCAGCCGGCTCGCCGTCACGGTGCCAGGGTTGGCCTCCAGCGTGACTTCCGCCGCCGCCGGGATGGCGGCCCGCGCCGCCAGCGCCTCCAGCACACGCCCGACGTCGCGCGGATCCGCCAGCGACGGCGTCCCCCCGCCGAAGTACACGCTGGTGATGGGGCCGGGCGGCAGGTCTTCGCGCGCCCACTCCGCCACGACCGCATCCATGTACCGCGAGCGATCGGCCGCATCCATTCCCACGACAATGGGAAAATCACAGTACGTGCACCGGCGCCCGCAGAACGGCACGTGCACGTACACGGCAAACCCGGCCGGCTGTCCTTGGGCGCCCGCCACCGGCGCCGCACTCATTCGGGATTGAGTCGCAGGATGGCCATAAACGCCTCCTGCGGCACTTCGATGACGCCCACGGTCTTCATCCGGCGCTTGCCCTCTTTTTGCTTCTCCAGGAGCTTGCGCTTGCGCGTGATGTCGCCTCCGTAGCACTTGGCCAGCACGTCCTTGCGCATGGCCCGCACCGTCTCCCGCGCCACCACCCGCCCTCCGATGGCCGCCTGGATGGGCACCTCAAACATCTGGCGCGGAATCACCTCGGCCAGCTTCTGCGCCAGCGCACGCCCACGCACGTAGGCGAAGTCCCGGTGCACAACCACCGACAGCGCGTCCACGGGCTCTCCGTTTAAGAGCACGTCGAGGCGCACCAGGTCCGACCGCTGATACCCGGCCATCTGATAGTCCAAGGACGCATACCCGCGCGTTCGACTTTTCAAGGCGTCAAAGAAGTCATACATAATCTCGCCCAGCGGCAGCCGGTACGAGACCCGAGCGCGCCCCCCCTCCAGGTACTCTAGGCCGCGGTACACCCCGCGCCGCTCCTGGGCGAGCTCCATGACCGCCCCGATGAAGGTCTGCGGGGTGAGCATCTCCGCATCAACTACGGGCTCCTCCAAATAGGCCAGCTCACTGCCCATGGGGACGCGAGCGGGGTTGTCCACCCGCTCCATGTGGCCGTCCGTGTAGTGCACCTGCCACACCACGTTGGGGGCGGTGGTGATCAGCGCCAATCCGTATTCGCGCTCCAGGCGCTCCTGAATGACGTCCAGGTGCAGGAGGCCCAAAAATCCCGCCCGAAAGCCAAAGCCAAGGGCCGCCGATGTTTCCGGCTCAAACGTCAGCGCAGCGTCGTTCAGCAGCAGCTTCTCCAACGCCTCCCTCAGTCGGCCGTAATCCTCCGCCGCCACCGGATATAGGCCCGAAAACACCATCGGCTGCGCGGGGCGATATCCGGGCAGCGCCAGGGCGGCCCGCCGCTCGGTTCCGGTCACCGTGTCGCCGACACGGGTTTCGTGGACGCTGCGGATCGAGGCCGCGAAGTAGCCCACCTCCCCCGGGCCCAGTCGGGCGACGGGCTCGCGGGCTGGTCGAAACACGCCAACCTGGTCCACCTGGAACTGCCCGCCGCCCGCCATGAAGGAGACACCGTCTCCGGCCTGGATCGCGCCG
>JAKADP010000005.1 GCA_021820465.1 Bacillota bacterium
TGCGTGGGGCTGAGCGTCTTCCAGGTGCCGGGCACGTTTGGGGCGACGGCCCACTGGGATGGACGAGCATTGATCAGGGGCTGGCTGAACTGCACCACCACGGACCCCGTCGGGGTGATGGTGGTGGCGTTGGTGGCCTGGGCGGTCAGATAGGCTGGGCTCTTCCACCGCACGGTTAGCGTGGTCGTCGACTGCTCCCACGTGCGCGTCAGGGCTTCCACCGTGATGCGGCCCGCTTGCCCAGGCTTCAGCCCCGCGTTCGAGAGCGTGATGGGGCCGGTGTGCCACGCCTGCCAGCCATCGGTCCCGCGCACCCGCCAGCGGGCCACCGGGCCGCCGAGCGGCACCACGGTGTGCGCGCTGGTCAGGGCGCGCAGCACGGCGTGCCGGGGGGCGGTGGGCGCACCGGGCGTGGTCACGGTCCATTGCACCGACTGCTGGTAGCCTGGCAGCCATGAGAGCAGCGACGGCCCCGTCACCGTGGCGGTGACCGTCACCGCCCGGTGTGCGGGCACCCGTCCGTCGGGCCAGAGCCGACCCGCGGCTTCGCGGCCGGCGACCTGACCGCCGGGCCAACTGATCCGCACGTTGTGCACCTGGGCGCCGAAACTGCCGCTGCTGACACGGGCCAGTGCCTGGCCGCTGGCCGCGAGGGCCACCCGGGGGTAGCAGCCGGCCCCTACCAGCACCACCAGGGCACCCGCGGCCACATAGGGCCATGGCCGCCACGGTCCGGCGTGCACGCGTGCATGCCGCGCTGCCCACGTCTGACTTCCACCTGCCATTGTCCACCCTCCCATCCGAAGCGCCGCCTGATCTGATATAATCCAAATAATACCATCACACCCATCGGACTTCTCAGCTTAGCACTAGCCGGGGGCCAGTGCGTTCCAGACCAGGCCCGACAAAGCGTTAGCGGTATCAATTCCATACTGCTCGCCGGGATCCTGGTTTGAGAGGATCGCAATCACGTAGTTGCGGCCCTGGCCATTGACCCACCCGATGCTGTTGATGACCCACCCCGACGGCCGCGGCAGCCACCCATTCTTTAACGCCACAGTGACCCCGCTGGGTACACCCCCAGTGACGCCCCACGCTTCCCAGCTGGTGACATGCTCCATGAGCGACAGCTCGTAGGTTCGTGAGGCCGCCGACAGCTCTGGCGTACCATACGCCAGCGCCGACACCAGCTTCACCTGATCCGGGGCCGTGGTTTTCGTGAGTCCCCAGTACACGCTGGGTGTGGTGCTGTCCATCCCCAGCGCGTGCACAAACGTCGCGACGGCGGGCGCGCCGCCCTCGGCGTTCCAGAGCGCCGTGGCCGCGCTGTTGCTGCTGTCCTCGATCATGGGGACGGCCAGGCTTTGCTGGGCAGCCGTGAGCGTGGTCTGATGGGCCTGGGCCTGCTGCAGCAGCGTGCCCAGGATGGATGCCTTGATGATGCTGGCCGTGTCAAACTGGGCGCTCGCATTGATGGAGAAGCTCTGCTGGGTCACCGCATCGTAGACGGAGACCGACACATCGCCCTGGCGGCCGTCCAGGTAGTAGCGGATTGCCGCAGGCAGGGCTCCCATCCCGTGGGGGTCGAGCAGTGCCTGGACCGTCGCTACTGCGCTGGCCAGTTGGGCTTGGGCGTCCGCCAGCTGGGTCTCCAGCCCGTCCAGCTGGCTCAGCTGGACGGCCGGCGGCTGGCCCCGGAAGGCTTTCACGGCATCCAGCGCCGCGTCGGCCGCGCTGGTGGACACCCCCAGCTGCTGCGCCTGGCCCTCCACGGCGCTCAAACTGGCCACGCGGCTGGCCACGTCGGCGGGAAGACCGTCCTGCTCCGGCCCGCCCGCAGCGGCCAGCGCCTCCTCCTGGCTTTGGAACTGCGCCGCCTCGGCACTCCAGCGGCTGGTGAGCCCGGCCAGCGCCGCAGGCGTGGTGGCTTGCTCGAGCTCGTGCTGCCGAAGGGTGCGGCGGCTCGCCCCAAAGGTTCCCTCCACTTGGTTGAGATGGGTCAGCGCGGCCGCCGCCTTCTTGGTGGCGGCACTGGTGTACTGGGCCATCACCGTCGTAGTTTCCGTGTCCAGGTGTTTGAGCGGCGCCTCGAGGAAGTTAGGCACCCATCGGCCGGGCACGGGGCCCCAGTCCCGGGCCGCCAAGGCCCGGAGGCGCGCGGTCACTGGTGCCAGATCGCGGGCCGGCAGGCCCGCCGTTCGGTCGCGGCTCCAGGTCGCCTCGAGGTGCGTCCGCTGGGCATCAAACGCCGAAGCGCTTTGGTGGGCCATCTCGGCACCGACCGACCCCAGAATGAGCACCGATGCCAACGCGCCATAGCCCCACTGCATATTGGCTTCCCCCGGTCAAGATTAAGAATTAGTACCTCGTGCCAAACAACGCTTGGGGAAGCTGGGAAGTTACGTGCGGGAACGCACGAAGTGGGCGAATCCCGCAAAAAGCCTGTCCATTGGACCAGTTGGAACTTGCGCCCTTCGGCGCCCCAGCAATCGGGGCCGGGTGCCGCTGAGGCGCCCACGCGGAGGGGGTTCACCGACACGGGCTCGTCCCTCACGCTGAACGGCGCCAACCCCGGCTGGAGGGGTGAGCGTGGTTCACACCATGGTCAGGCCCCCCGAGGCCGACACCACCTGACCCGTGATATACCCCGCGTCGGGTCCGGCTAGGAAGCACACGACGCCGGCAATGTCGTCGGGCTCCGCGACGCGGCGCAGGGGAATGCGGCGAATCATGCGGTCGATGCGGGCGGCCGCGTCCGGGCCCGCCATGTTGTCGGCCAGCACGCGGGTGTTGGTCGGGCCCGGCGCGACCGCGTTGACCCGAATGGCGTGCCGCGCCATCTCCTGGGCCAGCGACTTCGTGAGCGCGATGACGCCTCCCTTGGCCGCGGCATACACCGCCTCGCCCGCCATGCCCACCCGGCCCGCATCCGACACGACATTGACAATGGCGCCGCCCGCCCCCTGCGCCACCATGGCGCGGAGCACCGCCTGCGTGCTGGTGAGGACCGCGGTGAGATTGACCGCCAGCACGCGGTCCCAATAGTCCGGCGCCTCCTCGAGAAAAGGCGTGGTCCGGGTCCATCCCGCGTTGTTGACCAGGACATCGACGCCACCAAGCTGCCCGATGGCGTCCGCCATCAGGCGGCGGTTGGTGGCGGCGTCCGCCAAGTCGCCCGCGAGGGGCACGGCCGCCGCACCCAACTCGGCCGCCGCCGCGTCAGCACTGGCGGCGCTGAGCGCCAGCACGGCGACGCGGGCGCCTGCGGCGATGAGCCGCCGGGCCACCGCGAGCCCAATCCCGTGCCCCGCGCCCGTGACAATGGCCCTCAGCGCGCTCATCGGGACCGGCGGTGGGGCCAGACGGCGGCATGCAGCGCCTGCCGCTCGCGCTCGTAGATGTTGACCAGCCCCTCGGCCGCAGCGCGCCCAGCCAGAAACTCCAGCTTGCGGACATCCAAAGGGTCCGCCGCGCGAATCAGGGCCAGCTCCGCCGGCGTGGGCGCCGCGGTCGTCGGAATCGGGTCGGGGGTGGCGACGGGAAACGGGGTAGCTTCGGCCACCATGGCCGCGGTGACGCCGGGATGGAGGCTCACCGCCGCCAGCGTGTGGTCGGGGCCACTCCAGTCAAACACCCCCAGGTTGGTGACCAGCAGGGTGGGAGAACCCGGCTGGCCCAGCTCCCGCACGCGGTCGGGGCCGTACCCGGCGCCGCTCCGAAAGTCGACGTGCTCCACGACGGAGCGGGGGGAGTGGCTGGTGACGTAGTAGAAAATCTGCGACAGATGGCTGGTGTCTTCGGGAATGCCCCGCGAGCCGACCAAGGCCACCTTCGGGTGATCCCACGGGCCAATGGCGGTGATGTTCACGTGGCCATGCCGGTCCACCTGGGCCGGGTTGATCCAGATCCGAAATCTGTCCAAAAAGATGGCGTCGAAAATGTCCTCCATCGTGAGGGGAATGCCCTGCTGCGCGTCGGTGAGAAATTGGCCGAGCGTCAGCGTGGGAATCGGCGCCACCTCCATGCCCGATTCGGGTGTGGACAGCACGGCCAGGTCGGGTGCGTGGGTGCGCTTGGCCAGATGGGCGGCCAGCGCCCCCAGCGCGGTGACCGAGCTCACCAGCACCTCGCCCTGCAGCTGGCGGGCCATGACCGTGATCATCAGCTCATCGATCGTGTAATCGATCGTGTAGGGGGGGGCGGTGTTGGGGGCTGAGTCGGTGGGCGCGGGCGGCGCCGCCTCACTCTGCGGGCGAGTCCCTTCGGCGGTCGGGTCGGACATCGTGTCTCCTCCTTCTGTCCCTGTGGTCCTCGTGAATTCTGGAAGAATGCGGGATGAATGCGGGCTGTCCTGATGCGCACCGCGGCGGCCGGGCCGGTCTTAAACTTCCAGGCGCCCGATGAGGGCTTCGGCGCCGCCCACCGCGGCGATGTAGTCGGCGTGCCGGTCGCTGACGAACCGATCCACGTACGCGGCCCAGTGCTCGGGGTCGCGCGCCGCCGTCAGGTAGTCCTGGACGTGCCGCAGATCGGCCCGATAGTACGGGGCACAGCCCGTGAAATGGGCTCCCCACTGCGCCTCCACGACGCCGTCGACGTGGATGCGATGAATCTGCACATCACGGCCGTAGCGCTGCAGTTCCTCTGCCGACACGACGCGCTCCGCCGACAATATCGTCCGCTTGGCTGCCTTGGCGCACAGCACGTCCACATGCCCGTCCCCCAGGATGACCCCGTTGCCTTGGGGATCCGCCAAGTTCACGTGAATCAGGGCAAAGTCCGGCGCCAGCGCGGGCACGGCCACCAGCGTCTCGCCGCCAAAGGGATCGGTGAAGCGCCGAAACGCGTCGTTTACCGCCAGCACATCGGTCCCAAGGCCTACGTGCGTGGGCAGAAACGGCACGCGCTTCACGGTGGCATCCAAGCCCGCCATCACCGTGAACTCGGTCCACTCCTGGAACGCGACGCTGCCGGATTCCCGGGCCCGGCGAAAATGGGGCGCCAGTCCCATGATTTCAAAGCCCACAAAGGCGTAGATTACCTGCCGTACTTTTTCCGTGCCCAGCAGCAGGTCCACCTCGGGCCCGCCCACGTCCACAATGAGGCGGAAATCCCCGCGGCCCCGTGCCGCCAGCGCGCGGACTAAGCTCATGGGCTTGCGGGACAGCGACGAGCCGCCGACCGCGATGGTGGATCCTGCCGGAATGGCGTCTACCACCTCGTCCAGGCGCATCAATTTGTTCATCCGAACCTCCCCTCCCACGGAGCCGGCCTCCCCCGGCCGGCAGTCTAGCGCATGTCCTCAAAAGGGCCGGACGCCAGCGACAGGCCGCCGTCCACCCGAATCACCTGGCCGGTGACAAAGCGCGACAGGTCGCTCGCCAGCCATACGGCGGCTCCGGCCACGTCGTCGGGCTCGCCCATGCGGCCCAGCGGGGTGTCGCGCGCCACCGCACGATCGAGGCGGTCGTAGCGGTCCCCGAGATAGTAGCGCGCCGAGTCGGTCGCGATGACCCCCGGCGAGATGCAGTTGGCGGTAATGCCGTCCGGTCCCAGCTCGTAGGCCAGGTAGCGGGTCCAGGTCTCCACCGCGCCTTTGGCCGACCCCAGCGCGGCGTAGTTGGCCAGCGTGAACTGCGTGCCGTGGCCCGACACCGTGATGATGCGGCCGGGGCGCCCGGCCATGAGCGGAACGGCTTGCTGCACCGCCAGCATCAGGCTGCGGACGATGAGGTTGAACGTCCGCTCAAAGTGGTGCGGGCGCATCGCGACCGTCGGCTTGAACGCGGTGGCGGCGGCGTTGGCGACGTAGATGTCGAGACCGCCCGCGGCCTCCCGCACCGTCTGGAACAGCGCAGCAATGTCCGCCGGCTCCTCCAGGTTGGCGGCCACCACCCAGGCGCGCTGCCCCCGGGCCCGGACGCCCTGGGCGGTTTCCTCGGCCAGCTCTCGGGCCTGGTGGTAGTGCACCACGACGTCGGCGCCGTGCTCCGCCATGGCCCAGGCGGTAGCGCGCCCAATGCCGCGCGAGCTGCCGGTGATGAGCGCCACGCGTCCCGCCAGCAGCGCGCCGCTCACGAGGAGAGCCCCTTGCCCAGCCACTCGCCGCCGTCAATGACCAGCACTTCGCCGGTGATGAAGTCCGCGTACGGCGACAGGAGATAGCCCGCCGCGTTGGCCACCTCAGCGACCGTTCCAAACCGGCCGCGGGGAATCTTGGCCAAAAGCCGCGCGGCCGAGGCGTCGTCCGGCCACAGCCCGGCGCGCGCGCCCTCGGTGTCGGTGGGGCCGGGGCAGACCGCGTTGACCCGGATGCCCTTGGGAGCCCACTCCACGGCCAGCGTGCGTGTGAGCGTGACCACGCCCGCCTTGGCGACCGCCGAGTGGAGGTTCTTCGGCCCCCCCATCCAGGCGTAGCTGGCCACGATGTTGACAATGCTGCCGCCATGGCCGGCGGCCATCATGGCGAGGCCGGCCGCGCGGGTGCAGTAGAACGTGCCGTGCAGCACGCTGGAGACGACCGCGTTGAAGCCATTCACTGAGAGCTTTTCCGCGTCCACCATGAAGTTTCCAGCGGCGGCATTCACCAGGAGATGCACGTCGCCAAACTTGGCCTTCGCCTGCTCAAACAGCTGGTCCACCTGGTCCGGCTGGCGAACGTCCGTAGGCACCCCGATGGCGGAGATTCCCGCCGCCTGCAGCCGTTCGGCTGCCGGGTGGACATGTTCGGGATTGCGGCCCGCCAGCACCACCTGCGCCCCATGGCGCCCCAACATCTCGGCGATGCCGAATCCAATTCCGGTGCCGCCCCCGGTGACAACGGCCACTTGGCCGGCAAACGTTTCGTCTGGCAACACGTCAGCGCCCTCCCTCAGGCAATCCATCAATTCGACCCGACCCGATTGCATAGAACCAGGTCACATATTTTGTCGACACGCTATCCTGAAACGCGAATCCGCGACTACTGGCCGCGAAAGATGGGGGGGCGCTTGGCCAAAAAGGCGGCCAGTGCCTCACGGTGGTCCTCGGTGGCTCCCAGGCGGTCTTGCCACTGGGCCTCCAGCGCGACCACCTCGTCGAACGGCGCATCGGCGGCGGCATGGAGAATGGCCTTGACGCCCGCTTGAGCCATGGGAGCCCCGGCCGCCAGCCGGGCGGCGTAGGAGGCGCCCGCGGCCGCCAGGGCGTCGGCGTCCTCGCTCACACTGGCCACCAAACCCAGCGCCAGAGCATCGGACGCGGCCAGCGGCTGGCCCGTGAGGCACAGCTCCATCGCTTTGGAGAGCCCCAGGAGCCGGACGAGGTGGTGGGCCGCTCCCGAGTCGGGCACGAGGCCCACGCCCACGAACGCCGCGATGAAGCGAGTCCGGATTTCCGCGAGGCGAATGTCGGCCGCCAGCGCCAGCGACAGGCCGCCTCCGGCGGCCGCGCCGTTGACGGCGGCCACCACGGGCTTGGGCAGCGAGCGCACCGCCTCCATCAGCGGCGCCCACTCCTCGTAAATCAGCCGCGCGAGGGCAGGGGGGGCTGCGTCATAGTCGCTGACCAGCTCTGCGACGTCCTGGCCCACAGAGAACGCTCGCCCGGCACCCGTGAGCACCACCACGCGGACGGTGTCGTCGTCGCGCGCTCGGTTCAGCGCTTGGCGCAGGGCGTGGCGAGCCGGGCGGTTTAAGGCATTTAAGGCGGCGGGTCGATTCAGGGTGATGGTGGCCACGCTGTCGGTCGTGGCATAGAGCACCAATTCCTCAGTGGTTTCTCCGGTCTCCTGCGCGTCGATGATGATCCCTCCCCGAAGCCAGCTCGATTTGGCGAGCCACGACTACAATTCTCACTGCCTGCCCGATTTCCTGCCCGTGACGGGCCGCGCCCTCGAATATCGCATGACCAATTTCAGCAAGAGGGCGTGAGGGCGCGCATCAGGGAGAATTGTGCCGTGGCGCTACCAGTCGCGCCCCGGCGGGGTGGGCTCCGGCACCCACGTGTGCCAGCGGGTGTCGTCCGTGATGTTGGGCACATCCAGCATCTTCAGCTGATCGGTCGTGAGCGGAAACGCCGGGAGGCGCTCCCCCAGGGACACCAGTGGGCGCAGGAGGCCGAGCGGCATGTGCAGCTTTGGCACCGGCGCCCGCCGGCCCGCCACCTCGGCCACCCAGTCGATCATGGCATCCAAGGTCATGCGCACGGGGCCTCCGACCTCGTACACCTGTCCTGCGACATCCTGGGCCGGCGCCGCCAGCAGCGAAGCCAGCACCGTCGCGAGGTTGCCGCGAAACACCGGGTCAAACAGGGTGTGCCCATCGCCCGGCACGGGCACGACCGGATTTTTGGCCAAGCCGGCCAGCGTGGCGAAAAAATCCGCGTGGCCCCCAAACACGAGCGAGGGCCGCACCACGACGGCCTGCGGCAGGCGCTCCCGCACCAGCTGCTCCGCCTCCCACTTCGTTTCAAAGTAGCGGCTGCCGCCACGCGGGCTCACACCCAGGGCCGACATCTGCACATAGCGGGGCGTGCCCGCGCGCAGGGCGGCCTCGACCAGCTTGGCGGTGGCGTCCACATGCAGCGCCTGGTACGTGATGCCGTCCCCGGGCGCTTCGCGAATAATGCCCACGAGGTTCAGCACGCCGTCGGCGCCGTCCAGGAGAGACCCCACCGGGTCGCGCTGGATGTTCAGCGCGACGCCGCCCGTGCCAGCCGCCGCACGGCCGTGTCGGCTCACGGCCACCACGCTGTGTCCCTGAGCCCGGATGGCCTCCTGCACCGCCTCACCGATGTAGCCACTGGCTCCGACCACAACAAAACGCATGGGATAGTTCTCTCCCTTCACATCGGCTCACATCGGCTCACATCGGCTCACATCGGCTCACATCGGCCTTCGCCCGCCCTCGGCCTTGTGCCGAACCATCCGCTTCCAGCTCTCCTCTCATGCTACCAGTTTCTAGGCCGGGTATGGCGCTGGGGGAGATGAGGCGCCGCTCATGGGGCCCGGGTTCCTGTCCGGAAGCTCTTCCCGTCAGAAGACCCTGCCGGCCGCGTCCTGTGCCGAGACGCCGTGGGATGCGGATTCGTCGCCCGCGCGTGTGCTTAGAGCGTGCCCGCACGCTCCGGGGCGGGCGGCCGCGGCCCCCAGGGCCAGAAGGCCCATCGACCCAGCCATACGGTGGAGGACGGCACCAGCAGCGTGCGCACCAGCCAGGTGTCGAGGAGGATGGCGGCCGTCATGCCAATAGCCAGCGTCTTCATGATTTCCAGGGGACTCAGGATGAGGGCCAAAAAGACGGCCACCATGATCATCCCCGCGCCCGTGATCATGGCGCCGGTTTCCCGCACGCCGGCGGCGGCCGCCTCCGCCGTGCCGTGGCGGGCCACCATTTCTTCCATGCGGTGCAGCAGGATCACTTCGTAGTCCATCGAGAGCCCAAACAGCAGCACAAACACCAGTGGCGTGATGCTGCTGTCGGGGCTCAAGGGCAGAAGGCCCAGACTGCCGCGCTGCACGGTCGCCACCATGACGCCAGCGGTCGCCAAGGCCACGAAGCCGTCAAAAGCTATGCCCAACAGCGCCTGCCACAGCGAGCCGGTGGCCAGCAGCAACACGAGGAACGCGACTGCCGCGACGGCCCCAATGATAAAGGGCAGCCGCTGGGCCGTCAGCTGATTGAACCCGTGCAGCAGCGCGGTGACGCCGCCCACCCCCGTGCTCTGGCCGGGCAGCCAGTGGGATAGCTGGCGGTCCAGCCGCTGCACCAGCGCAAGCGTGGCGGGAGAGTCGGGCCCCTGGCGGGACGTCACGTACAGCACCGCCAGATGGGGCCGAGCGGCCGGGGCGGCAAAGCTTCCCAGCGCGGTCGTGAGGGCTGGCGGCACGCCCGGGGTCCGGCGTGCCGCCAGCGCCAGGGTGCGGGGGGGCGCAAGCGCCGTGGGGGACTCTACACTCTTCACGGTGGGGTCGTGGGCGATCAGGGCCGCAATCTGCTGAACCCGGCTCCAAGCGGCTGGCGTCGTCACCGGGTCCGGCAGGTTCATGACGACCACCACGGGTGCGGCGGACCCGGCCCCCAGCACGCGCTGAGCTTCAAACACGGCTTCGCGGAGCGGATCGTGGGCGGGCAGGAGCACCGCGAGGTTGGCAGGCGTACTCATGCGGATGGCGGGACCCTGGCTGGCGGGCACCCCCAGCAGCACCGCCGCGGCCAGAAAGGCCCAGCCGGGGTGGCGGCGCACGAAGCGGCCGAGGCGCTCCCAGAAGCGCGCTCCGGCGCGGAGCGGGACTCGGCCCCAGTGGATGCGCGGGCCCAGGGCCCCCAGCACCGCTGGCAGCAGCGTGTGGGTGCAGACAAGCACCACAGCCACCGTGATGGCACCGCCGACGGCGATGCCGCGCCAGTAGGAGTTGCCCCCCAGCGCCAGCGTGGCCAGCGCCAGGGCCACGGCTAAGCCCGAGAACAGCACCGAGCGCCCGGCGTGTCCCATGGCTTCCCCCAGCGCCCCGACGGCGTCGGCCCCCGCGCGCCCCAGCGCCTGCCGATACCGCACGCTGATGAACAGCGCATAATCCACGCCGACGCCCAGCGCCAAGAAGCTTACGATGTCGGTCAAATAGGCCGACAGCGTCATGCTGTTCTCCAAGAGATCGATGACGCCCAGCGCCACCACCGTGCCGACTGCCGCCACGCCCAGCGGCAGTGTCGCGGACACGACCGTGCCAAACACCAACAGCAGGAGAACCAGCAGTAAGGGCAGGGCCACAGGTAAGCTGGTGGCGAGAGTGGATTTGGTATCGCGGATGACCCGCTGGCCCACCGAGAACTGGTTGACCGCGACGAGCTTGGCACCCCGGCGGGTGGCGTACGCCGAAAAGGCGTGCATCGTCGGCGCAGAGAGGTGCGTGGGGAAGACGACGGCGTTTCCGTCCGCGAGCCGGCGCACGTTCCCGGTCGGGATGTGAAACCGGACAGTCCATGCCTCGACGCGCCCAAACGGGACCCGTTCCACCAAGAGCGGCGACGCGGCTGGCGGGCCGTGCAGATGGGCGAGCTGGTTGTCGGCCCAGACCGCCCGGCTGCCGGGGGCGTCGAGGCCGGTCGTGGTCAGGTGGTGGGTGACGTTTTTGGCCAACGGCGCGGCCGCAGCCAGCACCAGCACCCACACGCCGATGACCCACCAGCGGTGGCGGCCCATAAACACACCCATGCGTCCCAGCATGCCGTTCCTCCTTGGGGTCTGTCCGTGGTTCCCTCGTCGGCTCGAACGGGTCGGCGACCTTGCGGATCATGATACCCCCGCCCGGGGGGACGCACGGCGGCAGCGTCTCGCGCTGGCAGCTGAGTGACTGGTAGGCCGAGACCGATGACCCGCGACGCGCCGGCGCAGATGTGTGCCTTTGACGGACCTCCTCGAGTAGGATCCCAAAGCCTGGCAACACAGCGCTTCGGGACCTGGGGCGAGCGAGAATCGGTCCAAGGCGACACTCGCCCTGGCACAAGCCGCGGCCACGTAGCTGCGACCAATCAGGGTCTTTCCTCGGGCCATGGCTATGATTGGTCTGTGGTAACCGCGCTCGCTGGTCGCAGCAGAGCGAGCACGCACGGTCGCCGAGCGAGAGGCCCCCGGGGCCCGCGTGCGCGACACTCCCCTTGGGCGGTGGCGACCTTCACCGATGGACGGCATCAAGACGGCCGGAGTCGGCAAGGCGAGAGTGGGACTGCGATAGGCCGATCGGTGGCCTTAACAACCGGGTCCACTTCACCCTGATTCGTCAGACACCGTAATATGGTGGGTGCCAGCGGCACGGTCTTCCCCCCGGCCATGAGGACGACGCCTGATGGGAATGGCACGGGGGTGGAGGGGATCCACTGGGGGAGGTGCAGACCCTGAACGAGCGCAAGCGGCGGCTTTATCTCGCCCGGCTTGGCGTGGCCGCGGCCGAGCCCCCCTCAGCTGGCTTCCTGGCGCGCCTACAGCGCGCGCATGTGGAGCGAATCCCGTGGGAGACCATCGACGTGTTTAACGGGCGGCCGGTGCCAATTGATGCTGCGAGCTGTGTGGGGCTCATCCTGGGCGGTCGCAGCGGATACTGCTTTCATCTCAACACGGCGTTTGCTGCGCTCCTGGTTAGTCTTGGCTTCACGGTGAACGTACATCGGGCGGGGGTCCAGGCACGAGGGCGGCCCCCGGTGATCGATTCGCTCCACATGGGGCTCACGGTGGCATGCGACGGAGAAACCTGGCTGGTTGACGCGGGGCTGGGCGACATGCCGTACGAGCCCATCCCGCTTCGGTGGGGTGTCTATCCTCAAGGACCCTTGACGTACCGGCTTATACCATCCGTGGTGGCCGCCGGCGGATGGCGGCTGGTGAACGACACGCGCGCCAGCTACGTCGGCGCAGACTTCTCGCCGACCCCTGTGCCGGCCCGCGCGGAGTTTCTGGACGCCCATCGCCGGCTCAGCACCGATCCTGACTCTCCCTGGGTGAATCGCCTAGTGGTCAAGAACCGCGACGCCCTAGGGTCCAGCGCGATGCAGGGCCTAGTGCTGACGCGCCTGGCTGATGGGGTCCCTCGGTCACAGGTCGTGGACCGCCGTGCCGAGTGGTTTGACGCCCTGGCCGACATTTTTGGCGAAAGGCTCTTGGCGTATGGGGTGGAAGGTCGGGCAGCCCTGTGGGATAAGGTGCTGCGCCGCCACGAGGAGTGGATGCGGGAGAGCACGGGCAGCGGTGCGGGCGCCGGCCGCGGGGGACCAAGGCACGTCTATTAATTAAGGGTACGACGGCCAAGCTCCCGGGTGCGCACTGGAAAACCAGCGCTGGCTTTGCGCAAAGCTCAACACTGCGTGTCGGCACCTGCCTCAGAACACCACTGCCCACCTGGCGGAAGTACATCGGCCCCGATCGCCAGCACGCGGCGACGAGACCCGCACAGCAATCGTGATGCGCTAGGCCAACGAATTGGACCCACCGCCGCTTCCTTCGGGACCCATTCCGCTGGTTTCGTCACAGAGCCAGCCCCGTCTTGATCCGGCCCCCGCATCCTGGTATAGTGGCCCCCGGCCTCAACTGGGGCTGATGCTCACTCAAGCGCCCCTCAGGGCCCCTGAGCAAAGGAGGAACTTCCGATGAAGATGGCTCGGCGGATTCGGCCGGTCGGCGGCATCGGTGTGTCTTCAGCTCGGGGTCCGACCCCCTAAGGCCGTCACCTTTAGACGCGCCGGTCGGCCAACCCGACCGGCGCTTTTTCTGTGGGCTAGAGCCGCCGTGGGCAACGAGGTGCGGAGGCGAAGAGGCAAGAGGCGACGAGGGACGGGACGTGCAGGGAGGCAAGGAGGCAAGGACGTGGCGACGGTTCCGGATATGTTGACACCGCTGAACATCAGCCCCGGCACCCCGGCGCTTCGGGTAATGGGGGTTGCCAAGACGTTTCGCGAGAAGGACCCCGATACCGGCCGGTGGCGGCCCGTGGCCGCGGTGGCCGGCCTAGACCTAGAGGTGCCGCGCGGTGAGATCCTGGGCATCTTGGGTCCCAACGGGTCAGGGAAGTCTACCCTCATTCGGCTGGTGGCTACCCTGCTGCTGGCGGACGAGGGCCGCGTGGAGGTGTTTGGCTTCGATGTGGAGCGCCACCGCATGCTGGTGCGCCGGCTCATCAATCGGGTGTCGGTCGAGGCCAGCTTCTTCAAGAAGCTGACGGCCGCCGAGAACCTAGCCTACGCCACCGGCCTCTACGGCGTGCCCAACCGCGTTGCGCAGGTGCGGGCCCGCGAGATTTTGGAGCGCCTGGGCCTGCCGGCGAAGAAGCTCGTCGTGCCGTTGGAGCAGCTGTCGCGCGGCCAACAGCAGAAAGTGGCGATTGCGCGGGCGCTTTTGACATCGCCCACCCTGATGCTGCTGGACGAGCCGACCACGGGGCTCGACCCCAAGTCCCGGCGCGAGGTGCAGGAGTTTGTGCTGGAGGTGCGGGCCACCCACGACGCGACCATTGTGATTTCGACGCACGACATGGACGAGGCAGACCGCATCTGCGATCGGGTGGCGATTATCAACGCGGGGCAGTTTGCCGCCATCGACCGGTCGGACCGGCTGAAGGCGCTCTATGGGGGGCAGGCCGGCACCATGGAGCAGGTGTTCTTTACGCTCATCGGGGAGCAGTTGGATGAAGCCGACCAAGTGGAAGGAGGAGAATAATGGCATCCACCGGTGTGCCGGGCGCTCGGCGAAGACCCCTGTCCACCCTGGAGCGCGAGCTGAGGGGGATGTGGGCGCTGGTGCGCCGCAACTTTCATCTCATCCGCCGCTATCTGGGGTGGGAGATTGTGTTTCTGTTTTACAACGTGGTGAACACGCTCACGATTGGGCTGATTGGGCTGGCGCTGCCGGCGGGGGCCGCTCGCAATCGCGAGGTGGTGTACCTGGCCATTGGGGCGCTGCTGTGGAACTTTTTGTCCATCCTGTTTCAGGAGGTGTCCAACTCCGTCCAGTGGGAGCGGTGGGAGGGCACCATCGAATACAGCTTCATGGCCCCGATTCACCGCCTCACGTATCTGCTGGGGGTCTGCGTGTGGGCCGTCCTGTACGGCTTGGTGCGCACGCTGGTGGTGCTGGTGGGGGTCGCCCTGTTTTTCCACGTGAGCATTGCACGGGCTGACTTGGCGGGCGCAGGGCTCGTGCTGCTGGCCTCGAGCGTGCCGTTCATCGGGCTGGGCTTGGTGGCGGCGATTCTGCCGCTCCTGTCCACGGAGCGCGGCGCCCAGGCCACCCAGGTGATCCAGGGGGTGCTGCTGCTGATTTCAGGCGTCTACTATCCGGTATCCGTCCTGCCGGGGTGGATCGGCTGGGCTTCGGTGCTGTCGCCCGCCACGTACACGCTGGAATACGTCCGGCGTGCCATTCTGAACGGCGCCAGCGTGGGTGCCGTGCTCCCCATCTCCGGGGTGCTCTTGCTGTGGGGACTGGTGCTCATTCCGGTGGGTCTCGGGCTGTTCATGCTGGCGGAGCGCCACGCGCTCCGCGTCGGGGCTCTGAAGCGCAACGGATAGACTGCTCCCCTACGCCTGCGCGGCGGCTACGCGCTCGGGCAGCAACTCGGCCACGACCGGGGGCAGGGCGAACGCCGCCGCGTGGATGCGGGGGGTGTACCAGCGCGTGGGCGCCCCATGGGGCAGCCGCCGGATGGGTACGAGGGGCTCGGGCCCCAGGGACCCCATTGTGAACGTGAACAAGCTGCCGGGATAGGTGGGCACCGTGCACCAGTACACGCGGCACACCGGAAACTCCCGGTCCACGTCGTGGGCGACGCGTGTCAGGACGTCGGGGTTGTAGATCGGTGTGCCACTCTGCTGCGCGTAGACGCCCTCGGGCAGGAGAGCGGCCCGAATGGCGCGGTGAAACTCGGTCGTGTACAGCACCTGCCCGGGACCGTCCCCTTCGGGATCGGTGGCGTCCACCAGAATGACGTCAAACGCGTCGGCCGCGTCCAGTGCCGCCACATACTGCACGCCGTCTTCGTACCGAATGGTGAGCCGCGGGTCGTCGAGGGCGGCCGTGTGGTGCGGAAGAAATTTTCTGGCGACCTCGACGACCGCGCGGTCGATCTCGACCATCACGACGTCCTGCACGCCAGGGACGCGCAGCACCTCGCGTGCGAGCCCGCCGTCGCCCCCTCCAATGATGAGCACGCGAGCCGGGTGCGGGTGCGATAGGAGCGGCACCAGCGCCAGCATCTCGTGATAGATGTACTCGTCTGCCGCTGTGGTTTGCAGGATGCCGTCCAGCACCAGCGCGGTGCCAAACTGCTCTGTCTCCAGCACCTCGATATGTTGGTAGGGCGAGTCACCGGCATACAGCGTCCTCGTGACCTGCCACTGCAGCCGGTGATGCGGAGACCCCGCCTCAGTAAACCAAGCCGGCGAGGAGCTCGGCGGGCACTGAGGGCTCGAGTGGATCCTTTCACTATCCATGGGCAAGTCTGTCCCCTCTCCGGTGTGGGAGTGCTGCCGGTGACCGGCCTCAGGTTCTGCTCCGACCTTAGCACGGCGAGAAGTGGCGCGCCAAATGGCCTACGGGGCGTTGTTGAAGCCCAGGCGCCGGCAGAATTCGTGGAGGAACCGCGGCGCGTCGACGCCGACCGCCACGTCCACCGGATGCGTGGGGGCCGGGGCGCGCCCGCGTGCGTCCACCACGGTCATGCCCCGCGTGAGGGGGTCCTGCAAGGCGACCCGGACCGAATAGGGCTTGGTGGCCACGATGGTGGGGTCTTCAGCGGCGGCCACGGCCAGCGGGTCGTGGAGCGGGCATGACCGGTCCCCGGCGGGCGCCCCCGGATTGTACGCCTGCATGTAAAATTCGGTGGCTGTGGCCAGCAGGCTGGCGTAAGCCCGTTCCGGATCCGAGGCGCCAGGCCGGAGATGCCGGTCCGTCAAACACGCCTGGTGGGTGACGTCCAGCCCCACCATGGTTACGGGGATGCCGCTTTGAAATACCAGGTCGGCGGCTTCGGGATCACCCCAGATGTTGGCTTCGGCCACCGGCGTGACGTTGCCCGGGCAGAAGGCGGCGCCCCCCATCACGACGACCCGTGGAATGCGCCGGGCCAGCTCGGGATAGAGGGCCAGCGCCAGCGCCAGATTGGTCAGCCGCGCTGTGGCGACCAGGGTTATGCCGCCCTCCGCCAGCGCGGACGCGAGGTACTCGGCCGCTGGCTCGGCCGCGGCGTGGCTGTGGACCGCCGGCAGGTCCGCGTCCCCCAACCCATTGGCGCCGTGAAACGCCTCGGCTGTCTCCACCCCCCCGCTGGCGAGCGGATGGGCGGCCCCTCGGTACACGGGCACCGACCGCCCCGACAGCTCCACGGCCAGCAGGGTGTTGCGGGTCGTGATCTCGATGCCGCCATTGCCGAAGCAAGTGGTGATGCCGCGGACATCCAGCCGGGGGGATGCCAGCGCGTACCAGATCGCCATGGCATCGTCGATGCCCGTGTCCACGTCCAGAATCACCGGAGTTCGATCTCCCGCGCTTACGGGCTGCATAGTCTCCCACCTTTGACGAAAGCTGCAGCCGCTGAGCGGCTTGCGTGGCGCCATGATAGGCGAAGCGCCCGCCGCCCGCCACTCGTCACGGGCCCAGCACGACGCGCGCGGCGGCATCTGCACCGTCCTCCGCGGCGAGCCGAGCCGCCAGCGCTGCCGGAAACGGCCGGGCGAGCGCCGCCGCCACGGCGGCTGCCAGCCGGTCGGCGGTGAGTCGGCGCCGCGGCACCGAGACGCCCGCCTCAAGGTGCTCCACGCGCTCGGCCCAGAACCACTGGTCGCCAAAGTGGGGCACCACCACCGACGGGCACCCCGCAGACAGCGCGGCCGCGGTCGTGCCGGCGCCGCCATGGTGCACCACCGCCCCCACGCGCGGGAACAGCCAGGCGTGCGGGATGTCGTCGACCACGTGGATGGCGGGCGAACTGGCCCCGGCAATCCCGTTCCATCCCGAATGGATCACACCCCGGCGACCCACGCGCGCGAGCGCCGCCTCCACCAGCGTCCGCACCGCGGTGGGATCTGGCTGGGCCAGGCTGCCGAATCCCACGTAGATGGGAGGAGGGGTCTCCTCCACGAAAGCAACCAGGGCAGGCGGGGGCGTAAAGTCGGGTGGAGGCGGCAGGCGCCAGTAGCCGGTCAAGTGGGCCTGTGGCGGCCAGTCGCTGGGGCGCGGCACCACGGACGGACTCACCGCCACGATGCACTCCTCGTCGCGGAGCGCATGGGCGAAGGGCATGTCGCGCGGGATGACCAGGCCGGGAACCCGTGCCGCGAGGCGCAGGGCCCCTGGGCGAGCCTGCTGCCAAAAGAGGCGCAGCACGGCATCGTGGGACCAGCGCTTCAGCAGGCGGCCAGGAACGGGAAACGGCATGGCTGGGCTGGCAAAGGCGCTGGTGGGCAGCAGCGGCTGTAGGTGGGCGGCCACCGCGCGGACGCCCAGATGCTGCGCCAAGTAGTGGCCCTGAAAGGCAAACGTCGAGTACACCAGCACGTCACAGTCCTGCAGGGCGGCTTGCGCAGCGTCCCACGTGGGCAGCGCCAGATGTTCGGTGAGCTGCCGAAACGCGGTGAGAAAGCGCCCCACGTTCTTCCCGGAGGAGAGGGCGCGGCGGCCGGCCGGCGTCGCCATGAGCTCGGCCGGATCGCCCGGCAGGGGCGCAAACGCCACCTCATAGCGGTCGGCCAGCGGGCGAAATCGCTCGTGGGTGGCCAGGCGCACGTCGGCTCCGCGCCGCTTCAGGGCCAGCGCCAGCGCCACAAACGGCTCCACGTCCCCTCGGCTGCCGACGGTCATGAGGCCCACCCGGGTCATATGCCTACCTCCATTCGTCCGGTTGGTACCGGTCCCTTCGTCGCGTCTTCAGGGTAATAGATTGTGCCCATGGCGCGGACCGCGCCCCGTTTGTATACTGGGCGCAACCGGTGCGCTGCGGGCCGTCCGGGCGGACCGGTCTCCGCCCAAGATCACCGGAAGGCTGTGAGGTGCGCAAGGATGCTCACAATTGGCGAGGCGCTGCGCTCGGCGAGTCAGCGGCATCGGAACAAGACCGCCCTGGTGTTTGGCGCCGAGACGCTCACCTATGGCGAGCTGGACCGGCGAGTGAATCAGTTTGCCAATGCGCTCGCGGCCTGGGGGGTGGCTCCGGGGGACCGGGTGGCACTGGTGCTGCCCAACGGGCTGTGGATGGCCGTGGCCTATTTCGGGGCCGCCCGGGCCGGCGCCGTGGCGGTGCCGGTGAACCTGCGGTGGGCCGCCCCGGAGGTGCAGTTCGTGCTGGCCGACGCCCAGGTGCGGCTGGTGCTGGCCGACGAAGATTTTCGGGGCCTGCTGCCGTCCGCCCCGCACATCCGCGTGGGCCGCGAGTGGCAGGACGCCGTGCTCGCCGCCAGCGCGGACGACCCGCGCGTGGTGGTGCACGAGGCTGACCCGTGGGTAATCGTGTACACGTCCGGCACCACGGGCCGACCCAAGGGGGCGGTGCGGGACCACCGGTCCAATCTCATGATTGCGCTGGTGCTGCTGGCCGAGCTGTCCATTACCACCGACGACGTCGGCATGGCGCTCTTGCCCATGTTTCATGTCAATTCCATGTGGTTTGTGACGCTGTCCCTGATCATTGGGACGACGTGCGTGATTTATCCACACCGCACGTTCCATCCGGGACATATCGTCGAGGCGTTCAACACGCACCAAGTGACCTATTCGATGTTTGTGCCCAGCATGCTGGCCATGTTGGCCGACGCCGCGGAGCGCGGCGCCCTGGAGCCGTCGCACCTTCGTGTCGCCTTGACGTCCTCGGCCCCGTTGGACCTGGCGCTGCGCGACCGCCTGCTGCGGGTGTTTCCGCACGCGCGGCTTTACGACATCTACGGGGCGACGGAGTACGGCGGGGTGACCCTGATGCAGCACGCCCCCGATGAGGCGGTGGGCAGCGTCGGCTGGCCCGTGGTGGGCGCATCGGTGCGCATCTTGAGCGAGCAGGGCCAGCCGGTCGCCCCGGGCCAGGTGGGCGAAGTGTACGTCCAAGCTCCGAGCCTCATGCAGGAATACTGGCAAAACCCCGAGGCGACGCGGGCCGCCCTGGACGCTGACGGGTACCTGACGCTGGGGGACATGGGCTATCAGGATGAAGCGGGGCGGCTGTGGCTGGTGGACCGCAAGCAGGACATGATGATCGTGGCGGGAGAAAACGTGTACCCCCGCGAGGTGGAAGACGTGCTGCTGGAAAACCCGGACGTGCTGATGGCCGCCGCCGTGGGCCTGCCCGATCCCAAGCGGGGCCAAGTGGTGGTGGCGGCGGTCGTGCCCCACGCCGGGCGGACCCCGGACGTCGACGCGCTGCGCGACGCGTGCCGGGCCAAGCTGGCCGACTACAAGCGGCCGCGAGAGATTCGGATCGTCGCGGAACTTCCCACCGGCCCGACGGGCAAAGTGGTGCGCCGCCTGGTGCGGGAGGGGTGGGACCAGACGGATCAGGGACGCTGAAACTGATATTCCTCCACATCGGCGACCGCACGGTAGCCTATCCGCTGATACAGCCGGTTCGACGTGGGATTGGCCAAGTCTGTGAAGAGAAAGCACCGCTGGCGCCCGCTGTCCAGCAGGGCTTGGCTTAAGTTGGCCACCAGCGCCGACGCATAGCCGTGGCGCCGCGCCGCCGGGGGCGTGTAGACGGGGCCCAGGCGAATCCCGGTGGGCGTCGGACCCCCATACCCGGCCAGCGACACCGGCTCACCGTCCTCCCACAACTCGAGGCCGCCATGTTCGCGGCCGAGGCGCTGTCGCAGCGTCGCGGCCGCGGCGGCCCGTGCATCACCGCCCGTGCCCCCCGCACCGGACTCCAGGAAAAACGCGGTCAGCCAGTCCATGAGGAGCTCCTCGTCCTCCGAGGTGGCGGACCGACGGCGTCCGGAAGCCGGTGGGGGTGGGATGACGCGTGACAGCTCGTAGATGCGCTCGGCCATTGTCCGCAGGGAAACCTGGCCGGTGCGCCGCGACCAGCCGTCGGCCGCTCCCTCCGCCACGGCCCGCGGGCCCAGCAGGCCGGGCAAATCGGGGTACAGGGTCCAGACGTCGTCCAACAGCGCATTGGGAGCGCCCAGGTCCTCGCTGCGGGACAGTACCAGGAAGCGGGGTGGGGTTCGAATCGCGGCCATCGCCACGTCGCCGTCGGCGCGCTCCACGGTGGCCAGATAGGCAGGCAGGCTGTAGGCGTCGGGCTGGGTGTCGAGCGTGTGGGCCAAGCCCAACAAAAGGTTTTCGGCGGCCTCGTGCCGTGCCAGGAAGGGGCCGGCCCGAATGAGAAACTCCGCCGGCCGGTGGCGGTACACGGTCAGGCGCATGGTCGGCATGTCTCCTTTCAGATCCGGAGGACAGTCGGGCGGGCGATGGGGCGATGATATCACGGCCTAGAGCCGCGGTGGGCCCAGGCGCGGCCGCATCCTTAGAAGGTGAGCCAAGCGGCCAAGCCCAGCCCCACCAGCATGGCGGCGGTGACTTGGTTGGCATGGTGTTCGAGCCAGTGCCCCTGCAGGCGGTAGCCGCCCCAGGCCGCCGCCACGGTGAGTCCGGCCATGGCGACAATGGTGACCACGGAGTAAGCCAGCAGCACGACCACGGCCGTGCGGACACTCACGGCGGCGGCGGCCAAAAAGACGGGCAGTATCGTGGGATCGGGGGACGCCGCGATGCCGACAGGCACGAGCCAGACGCTGCGGTGCCCGCCGACACCGCGATGGCTAGGGCCGTGTGGGTGAGGATGCTCGTGGGCATGGCCGTGCGGAGTCTCGTGCGGATGTGCGTGTCCTGGCTGTCGCCAGCTCCAGAGGAAGATGGCTAGGCCGCTTGCCATCAACACCATGCCGACGATGGGGCCCTCGAAGCGCAGAATCCCTTTTAACCCATATCCCAAGGCAACAACCACCAGGCCTAGGGCGAAAGAGCCGAGCACATGGCCCACACCGGTCCACACGCCCATGCGGGCGGTGCGGGCCAGCGGCCACTGCTGCGCGCGCGCAATGACGGCGACCGGCATCCAGTGGTCGGGCAGGATGGCATGGACCAGCGCCACACCGGCTGCCGCCAGCACGAGGACAACGACTGACACGGAAAGCACGGGCTCCCTCCTTTGCCGTCGGCCGACCGCACCGACTCCCGCGCGGTCATCTTCCGGGAGGCCAGATCCCCCCTGGGGGGATTTTATGGACGCGATGGGTTGAGCGCAAGCCTGCCCCATCACGCCACGAGGGGCCCTGCCTTGCCGGCGGCGCCACTAGGCGCTAGCCTCGGGGGGGAGGTGCCCGTATCGCGCGAGGACACAACCGGCGGGCCATGATCAATCGGATGGCCCGCATCGAGGGCCATGCGCATGCTGTGCGCGACATGCTGGAGGCCGACCGGGACTGCCCGGAGATCCTGCTCCAGCTGGCCGCGGTGCGGTCGGCTCTGGACAAGGTGGCTCGGCTGGTTTTCGAGGACCACATGGACAGCTGCATCCTGGACGCGGTGGAATCGGGAGACGCCGAGGCCAAGATTGCAGAAATCAAGGCCGCGTTTGCCCGGTACTTCGTTCCTTAAAGGTGCGGGCTGCCGCGCTTCCTGTGTCGCGGCGCTGTGCGCCTCCCGATGCACCGGCGCCCGAAAGAGTGCCTTTTGCCCCCAAAAGCCCAGGCGCGCCCAACCGGGCGGCTCGTGGGCGTCCCCCGCCGCGAGCCAACGCTGTGTCTGGTGACGGCGATACGTGCGCCGGCCCGGCGTCGTGGCGCCATGCTCCCCGGGCCTCACTGCTTGTCTGGTTGTCCGGGCGCCGGAGTGCCTTCGCGCCCGCCAGGACGTCCTGTTCAGTGCCCGATCCGGTGGTGCTGCCCTTCCCGCCCGCGTCGACGCGGCCAAGCTCAGCGATCCCACCACCGCCCGCTTGCAGCCCGGCCCGGCGTGCTGGTGAATGACCCGATCCGCCTAGATACGCTGCTCCGCCTGGGCTCAGAGCCGGCAGTGCCATCTAAATACAGCATTCGATCGGCGCACGGGCCGAGGCGCCTCATGCCCTGGCACCCCCGATGTACACTACGCCTACACACCAGCGTAGGAGGTTGATCCGTGGTTCGCAAGCAGTTGTTTTTGCGGCGAGATCAGGAGCGCTGGCTGAAAGAGCAGGCGTCCTGCAGCGGCAAGTCGGAGGGTCAGGTGCTGCGGGAGGCACTGGATGCCTACGTCGAGCACACCCGAGGCCAACGCAGCGAATGGGACGGATTTCTGGACACCCTCGCGAAGATGCCCGCCGGCGGCGGCCAACGACACTGGACCCGAGACCAGTTGCACGAGCGCTCTGGCCGGTGATTAGGGCGCTGATCGACACCAACGTGCTGGTTTATGCATGTGGGCTGGACACCACCGCGGCCAAGAAGGCGGCCGCGGTGGCAGTCTTGGCCGAGCACCGCGAAACCGCCGTCCTGACGAGCCAGGTCCTCCACGAGTTTATGGACGTGGCATTCCGTCATCAGCAGTCCGTCGCGTGGATCGCAGACCAAGTGCGGTCGCTGACGCGGTTCTGGGCGGTGCTCACGCCCACGCTGCGGACGCCGGAGCTAGCCCTCGACGCGATCGCCACCCATCAGCTGAGCCTGTGGGACGCCCTCATTTGGGCCGTCGCGCGGGAGCACGGCATTTCAATCATCCTGTCCGAAGATGGGCCCACGGGCGCCACCATCGGTGGCATCACGTACGTCAACCCGCTCAGCCACGTTGCAGCCAACACATAGCGCGACTCGGCTCTGGCAGTTCTCTTGGCGGGGATGGCCCAGCGCACGGGCGCCTCTCGGCCCGAGCGAAGTGGACGTCAAGGCGCATGAGAATCCCCAGCGGCCGGACTTATTGGCGCCCCCGACACGACGCGCTCCATACCCAAACCGCCACGGCCCGGTTGCTTGTGGAGGCGACACCGGCGCAGGACGTGATGGCAGTCAGGTTCCCCATAGCCAGTGGGCGGTGAACTTTGTCCATCGCCACTCTCGACGCGGCGTGTTCCTCGGCGCCTAGGGCCGTCGCGAACCGACTACCGCTTGCTGCGGCCCCTTCTGACGTTGCCGTGATCGACGTTCGGCGGCGCTTGACGCCGGACGCGCCCTATTGGTACACTGACACGCGGCTTCAATGCGGGAGTACGCTTCGATCTGAACCGGCGCCCGCGACATGACCAAGACGACGGAGGGATCTCGTGTCGACCTACATGGCTCGTCCTGCGGAAATCACGCGGACGTGGTACGTGATTGACGCAGCGGGCAAGCCATTGGGCCGGTTGGCCACCGAGGTGGCCACGCTCTTGCGCGGCAAGCACAAGCCCATTTACACCCCGCACCTGGACACCGGCGACCACGTCATTATCGTGAACGCCGAAAAAGTGGTCCTGACGGGGCGCAAGCTTCAGCAAAAGATTTACTTTCATTACTCGGGCTACCCCGGTGGCGGCAAGCGCGAGGTGTACAGCCGACTCATGAAGCGTCGGCCGGAATTTGCGGTGGAAAAGGCGATCCGCGGGATGCTGCCCAAGAACAGCTTGGGCCGGGATATGTTCCGGAAGCTCCGGGTGTACCGGGGCCCGGAACATCCGCATGCGGGTCAGCAGCCGACCGTGTGGGAGGTCAGAGGCTAACATGGCGGATGTTGTGCAAGTGTGGGGCACCGGCCGCCGCAAGAACGCGGTGGCACGGGTGCGCATCATGCCCGGCACGGGCGTGTTTCGGGTGAATGGCCGCACGGTGGAGCAGTACTTTCCCACCAACAACCAGCGGCTGGTCATTTTCCAGCCCTTAAAGGCGCTGTCCGCCGACGGGCGCTTTGACGTCATTGTCAAGGTGCACGGAGGTGGGGTGTCGGGCCAGGCTGGTGCCGTGCGCCATGGCTTGGCGCGGGCGCTGGTGAGCCTGGACCATAATTTTCGCCCGCAGCTGAAGCGGGAAGGATATCTGACCCGCGACTCGCGCATGAAGGAGCGCCGCAAATACGGCTTGAAGAAGGCGCGCAAGCGCCCGCAGTTCTCCAAGCGCTGACCGAACGCCGCCCATGGGGCGGCGTTTTTCTTAGGGCCTGGGATGCATACGCTGTCTTGGGGGGCGGCGTGTTGCACAAGATTTGGCGTGGCATAGCCGCCGTGGGACTGGCCGTGGCGGCGCTGGGCGCGGGCGCCCGTGCTTGGTCGGCGGGGGCTCAGGGCTCCGGCCCCCTGCCCTATGCGGGCATGCTGGCGGGCCGCACCGTCGTCATTGACCCAGGGCACGGGGGCTGGGACCCGGGCGCGATGAGTCGCGGGGCCCGCGAGGCCGACATCAATGTGGCCGTCGCCGACATGCTGCGCGGCCTCCTCTTGGGGACGGGGGCCCGCGTGCTGCTGACCTGGTCGCCCGCCCATCCCATCCCGGCGCACCGCAAGTATCGGGTGCAGGCCCGCTCGCGGTGGATCAATCGACAGCGGGCGGATGTGCTGATCGACATTCACACCAACATCGGGTCTGGGGGCGTGGGACCTCAGGTGTTTTACTGGGACGGTCTGTCGTCGCGCGTCTTGGCCGATGCGATCCAAGAAGAGCTCTCGGGGTTGACCGGCACGCATCGGCGGGTGACGCGCATCGACCAGTATGTCCTGCGCCACAGCACCATTCCCGCGGTCAATGTGGAAGTAGGGTTTCTGTCGCATGCCCAAGAAGGGCGGCGGCTGACGGCGGGCCCGTACCAGCGGGATCTGGCCTGGTGCATCTTTGTGGGCCTGCTGCGCTGGTTTGTGGGCGGACCGGCCCCGCCCGAGTATCTGCCGCCGCCGCGCCCCGCCGAGCTGCTGCGGTAGCCGCCCCGACGGCCTGAGACTTCGGGGCGGCAGGCGGTATACTACCGCTGGAGGGAGGCGGCCAACCACCATGCATGGGCCATCAGTGGGAAAAAATGTTCGTGTGATCGGCGTGCCCCTAGATTACGGCGCAGACCGCCGAGGGGTGGACATGGGGCCCAGTGCCATTCGATATGCGGACTTGCATGAACGATTGAAGCGCATCGGGCACACCGTCTCGGACGTGGGAAACCTCCCGGTGCCGGTTCCCGAGAGCCGCGATCCCCAAGACCATCACCTGAAGTTTCTGCCGGAGATCGTCAAGGTCAACCGGGTGCTGGCGCGGGCCGTCGAGCGCGCGTTTAGAGAGGGGGACTTTCCCCTCGTCTTGGGCGGCGACCACTCGCTCGCGATGGGCAGCATCGCCGGTCTGCTCCGGGTCAAGCCTCAGCCTGGGCTGTTGTGGGTGGACGCCCACGGCGACTTCAACACGGCCGAGACGTCCCCGTCGGGCAACATTCACGGCATGCCGGTCTCGGCGGCCTGCGGACTCGGGCACCCCGAGTTGCTGGCCCCATTCAAGGGGCGCTTTCTAGACCCGCACCGCGTGGCGTACATTGGGATCCGCACGCTGGACGCCGACGAGGAGCGCCTGATGCACCAGCAGGGCGTCACGGTGTTCAGCATGTATGAGCTGGACAAGTACGGCATGCGGGAGGTGGTGGCGCGCGCCTTGGACGTAGTGACGCGCGGCGCCGATGGGGTTCACGTCAGCTTTGACATCGACGCCGTCGACCCCCTGTTTGCTCCGGGTTCCGGCACGCCTTACTCAGGCGGCCTGACCGAGCGGGAGGCCCACCTGCTGCTGGAGCTGGTGGCGGAGGCCGGCGTCATGACCTCGATGGACATGGTGGAGGTCAACCCCATCTTGGACGAGCACAACCGCACCGCTGCGCTGGCCGCTGACCTGATTGCGTCGGCGCTGGGCCAGCGCATTTTTTAGGCGCACAAATTGGCAGCGCCCCAAGGGCTGACCGCAGAGGGCAGGGGGGACCACATGGCAACCGGGGAAGCCGCGCAGTTGGTGGCTTGGCGGCGGGATCTTCACCGTCTGGCCGAACTGGCGCATGAGGAAGTCGAGACCGCGCAGTACGTGGAGAATCAGCTACGAGAGTGGGGGCTCGCGCCGCGCCGGCCCACCCGCACGAGCGTGGTGGCGGACATCGAGGGGCGCGAGGGTGCTGGGCCGCTGGTAGTCCTGCGAGCGGACATGGACGGGCTGCCGCTCACCGAAGACAGCGGGGAGTCGTTCAGCTCCATCCATCCAGGCATCATGCATGCCTGCGGGCACGATGGCCACATGGCCATCCTGCTGGGGACGGCTCAGGCGCTGCTGGCGCGAGACTTCGCCGGGACGGTGCGGCTGTTGTTCCAGCCCGCTGAGGAGCGGCCGCCCGGCGGGGCCGTGGAGCTCATTGCGGCCGGGGAGCTCACCGGAGCGCGAGCGGTGCTGGGCCTGCACCTCCAGGCGGGGTGGCCGGTCGGTTGGGTGGGGCTGAAGCCCGGTCCCCTCATGGCGTACTCGGACCGGTTTCGCATCCGCATCCACGGGCGGGGCGGGCATGGCTCTGAGCCACAGAGCACCCAGGACGCGGTGCTCATTGCCGCTGAAACCGTAATGAGCCTGCAGACGATTGTGAGCCGCCGCGTGCCCCCGTCAGAGACGGTGGTGGTCACGTGCGGGACCATCACGGCGGGCCAAACGTTCAACATCATCGCGGAGACGGCGGAAATCACGGGGACAGTGCGCACCTTCGCCCGCGACATCCAGGCCCAAGTGGAGGAGGAAATTCGTCGGCGAGCCACCCACATCGCGGCCATTTACGGCGCCGTGGCAGAGTGCGAGTACCTGCCGGGGTACCCCGCGGTGATCAACGACCCAGGGGTCGTGGAGGAGTGGGCGCGCCTCTTGGGGGACGTGGCCACGGTGGAGCAGCCGCCGGCGATGCCGCAGGGAGAGGACTTCGCCTACTACCTGCAGAAGGTGCCCGGGGCGTTTTTGTGGCTGGGGGCCCATCCGGCAGGCGACGGGCACCCGCACCACTCGCCGCACTTTCGCATCCATGAGGACGCGCTGCCGCTGGGGGTTACGGTCATGGAGCGCGGGGCCCGCCACTTCCTGGCGCATCCGCCCGCGGTGAGGGTGCCCTAGCGCCCAAGCGCCCCGGCTCCGGAGTCCGGCAGGGCCGCCCGTTCGGGCGGCCTTGCCCGTCTAAGGCGTGGCGGCAGGCGACAGCGTGAGGCGAAAGCTGGTTCCTGAAGCCGCCGTGGGCACCACTTCAATCCACGTCTGCCCGGGGTCGAAGCGGGCCGGCTGGCCGTTGGCGAGATAGAACCGCGTGGGGGCGCCCGGGCCTTCATTGCGCCAGGTGCCGACGTAGTATCGGTTGCCCAAAAACATCTTGGCCACGCCTTGGCCGTGGGTGTCGATGAGGATCCACCGGTCACTGGGGTTCGGGTTGGGGTCGCTGTTGTCCAGGTACTCGGTCGTGTATTGAAAAATAATGTTTTTGGCCACGACGGGGCGATGCGAGTTTTCCCCCATCACCTGGGTGTACCCGGTTTGACTGCACGACACCGGGCACATCACCCAGCGGGTATAGCCGGCGTCGGCGCTGTTCCAGCGCCACTGCTCAATGGTGTTGCGCGTGTTCCAGCGCATGGTAATCGTCTGATACGGGGGTGCGCTGGCGCCAGCCGGCGTGGGGGCGGCAAACGACCACTGCGGCGTCACCGCCGGATTGCCCCAGTGGCGCCGGGCATAGGCCATCAGGGTCGCCATGTTGGAGAAGAGGTTGTGCGGAGCGGGCAGCGCGGTGGTGCGATAGTAAAGCGACTGCGCGTTGGCCAGCCCATCCATGTTGTGAATCCCGTCGGCGATAATGGCCTGGTCCCCTAAGGTGGAGCCGCCTGCATGCGCATACGCCGCGCCCCACGAATGCACCCAGCTGACAAAGTACGGCCGCGCCGACCGGACCGGGCCCACGACCTTGGGCGCGTGGCCCCAGTACAGCAGCATGAACCGGGTGTAGTAAAAGCTCTCCATGTACGCCTCGTACACGACATCCGCCGAGGACAGGCCAAACTGCGGGCGGGCGTATTCGGAGTTTTCGATCATGAGAGCCACCAGCGGGCCGTGCACGGGCGTCGGCAGGCCGGTGAGCGGGTCGCGGGGGCCGGTGTTCGTGGCGACGGGCGCGGCCGCCGGATGTCGGGCGTGATGGTGCGCCGGGCTCGCGGTCGGCGCGGGGCCGCCGCAGGCCGCCAACAACGTCATGCCGGCCGCGAGCAGCACCGGCCAGATGAAGCCGAGGTGCTCCCTCGCGCCGGACTCGGTGGCTGGGGTGAGAAAACCTTTCATGCCGCAGCGGCCACGCCGCTCCCTCCTGCCGTAAGCTGTCTCTATCGAGCTGACGCTGTCGTCGACTGTCATTCCGTGAACGCCTGCGAGAGCCGCATGGTTACGTGAAGTGTACCACGGGGGGCCGGGCTCGACATCCCGACGTCCGAGCGGATCGCCGGGTGGCTGCCACCAGCGGGTTGGCCGATACCTCCTATGGGATTGCGTGCGGCCGGGAGTCCTTTTATGCTGGACCAACAAGCTTACGGGGCAAGGTGGTGGCCGATGCAGCTGGCAGAGGTGTATCGGCGACTGGAGGCCGGGTCCCACCGGCTGACGCCGCAGCGGCACCTGCTCCTGCGCACGCTGGCGGGTCACGGGGACACACCCCTGTCTGCCGAGGAGCTGCAGGCGCGGGCGGAGGCGGAGCATCGCCTCCGGGTGGGACTGGCCACCGTATACCGCACGCTGGACCTCTTGGAGTCCTTAAACGTCGTGGCCCGAATTGAAGACCGCGGGGCCCAGGACACGTCCGCCCGGTTTGTCTGGGCAGGTGAGGACGGAGCCGGTCAGCCCAAGCGCGTGTGTGTGCGCTGTGGGGAGGTGGGCCCCATTCCGGCGGACTGGACCGCAAGCGTCTGGCAGCGGCTCAAGGACGAGCAGGGCTTCGAGGTTGTGGACCAGGAGGTGCGCGTCTATGGCGTGTGCCAACCGTGCCGGGGATCCACACTGGAGTAGGAGGCGTGACATGATTCGCCTATACCACTACCGCGGGTGAAGCACGTGCGTGAGGGCGAAAGCGTGGCTTTCGCAGGCGTTGGCCGACCAGAAGCTGTCGGCCGCTTTGCTGGAGGAGCGGGATCTCATCCGCGACCCCCTGTCGGCCCACGAGGTGCACGACCTGGTGCGCCGGGCCGGCGGCATCGAGGCGGTGCTGGCGACCCGAAGCCCGGCGTACCGGGCGCGGGTGAGCGCCGTCGCCGATGAGGCCGGCTGGCTCTCAGCCATGGCCGAAGAGCCGCGGCTCATCCGCCGACCCATTCTGGAGACGGATCGGGGCATGGCGGTGGGCTTCTCCGAGGCCAATTGGCGGCGGCTGCTGGACTGACGGCCCCGCCCCGCGGCGGCCGGTCCCGCCACACCGTGCGCTCTACGACGGCCGCGAGCCTTCCAACACGGATGCCCCTGGCACTATCTTCCGCGGCAGCCGCCAGCCCCGCAGAGACGCCGTGCCGCGCAAAGCACGCGCCCTGCCTGGAGCATCTCCTGGAGCCGGGGACAAGCGGAAGCCGTCGGTCAGCGCCCGATCCATTGACACGCCGCTATACTTAGAGAAGTGACTGGGGTTCTGAAGACGACGACAGCAAGGGGGTGGTGCGCATGATGACGGAGCCGCTGACCCGACCCGCGCTGCAGGACAAGTTTGGACGGGTCGTCCACAAGCTGCGCATTTCCCTGACGGATCGGTGCAACTTTCGGTGTGTGTACTGCATGCCCGAGGATGCGGAGTTTCTTCCCCACGACGAGTTGCTGACCGCTGACGAGATTGTGCGGGTAGCCGGGCTATTTGCCGAAATGGGCGCGGACACGATTCGGCTTACCGGCGGGGAGCCGCTGATGCGGCCCGACGTTGTGGACATCACCCGGCGGCTGAAGCAGCTTCCCGGGGTGCATCGGGTGTCGATGACCACCAATGGGTTCATGCTACCGCGCCTGGCCGCTCCCTTGGTCCAGGCTGGCTTGGACGGCGTGAACGTGAGCCTCGACACCCTGGATCCGGTGCGGTTTCAAGTGCTGGCGCGCCGCCGCTACCTCAAGGAGGTGCTGGCGGGCATCCAGGCGGCCGAGGCGGCGGGGCTCACCCCGGTCAAAATCAACACGGTCGTCATGCGCGGTGTCAACGACAGCGAGATTGGGGAGTTTCTGGGGTGGGCCCGCGACACAGGGCACGTGGTCCGGTTCATTGAGTTTATGCCGCTGGACGCCGACAACATCTGGCAGCGGCAGACGGTGGTGACGCTGGCCGAAATTTTGGAGGTGGCGCGGAGCATCGGGCCGGTGGACGAAGTGGGAGAGGACAAGGCCAGCCCGGCGCGCCTGTATCGCTTTCGCGACGGCCGCGGCACCTTCGGGGTAATCGCGTCGGTCTCGGAGCCGTTCTGTGCGGACTGCGACCGAGTGCGGCTCACGGCCGAAGGTCGGATTCGCAACTGCCTGTTTGCCACCGACGAGACCGACCTGCGGGCGCTGCTGCGCAACGGAGCAGACGACGAAGCGCTCGTCCAGCGGATGCGCGACGCGGTCGCCGAGAAGTGGGCCGGCCATCTCATTGCCCAGCCAGGCTTTGTCAAGCCGGAGCGCACCATGCACCGGATCGGCGGCTGATCACAGGGCCGTTGGCAGGCTCGTGAGCGCTTCGCGGTACTGGGACAAGCTTTCCGCCCGCTCGGGATCATTCTGGCTGTACAGCTGAATCAGGATCGTGAGCATGCGCACCAGCATGAACCGGGTGGGCGTGGGACTCAAGTACGAGGGATGATAGCCAAATCCGTTGGTCACCAGGAACTGCACGCAGTCGGCCCGGGACAAGATTTGGCCGCCATGGAACGGGTCAATGAAAAAGGCGTCGTTGTACTGCAGCAGAAAGTGTCCCGGCATGCCAATGCCGGTCACAGGGAGCCGCAGCCGGCGCGCCAGCAGCAAGTAGACCGTGGCCAGCTGGATCGGCATCCCGAGCCGTCGGTCCAGCACGCGGTTCACATAGCAGTTGTCGGGATCGTAGTAGTTGTCTTCGTTGCCGCGAAACCCCAGCTCTCCGAAGAGATAGTCGTTCATCGCAGAAATCACGTCGCGTCCCTTGGGCAAGCCGCTCAGGCGAGTCGACAGGACGTCGGCCATCTCGTCGAGCTGCTGGTGGTAGTGGGCTCGGTCCAAGCCGGGGTATCCCGATTCGGCGACCAGCATGGCCCCGTCCTCCAAGTCCAGCCAGGGGGTGGGCAGGCTCGCAAACCGCTGAAACCGCGCGCCCAGCTCATCCAGCCGGAGTGTCTCCAAGATGCCGTACACGCGCGTGCGCACATGGGGGTCGTCCGCTTCCCGCGAAGCTTCCAGGTAGGGGCGAGCCTGCTGGCGCGCTTCCAATAAGGTTTGGCGCGCGATGCGGGCCGTCTTGATGTCGTCGTCGCCCAACAGCACAATCAGGGCCCGCAATTCGTTGTCGGTCCAGGTCTTCATGCTCTCCCTCCCCCTTTGCCTCCGTGGACCCTATGAACCAGGTACGTCGGACAGACGGCTGCGGATTCACCAGCACTATATGGCACGCGGCGATTCTTCGTCGACGCTCCTGGGGCTGCCATAGAAATTCGCCCTCCCAGCGCCGATTCCTGCTCCCGAGGCCATGGCCGTGCGAGCAATTGTTGTTAGAAGCCCCAGAGCCCGGTGGTGAATCCGCGGGCCGCCAGCAAAAACATCACAAAGATGAGAATAGCGTATACCAGCGGCTCGTTGAAGCGGCCGTAGTCCCGGGCCATGGCGTCGCGGAGCCCCCGCCCGGGCCTCAGGGCCTGCTCTACGAGGACGGCCAGCAGCAAGATGGCGCCGTACAAATAATGAAGCGGGTCCTTGGCGTGGCCCACGGTAAAATACAGCACGACGCCTGCCACCGCCTGGAGGCCGATGAGCCGGTCGACATGCGTGAGGCCGGTCCACACGGACGCCGGGACGGCCCCCGAGGGGCGGGCCCGAAACGTTGCGATGCTGAGCCCCAGCGTGCCAGCCATCAGCGCGATGGCAAACACCAGATGAACGTACACCAGCCACTGCACTTGCATCCCTCCTGGCCACTCGGGTCCAGGAGAGCTTCGCGCCCGGGGGCTGGGATCCTGCCGCCCCTGTCCCACAGGATTTCCCGCCGGGCTCTAAAAATTCCCCGGAGCCCAATTTTCGCCGAAGCAAGCGCTGGAGTAGAGTGGAGAGAGACTGGCCGGGCGGGCGTGACAAGGACCGCCAGAGGGGTGGACCATGCTGACCGATGTCGTAATTGTCGGCGGAGGCCTCGTGGGCCTCATGACGGCCGAGCGCTTGGCGCGCGAAGGGTTGGACGTGACGCTGGTGGACCGAGGGGAGCCCGGGGCCGGCTGGAGCGGCATTGGGCTGGTCGCGCCCGCCCTGGATGGTGCGGCTGCTCCCCCGCTGGTGGATCTGGTGGACGACGCGATGCACCGATGGCCCGATTGGCTGGTGGATGCCGACCTGGCCGACCAGCTTCCCCTGGCAGCCGGGGTTCTGGCGGTGGCGGAGAGTCCCTTCCACCGCCAGGAGCTGGAGCGCGTGCGGCCGCGCGTGGAGCGGCGGCACCCCACGGCAGAGTGGCTGGCGGGCGGACACCTGGCGGAGGCGGTGCCGGGACTGGGGCGCCACATCGAGGCGGGCATGCTGCACCGCGACGCCCAGCGGGTGGACCCGCACCGCTTGGGCACGCTGCTGTGCGCCTCCCTCGTGCGCCGGGGGGGACGCGTTCGCTGGGGGACGCCGGCGCTGGCGCTCGACGTGCGCGGCGACCGCGTGCATGGCGTCCGACTGCCCGGCGAAATTCTCCCCGGCGGGGCCGTGGTGCTGGCCACGGGGGCTCAGGCGCCGGGACTGTGGCCAGAGGGGGCGGCTCCCTTGGCGTGGGCAGCCCAGCGCTGGACCACCGTCCTGCTGGACGGCGTGCCCGTGCCGCCGGTCGCGATTGTGGGGCGCGGGCGGCTGGTGGCGCCCCTGGACAGTGGCCACGTGGCGCTCGTGTCGGCCGCCGAGGGCAGCGACTACCGAGCCGGGGCGTCCGCGGCGACCCTCCGCCGGACGCTGGACGCGGCCGACCTTCTGCCGGCGGTGGCTGACGGGCGTGTGGTGGCCGTGGAGGCGTGGCTGGGCCCGGCGCCGGTGGACGGCCTGCCGCTGATGGGGGGCTGGGCGGGGCTGAGCGGGCTGGCAGTGGCGGTGGGGGCGGACGGGCATGGCCTCACGCTGGGCCCTCTCATGGCCGACGTGGTGTACGCGCTGCTGTTTGACATCGCGGTCCCGTTTAATTTGGCCCCATTTCGGCCAGACCGAGGGGAGGCATGAGGCCAATCCCCGCGTCAGGAGGCCTCCGGGCGGTTTACGGCCGGGGGGAAGTTCGGTATCGTCTACCGATGCGTGCGGCCGGGCGATGGCAAGGGGGCTGGCGATGAGCAACAATCCGTTCGATCGATCGGGGGCATCGGCCCCACAGGATCCGATGGAAGAGACGCGGCAAACGCTGGCGCACCTGGCGCGACTGACCATGGGGATCCCCCCCGCCCACCTCATGGTGGGCTACCTGCTGGCCCATGCGGAGCGTGTGCGATTTACGCCTGCCTTAGATACCGAGGCGCCCTTGGCGATGGCATTTGGCGTACACCGCCGCATCGAGGTGCCGCTGGTTCCCTGGGAAGGGTTTGCCCACGGCGTGCCCATTCCCGATCCCCTGCTGTGGATTGAGGCGGCCCGCGGCCATACTCGCACCCCCATCGCCATCCGCGTCTCGACGGATGACCGGCTGCTGGGGGCCCTGCTGGCCCGGCACTTTGAGCGGCACCATGCCGGAGACGCCCGGCGCCAGCGCGAGGACCAGGTGCAGCGCCTGCGGCAGCAGGTGGATCAGACGCTGGACATCTACGCCGAGCTCAAGCGGCTGTTGGCGGACCCGGACCGCGATGCCGACGGCCACCTCCCAGAATTTCTGCTGATGGCCGAGGAGCAGATGGCGCACCTCAGCCAAGAGCTGACCGCCTTGAAAGGGCAGATGAACCCGTCGTAGCGGCTGGCCGAGTCTAGGAGACCCGCCGCAAAAAGCTTGTCCGGCGGGCGACGCGTGTCCGTGGGGGATCAGCGCCGGCGCCCTATATCGACTTGCCCCTGAATGCCCCGCACGCCGTCCCACCAGCCGCGCCAGGCCGCCGCCGCGGTGGTGGGACGGCGGCGGAGCCATGACCGGATCGGCACCAGGTGCGCCGCCACCTGCGCCCACCCGATCGGCGCGGCCGGCCCGTGCTTTCTGGCAAACAGCCACGCATTGCGCACCACGTAGTAGGCCAGCTGGTCCGGGCGCCGCGCGAGGGAGTTGCGGCCCGCGTGGACCGCCTCGGCGGCGGGCACCACCACCACGCTGTAGCCTCGGTGTGCCAGCTGGAGGCAGAAGTCGAGGTCTTCACCATAGTGAAAGAAGCGCTCGTCGAAGCCCCCGACCACTTCCATCACGGCACGGGGCACCAACAGCGCCGCGCCAATGGCAAAGTCGACCCGCCGCGGGCCCGTCGGTGCCTCGTCGTAGCGCCTGAGACGCCAGAAGCCCCACGACCCGCCGCTGGCGGCGTGGCGCCCGTCCGGCTCCCGGAGGACCGGGGCCGCCGCGCCGACGTCGGGATGCTGTCCCAGGTAGGTGGCCAGCTCCGCCAGCATGTAGCGGTCGACCACGGCGTCATTGTTGATGATCGCGATGGCATCGGGCGCCGGCTGCCGGGTCAGCACGTGCCGAATGCCGGCATTGTTTCCTCCGGCATACCCTAAATTGTTCGCACAGCGCACCAGATCGACCTCACGGGGCAAGTCCGGGATGGGCGGGGCCGACTCGTTGTCCACCACCACCACGCGGACCGCGACCCCGACGCGCTGGCCGTCTGGGGTCCTTGGCTCCGAGGCCGTGAGGGATGCCACGGCGGAGAGGGTTTTGGGCCAATCGTGCCAGTTGACGACGATGGCCGCGATGGTCGCCGTCTCGGGGCGTTCAGGCATGGGGCGCCGCACGGAGTCCGGCCTGCCAGGCGGCCACCGTTCGGACGTCGGCCTGGCGCGGGAAGATTTTTTCGATGAGCATGCGATGCACGTCGGGGTCCATGTCCAAGCAGGCGTCCGACAGGACGGTGAGGTAGTAGTCTCGGTCAGCCGCCTCGCGGACCGTGGAGAGCACGACGCCACTGGTGGCAATGCCGGCCAGCACCAAGTGGGTCACACCCCGAGCACGCAGCAGCACCTCGAGGTCGCTGCCGGCAAAGGCACTCACCCGCAGCTTGGTGACCACGATGTCGTCGGGACGCGGGTCGACGGCCGGGTGAATGGCGGCCATCTCGGGGTCCGTCGCCCATGCCCCTCCTTGGGCGATGGCTGCAAACGAGCGATTGGCCGGGCTGACTTCGGGGAAGCCCGGTCGGAACGCCACGCGGACGAACATCACGGGGATGTTGGCGGCGCGTGCGACATCCACCGCGGACCGCATGGGTTCGAGCCGAGTCGGATCGCCGGCAAATCGGGCCACGATACCGGTTTGAACATCCATAACCAGCAGCGCGGTGTGCGCTCCCGGAACGTTGGCGACTGCCATCGCGGGACCCTCCCCTTCGATTTCTTCAGGATGGCTTCTGCAACTTTCTGCTAGTGTCCCCCCGGCCGGCTGCGCACGCGTTTATGGAGCGGGATCCGTGGGGACCGCTGCGCGCATCACGGGCAGCGTGCGGCCCGGAATGGAGCCGGACGGCGCCTGACCAATGACCTCGGCCCCCATCCGGGCATAAAACGGCACGGCGTGGGGGTCCGCATCCCATGTGAGGGTTTGTGCCCCGGCCCGGGCCGCGCGGCGCAGGGCCGACAACCAGAGCCTGCGCCCCACACCGCGGCGCTGGTGGTCGGGGGACACATAGAGCTTGTCCAGCCGTGCGTCCGGGCGTGACGGGTCCAGCACGTAGAATCCGATCGCCGCGTCGCCCGGGCCGTCGATGGCCACCTCCACGATGAGCGTCGCGATGTCCGCCCGCGTGACCGCGAGCTCGTCGCGGCACTGCTCCAGGAAGCCCGCGTCGTAGCCCCAAACGCCCTTGGATGCTAAGGCCAGGCGCGAGAGGATTGGAGCGTCCTGTGGCTGGGCCGACCGCATGCGCATGGCTCCCCTCCCTTCACGACCAGTCTACCATCGCCCGGTCGGTGCGCTCATCAGGCAGCGGGGCCCGGGCGGAGTCCGCAAGCGTTGTGTAAGGAAGCCGGGCGTTCGAGAAGGACCCAGGTGGTCCTGCGCACACGCCATCCCTCCGGGGATGTCCTCGGTGAATCACCCGCCGCGCGGGCGTCCGCCTGTCTCTTGCCCTTCGCTTCGGGCTCACTTCGCCTAGCTCTGGTTCCGCTGCGGATGGGGAGACCGACTTTTATCCCTGGCTGCGGACGTCACCTGGAGTTCACCGCGCAGCAGGAGGAAGGCGCGTCGTGGGGGCACCCGCCGGGGCCATCGTGCTTGATGAAACCCTCGGCGACTGATACGTTAGGGCAGGCGGTGGTGTCTCGCGAAGACACCAGATCCGGAGCCCACTAGGCTTAGGAGGGATTCCCGTGGTTGGCATTAGGCTCTTAGAAGCTTTGGGCCCACCGCGGGAGACGTGCGCCCTTAAGGCGGTTTAAGGCCACTCCCCGCGTCGACACCGACGAAGGGGAGTGAGGTTTTTGCGTGCGTCCGCGTCTAGCTCCCGCTGGTGGCGCTGGCTCTATCTCGATGAAGGGCTCGTAATGTCGGGCGCCCAGTTCCGTGAAGTGGCCCTCGCGCTGCTGATGCTGACCTTGTGGCCGAATCCCAAGAGCTATGCCCTGGCGATGGTAGCCCAGATGCTTCCCCGGGTAGGGCTGGCCCAGGTGTGGAGTGCGATGGCCGACCGATATTCCCCCAAACGCATCCTAGTGGCGTCGTACCTCCTGAGGGCGGGGGTCGTGCTGGTCCTAGCCACTGCCGCGGGCATCCCGACGGCGATGGGCGCGCTCGCGGTGATGGGCGCCGCCACCGGGGTGGGCACGGTGGCCATGGCCCACTATCTTGTGGATCCCGACGGCCGGCGGGTGACGGCCCTAGTGAGTCGCCTCAGGGTGGTGGGCAGCCTGGCTTCGGGGGTCATGCCGCTGGCGGCCGGCCTGGCCCTCCGCCTCTGGGGGGCCAAGCTTGGCTTTGACGTGAGCGCGGCGGCGTATCTCTTGGCCGCCCTGGCGCTCGCTCAGCTGCCCGCCCGGCAGGCCCTCCGGATGGGCCGCGTCCGCCGCGCGGGGGCTGCGCGCAGCGTCGAGGCGCCACTCCGGCGCCAGATGGCCGTCGTGGGCGCGGTCAACGCGCTGATGTGGGTGGCCAATATCCTGTACACGGACTACATCCTCGTGCGGCTGTCGGCCGGTCCCTTGGGATTCGGCGTGGCCCTCGCCCTTTGGTACGGAGCCGGCCTGCTGGCCGCGTGGTGCCTGCCGCGGCTCGCCCTCGACCGGGTGACGGGGGTGGTCGGGAGCCTCTGTCTGCTTGTGGCCGCCCTCTGGCTGGTGATGACGGAGCCCGTGCCGTTCTGGGTGGTGGCGGCGGTGGGGGTGCCGGAAGGCTTTGCCCTTTGGCTGCTGACCGACCTTGTCCAGAGTCGCGTGCTCGTGGCGGCGCCTGAAGCCGGCCGCGGCGCGCTGGTCGCGGCGGCGCAGGCGTGGGCCACCGGCGGCCGGCTCGTTGGACTCGGCGCGGCCATCGCGGTGCCGGTGTTTCAGCACGTGCATGCCGGATTCGCCGTGCTGGCCGTGGGGGCGCTGGGGGTGGCTGGGGTTTGGATGGGGTTTGGATGGGAGAGGAGGTCAGCAGGCGCCGCCCAAGGCTGCTGACGCCCTCTCGTGAGGGACTGTCCGCCTACAGCGCGACGGACGACGCGTGCGCCTGGACGCGCGACAGTCCCATGTAGGCGGTGAGCGCCCCGCCCACCGTCAAGATGGCCGCCAGCCACAGCATGGCCTGCAGTCCCCAGGCGTCCACGGCCGCCGTGCCCAGCAGGGGACCCATGAACCAGGATAGCTGCTGGGGCAGGATCGAGAGGTTCATGATGGAGCTCTTGCGGTCTGGCGGGCTGACCTTGGCTAGGAGCGTCATCAGGTTGGCGGAGACGCCCCCCTGAAAGAGCCCTTGGACCGTCCGGCTGACGGCGATGACGTCCAGGATGGCCACCCATGCCTGACCCACCATGCCCACGGCGTTGCCCAAAAGCGACAGCCGAAGGCTCGTGAGCGCCCCGGTGCGGTCCCCGAGCCATCCCAACAGCGGGGTGCCAAGCGCCAGCGCCGCCCCGGCCACCCCAAACACGAGGCCAATCACCACGGGCAGCGGCGTCGTCAGGTGGGCGTGCCGGTACGCCACGCCCACCCAGAGAGGCAGGAACGGCTGCACCATGCCGATGCCCAGCGCGAATAGGAAGAACACCAGAAACAGCTGGCGCACGGCCGGCGTCCGCATCACGTCCTTGACCGCCGAGAGCGCCAGCTGCCCGGTCTTGGCGGTGCTTCTCTGACGCGGCTCCTCCTTCAGAAACGCCATCAGCAGCAGGGCGCCGGCCGCGCTGGCGGCGCTGTCGATCCAAAACAGCGTGCGCAGCCCGGGGCCGGCGGCGATGAAGCCCCCAATGAGCGGGCCGACGGCGGCGGCCACGGAGGATCCCGAGGCCACCAGCGCGATGGCCAGCCCGGTGCGGCGGGCGGGGGTGATGTCCGACTGCACCGCCAGCATGACGCCGGTGTTGCCCATGGCCAGGGCCGACAGCATGCGCGCCGCCGCCAGCTGCCAGGGCGTCTGCGCCATGGCCGCGACCGCAAACAGCACCGCCTCGACAACCGAGCTGCGGACAATCACGGGCTTTCGCCCGTAGCGCTCGGCCCAAGCCCCCCAGAATGGCAGCAGGGGCAGCCCTACCAAGCCGAGAGCCCCCATGAGCCCGGTCCAGGTGGCCACCGCGTCGGCCGGCACGTGCAGCTGGCGGAGATACAGGGGGGTGAAGGCGGTAAAGTGGCCCCAGGCCAGCGATTCGGCGAAGCTAGCGGCCATGAAGAGCGCGACAGTCACCGGCCAGCGGTTTCTGTGCCGCTGGCCGGTTTCGCTCGATGGGTGGTCCGGGGTCCTGGGTCCCACAGGCGCCCTCCTCATCCGATGGGGCTCGAGGCGCTAGTCCGTCAGGGGAAGCACCATCTGGGGCTCCGGCACCACATGATCCGCGCGGCCCTGCACCACGCCAGTGCCGATGGAGAAGTATTCGATGACGTGGCTGCCCCAGCCGTGGCTCTTCTCTTGAATGCGGACCGCCACGATGCCCTCGGCCCCCATTTCGGCCGCTTCGGTCTGCATCCGCTCCATGGCCAGCTCCCGCGAGTCGTAAAGCGCCTGGGTGAAGTTGGCCATCTCCACGTTTTGGCCCATGGCGCGCACGCTCTGCGCGATCGTCTGATGCGCCACGTGGTAGACGCAGTTGCCCATGGTGAGGCCTACGGGCTTGTACCCGGCCTTTAAGAGCGTCCAGAAGTCCTGGCCCGACAGGTCACTGGTAAAGGGCTTGCCGTGGGCCGGCCGGTGGCTCTCGCCCAGGGACCGCACGGCCGTGCCGACGGCCATGAACTCGGCGAGGCCCGGGCCCCACTCGTAGCGGTTCACGTCCAGCCGCACGCCGATAACCCCGTCCGCTCCCAGCTGGTCCGCCTCTTCCTCCATGCGGGACATCGCAAGCTCGCGCGCGTGGTACATGGCCTGCGTCAGCACCGTCAGCTCTTCGTTCTTGCGGAACATCTGAGACTGGTAGCCAATGTGGTAAATCGAACTCCCCACGACGAGGCCCAGCGGCTCGAAGCCTGCCTCGCGCACCAGCAGGAACTCGTTCACGGTGAGGTCAGAGGTCCACAGGCGGTGCTCGCTCTGGCGCATGCGATTGAGCCGCTCCAACGCATGCTGCGGCAGATCGCTCGCTCCACTCGATGCCGGCGTGTCCGAAGTCATAGTTCGCCTTCCTTCCAGAGTCCAGAGTTATCTGATCGTCGGGTGCCATCGAATCTAGGGCTCTACGGGCGCCCCCTCCGTGTTGGCGAGGGTCTCGCCAGACTCCACGGGGCCCGCATTGAGGTCCAAGGCGTGGTCCGCCAGATTCACCACCGGCCGGACAGCTGGCGCGGGATGCTTGCCGTCGAGCCGTCCGACGGCCGTGCCAATCACCGTCAGGTGAATGATGTGGTCCCGAAAGCTTTGCATAGTGCCGTACCCCATTCCGTACCCGCTGCCATAGCCGCCGCCCCAGCCGCCCATGGCCGGCCGCTCTACCTCAATTTCGTCGACGGTCATATGCCACTCGGCGCCCAGCACCCCGTCGGCCGCCACCTCGCGGGCTTGGGCGCGCAGTCCGCCCACCACGAAATCCCGAGCTTCATACACGGCGCGCGAGAAGTCGGGCACCTCCTGGTTGGTCCAGCTATTTTCGGAGTAGTTGGCTTGCCACGTGGTCATCACGTAGTAGGCGGTGGTGGAAAACGACAGCGTGAGGGGTATGTAGCCCGCGCGGAACAGCGCCAGCGTATCTTCGGCCGTCATGCCGCCCATAAAGGGCCGGGCGGGGGCGGGCTGGCCCTCAAATGCGACGGCGGTCCCAAACGCCGTGAACTCCGACAGGCCGGCCCCCCACTCCGGGTACCGCACCTCGACGCGGCAGTTCACCACGCCGTGGGCGCCCAGCATCGCCGCTTCCGCCATGAGGCGGTCGATGGCCGTCTGGCGAGCGGTCGTAATGGCCAGGGTGAAGGGGCGAATGTCGCCATTGCCCCATGAGTTGGTGAGCCAGCCGGGATAGAAGGCCGCATGCATCACACAGGACCCGGCCACCTGGCCCAGTGCCCTCAAGCGCAGGTGGCGCGAGACGGCAAAGTCGGGCGCCGTGAGCGTGCTGGTCCACGGCGCCTGGCCGGACTTCAGTCGGTTCAGGCGGTCAATGGCGTCGACGGGGAGCCGCCCCGCCTCGAGTGCCTCGATGCTCGCGGCTTGCCGTGCCAGCCGCGCCGCCTCGTCGTGGGGGTCCGGCCGGGGGCCGGACCGCCTGCTCCAAATCGGAATAAGCGCACCTCCTTGGGGACAGCGTCAGCTGCCGCGCGCCGCCGCAGCCTACAACAGGAACTGCTCCAGCGCCGTGCGGGCAGACTCGCTCGCCTGGGCATGTTCCCACAGCGCGGTGGTCAGCTCGTGCAGCCAGTGGTCGAGCGTCGCCGGCTCGGTCTTGAGGGCGATGCCGCGGACCACCTTCGCGATGCGATACGTGAACTCGCCATGCGCGTGCTCGGCCGTGAACGTTTGATCGCCCAGCGTCACCGTGATGTGCACCACCGGCCGCTGGGCTTTCTGGAACGGAAAGCCGCCGTGGCGCAACACGACCGCCCCGGCGGGCAGCGCCTGCGTCAACTTATCCGCCAGCACTTCGTGGAACGTGCTGAGGTCGCTGCTGGCGGAGCGCAGCGCTCCGGCCAGGGTGTCGAATGACCAGTCCTCCATGTCTGCCTCCTGCATCCCTTAACGGCCGAGCCGCCGCTCCATCTCCTGGCGATTGAACCCGATGATCAGGTCCTCCCGCCCGTCCGGCCACTGCAGCACGGTGGTGGGCGTGGACCGGGATCCCAGCGCCATCAGCTGGTCAATGTACTCCGGATTGTCGGGCAGATTCAGCTCGGTGAACACATAACCCGCTTGAGAAAGCCACGCTTTCTCCGTTTCGCAGGCACCTCACCCCGGTTGGGTGAATACCCGGATGACTGGCATCGTCGTCTCGCTGGCCACCTATCTCACATCTTTTCTGTTCCAATTCGACTTGGCCGAATGCGCGGAGCCGCCAATCTTCTGCCTCTCGGCAGCGCCGTGGCTCTATTATACGATAGTGGGGGGCGCCGGCCGCCCGGGTCCACGCGTCTCTGATCTTCGGAAAGTGCCAGGATGGCCGAACATGCCGTTCGCTCCGGAGCAGGACCCGGGCCGGGCGGCGCGAAGCCGGGCGATGGGAGCCGGAGATGCGGCGGCCGGGGCCGCTCCCGCACCCACGGGGAGAGCGCGGAGTCCAGCGAGCACGACGAGAGCGAGGAGCGTGACACATATGGCATTGGCGGGATTGGGTGCGTTGGACCATGTGGCGGTGCGGGTGGAGGACCCTGAGGCGCTGACCGGATTTTTGACGGACGTCCTGGGAGTGGAGCGCCGCGGCACCGACACGCGGCGGCTGTTTGGGCTGCCCGGCGGCGTGACGCTGGCGGTGTTCCCGGTGGGCGCCGACCAGGGCGGCATCGGCGACCGCAGCGGCACACGCCTGCCGGACCACCTGGCGCTCAGGGTGGACAGCCTGGAGGGCGTGCGCCGGCACCTGGCGGAGCATGGGTACCAGTTGGACGGAGACATGGTGGCGGCACCGGGCGGCTTGGTGCTGCAGTTTGTCGGGGATTGACCCCAAAACCGGCGCTCGACTGCGAAGGTTATGGTTAGGTAAGAATACGGCCCACTGCGGTGGGCCGCCTTCCCTACCAAACTGAGGGGTGCAGGAGGTGCAGCGATGCGAGCGGTGGCCGAGATGGGGGTCCGAGGTGACCAGGCGAGCTTGGTTGACCTGATGTGGGAATTTGACGACGCGGTGAGTGCTTACTGGAAGCAGCTCCATCACGATTTGCGCGAGCTGCCCTGTCGGGTAGGGGAACTGAGAGTGCTGTGGCACATTCTCCAGGACGACACGGCTACGGGAACGGACCTAGCCCGCCGCCTCGGCATTAGCCGCGCGGCGACGTCGAATCTGCTGAAGCGCCTGACGGAATCCGGCTACCTGACGTCGGCCACCGACGAGCAGGATCATCGGCGGCGCCGCTGGGTCTTGACGGCCTCGGCGCGGCGCCTCTTGGAGCGCGTCGCACAGCGGCGGCTTGCCGTGTGGGGCCCGCTGTGGCAGAGCTTGTCGCCCACTGATCAGCAGAGGCTGGTGCGCTCCATGGAGCAGCTGGGCTCTGGCCGCGGCACGGCCGCCTGGAAGTAGCGGATGGCGGATCCGGCAAGTTTCCACGCCTGAGTGCGATCCTGGACGCCGGCCCATTCGTGCCCGCCTGCCCGACTCGCTGGGCATGTTACACTCGCTCTGGGCCAAGCGCTGCCGCAGACGACGGGTCTGCGGTGCGGGGGGCCTCTGGCGTTGGAGGGACGAGCCCGAGGGGAGGTCGCACGATGGCGAACAAGATCGGCAAGGGATTGGCGGCCGTCATGGCTGGCGGAATGGTTGCGGCGCTGGCCGCGTGTGGCACCAGTGCCCAGGCCAGTTCGCCGCCCGTGGCGACGGTGGGTCACGACGTCATCAGCAAGCAAGAGTGGCTGTCGACGGTGAAGAGTCTCGGCATGTTAAACGGCAGCCCGCTGTCGACCAACAAGGCAGCAGAGTACAGCCAGGTAAAGCAACTGATGGTCTGGTCGGCGGTGGAGCAGTATGTGCTGGCGCACCACTGGACCACCAATGCCAAGGCGAGCCGGCAGGCGGCGACCGCACTGAGTCAGATTGAAAAGCAGGCGGGCAGCAAAACCGCGCTCGTAAAGCAGCTCAAAACCCAGGGGCTGACCCTGGCGAATTTCTCCAGCTTTCTGACCAACCAAGAAATTTTGCAGGCGGCGTACGCCCGGGTGACGAAGAGCGTGAAGAAGCCCACCACGGCCGCCATCCAGGCGTACTACAACCAGAACAAGAGCAGTTTTGTCCAGCCGGCCACGGATACGGTCCAGGCCATCCTGGTGAAGACCCGGGCCCAGGCCACGGCGCTGGAGGCCGAGCTGAAGGCGGGCAAGGCCACGTTTGCCGCGCTGGCCAAGGCGGACTCCCTCGACAAGGCCTCGGCTGCCAGTGGAGGCCAGATGGGTCCGATTCCCACCTCGGTGGCCACGGCGGCTTCGTCGGGCATTCCGGCGTCCTTCGTCACAGAGATGGACACCCTCAAGGCGGGCCAGTACGGCATCGCCGCGACGACGGCCGGGTACTACCTGATGCAGGTGACGGCGGTGACGCCGCAGAGCACCCAGTCGTTTAATGCCGTCAAGAGCCAGATTGCGAGCCAGTTGCTGTCCACCGCCCAAAGCAACACCTTTCAGAGCTTTGGCCAGCAGCAGCTCAAGAAGATGGCACACAGCATCAAGGTGAAGGCGTAGGCGCTGCGAGCGCCCCGGGTTCGTGGCTTGGCCCCCGGCCAGCGGCATGCTGGCCGGGGGCTTTGTGGCGTGCCGCGAGGCAAGCCCGTGGGAGACGGCCGATGGGTGTGCTATCGTGCGGGCAGAGGGGGTCGACGCATGGGAGAGCCGATCGAGACGCTGGATGGATGGTTCGTGTGGCACCAGCTCACCACGGTGGACTGGCCCACGTGGTGGGGGTGGCCCCCGGCGGATCGGGACGCGGCGATGGCCGAGCGGCTGCTCCTGTGGGAGGCATGGACCGCGCTGGCGGGCAACCAGCAAGGCAGTGTGGGTGTATATCAAATGGCGGGCGACCGCGCCGACTTCCTGACGATTCACCTGCGGCCGACGCTGGATGAGCTCATTGATCTGAAGGCGTCGCTGCAGCGAACAGCGTTTTACGCCGTGGAGCGGCCGCACTACTCGTACATATCCGTTGTCGAACTGGCGACCTACGTGGCCAAGGGCAACCCGGATCCCGAAACCAATCCGGAGCTTCGGGCGCGCCTGCACCCGAGCCTGCCGCCCCGGCACGCCGTGTGCTTCTACCCCATGTCCAAGCGGCGCCAAGGGGCGGACAACTGGTACATGACGGATCGGGCGGCGCGAGCCCATCTCATGCGAGGCCATGGCGCCGTGGGACACAAGTACAGCCAGCAGGTGACACAGATCATCTCCGGATCCCAGGGGCTGGACGACTGGGAGTGGGGCGTCACCCTGCTGGCCGACGACCCCATCTGGTTTAAAAAGTTAGTGTACGAAATGCGCTTTGACGAGGCCAGCGCCCGGTTCGCGGAGTTTGGCCCGTTTTACGTGGGCACGCGGCTGGATCCCCAGGGATGGACCCGGCGCCTGGGGGGGCGGTGAGCCGCCGGCCGACCCCGCGACTGCTCACGGCCCTGGCGGGGGGAGTTCCTGACCGCACGCCGGTGTGGTTCATGCGGCAGGCGGGCCGGTATCAGCCGGCCTATCGGGCGCTGCGCGCCCGCTACAGCATGCTGGAGCTGGCCAGCACGCCGGCGCTGGCCGCCGAAGTGACGGTGGCGCCCGTGAGGGATCTGGGGGTTGATGCCGCGATCTTGTTTTCCGACATCATGGTGCCCATGGGCCCCGCAGGCGTCGCCTTTGAGATTCAAGAGGGGGTTGGGCCCGTGGTGGCCCGCCCCATCCGCGACGCGGCGGCGGTGGCGGCGCTGCGCGAGGTGGACCCCGCGCGCGATTTGCCGGAGGTGCTGGAAGCGGTGGAGCGCTCGACGGCCGCCCTGGGGGGGGTGCCGCTGATTGGCTTTGCCGGGGCGCCGTTTACGCTGGCGAGCTATCTCATCGAAGGCCGCCCCAGCCGGCAGTACGTGGAAACGAAGCGCCTCATGTGGAGCGACCCTGGGCTGTGGGACGCCCTCATGGAGCACTTGTCGCGCGTCGTGGGCGCGCACCTGGCGGCCCAGGCCCACGCCGGGGCGTCGGTGCTGCAGGTGTTCGACAGCTGGGCGGGCGCGCTGTCGCGGGCGGACTACCAGGCCCGGGTGGCGCCTCACATGCGGCGCCTGTTTGCCCAGCTGGCCCCGCTGGGCGTGCCGGTCATTTCCTTCGCCGTGGGCGCGTCCCATCTGGTGGAGGTGATGGCCGACGGCCCCACCGCCTTGTCTGTGGATTGGCGAGAGCCCCTGGGGCATGTCCGGCAGCGGGTGCCGCGGGGCATGCCCCTGCAAGGCAATTTGGACCCCGTGGCGCTGTTGGCGCCATGGCCCCATCTGGTCAGCCAGGCAGAAGCCGTGCTGGCCGAGGGAGGGAGCCAGGGATTCGTCTTCAACCTGGGCCATGGCATTCTGCCGTCCACGGATCCGGACACGGTGCGGCGGCTGGTCCAGTGGGTTCATGATGCGGCGGCGCCCGGTCGGACAGACGGGGGGGCCCGCCCATGACGCGCGAAGGCCCGGTGGGGGTGTTGGTGATGGCGCACGGGGTGGCCGCGGGCGTGGAGGACATTCCCCGCTACTATGCCCACATTCGCGGCGACCGGCCCCGAAACCCCGCCGTGGAGCAGGAGCTGGTGGACCGGTATCGGGCCATCGGCGGACATTCGCCCCTCATCGAGATCACGGCGGCCGTGGCGCGCGGCCTAGAGGAGGAGCTGGCGCGGCGCCACGGTCCGGCCCGGTATCGCGTGGCCTTCGGATTTCGCCATGCCGCACCGTCGATCGAGGACGCCCTCTTAGAGCTCCAGACGCGTGGAGCCGTGCGCTACATCGGCCTGGTGCAGGCTCCGCACTATTCCGCGATGAGCGTGGGGGCGTATGAGCGGGCGGCCAGTGCCGGCCCGCTGCCGGGCCACACCATTGGGGCGTGGCACGTGGAGCCCCGCCTGATGCACCTGCTGGCGGACCGGGTGCGGGAGGCGTCGGCGTCGCTGCCGGTGCCACTGGAGGACACGGCGGTGGCGTTCACCGCGCACAGCCTGCCGGAGCGGATCCTGAGCACGGGCGACCCATATCCGGGGCAGCTGGCCGAGACGGCTGCCGCAGTCGCCCGCATCCTGGGGCTCACCACCTACGACGTGGGCTGGCAGAGTGCGGGACGCACGCCGGAGCCCTGGATGGGCCCCGATGTGCTGGAGCTTTTGCGCTCGTGGGCCGCCGCCGGGCGGCGGGCGGGGCTGATCGCCCCCGTGGGGTTTGTATCGGACCACTTGGAGGTGCTGTACGATCTCGACGTGGAGGCGCGGGCTTTGGCGGAATCGCTGGGGCTCGCCTTCGCGCGCACGCGGTCGCTGAACGCGGACCCGGAGTTCATCCGGGTGCTGGCCGACGTGATCGACCGGGACGAGCGGGATCGGGAGCCGGGCGGGGGTGAGGGCCGTGCGTGAGTTGGCCGTGGTGGGGGCGGGGATGGCTGGTCTGGCGGCGGCCCACCGATTGGAGCAGCTGGTGCCTGATGCCCGCGTGACCGTGTACGAGGCGGCGGATCGGGTGGGGGGCGCCGTGCGATCCGAGGCGGTGCCCCCGGGTTCGGTGGTGATGGAGGCGGGGCCGGATTCCCTCTTGGCCCGCAAGCCCGCCGGAGTGGCGCTGGCGGAGGCGGTGGGCTTGGCCGGCGAGCTGGTGCCCTCCCACCCCGGGGCCCGCGGGGCCCTCTTGTATCTCGACGGCCAGCTCTGGCCACTGCCCCCGGGCGTGGTGGCGGGGGTGCCTCTTCAGCCTGAGCGCCTGGAGGGGTCGCCCCTGCTGACGGCCGAGGGCCGGGCAGCCCTCCTGGCGGATTTGGACGCGCCGCCGGAGTCTGTGACGGCAGACGTCAGTCTGGGCGGGTTTCTGGCACGGCACCTCGGGGATGAGTGGGTCGACCGCGTCGCGTCCGCCTTGCTGTCGGGAATCTACGCAGGCCACATTCGCGAGCTGTCCCTGCTGGCCACCTACCCCGAGCTGGCGGCTGCCGCCCGCCACGGAAGCCTCATGCGCGGCTTGGCCGCCGAGCGCCGGGCCCACCCGCCGCGGCCGGGTCCGGTATTTGTGACGCTGGTGGGCGGGCTGGAGACGCTGCCGCGCCGGGTGGCTGCGCGGCTCCGGACTCCGGTGCACACCGGAGTGGCCATCCGGAGCGTGACGGCCGAAGGCGCCCGCTATCGGCTCACCGGCGACCGCGAGGACCACGTCGTGGACGGCGTCGTGGTGGCGACGCCCGCTTGGGTGGCGGCGGGCCAGCTTCAGCGGCTGGCGCCGGCGGCGGCCGCGCGGCTGCGCGAGGTGCCCTACGCGAATCTGGCGGTGGTGACGCTGCGATATGCCTCAGGCGTTGTGCCGCCCCCCGGCATGACGGGGGTGCTGGTGCCCGCGGGCAGCGGGGTGGCGCTGACCGCCATCACGTTTGTGGGTCAAAAGTGGGCCCACCGCACGGACCCGGTGGACGTGCCGGTGCGCGCGTTTTACGGGCGTGCGGCCACGAGTCGGGGAGAGGACAACGTGCTCACGTGGTCTGACGACCGGTTTCGCCGCGAGGTGGCCGCTGACCTGCGCCAGGTGCTGGGATGGACGGCCGACCCCTACGCAGTGCAGGTGCATCGGCATCCGGCGGCGATGCCCCAGTATCTGGTGGGCCATCGGGATCGGGTGGCCGAGGTGGAAGCCGAGGTGGCACGCTGGCCGGGACTGGCCCTGGCGGGCGCCGCTCTGCATGGGGTGGGCATCCCTGATGTCATCCGCAGCGGCGAGGAAGCGGCCGAGCGCGTGGCTCGCTCGGGGGAGTTGCGGCCCTAAGCGAGGGGCCTATTTTTGATACCAAAAGTAGCCGCTCTCGCTGATCACCGTGAATACGCCGTCGCGGGCAATGGCGTCCGCAATCCGGTGGCGGACCAGGTCGACCAGTTCGGACTTGTGCTGCCGGGCCACCTCCGGCTCCAGCCCTTGGCGGTAGAACCCCGAATCATAGTAGGCGGCTGCGGGCTCGGCGGCCGGGAAGCGAAAGCCCCCCGCATGGGATTCCACCTGGACGATGCGGTCGGCGGGGAAGAATCGCCGGCCATTGCGCAGGGAAAAGCGCAAGGGACCTCCGTCGGGCACCGTGGGAAGGCCGAGGGCGGCCACGGCGGCCCGGTGCAGCTCCATGAGCTCGCGGTACTGCAGCGGCCCGTTGGTGGCGGCGGACAAAATGCCCCCCGGCTTCAACACCCGGTCTGCTTCCGCCAGCGCGCCGGCAATGTCGGGTACGTGGTACAGCATGAAGTGGAGGCCCACCCAGTCGAAGGTGTGGTCGGGCCACGGGAGATGCTGCGCGTCGCCCACCTGGCAGCTGGCGGCCGGGTCGCCGTTTAGCCGATCGGCCAAGGCGGCCGCCATCGCGGGTGACTGATCCAGGCCGGCGTACACGACAGCCGGGCCCAGTTCGTCACGAATCGCCGCATACCAGTTTCCGATCCCCGCGCCTACGTCCAACACCGATGCCGGCGCGGCTACCCGGGACAGCTGGCGCGTCAGGGCGCCAAAGATGTCCCCCTGCCCCAAGCCATAGCGGCGGTGCGTCATGATGCGCACCTGAAGGGGATCCACGATGCCGTACGCCGTCTGCATGAACACCGGATCGGTGAAGCGGTCGATGTGCTCGGCCATCAAGGGTCCACCCTTCCTGTGGGGCGCCGCTCGGCGACGGCCCGCCGGACTCGTATGCCGGGGCGTGCGAATTGCCGGCTAAGGCGCGTCTCTTCGGCTCATCCTAACACGTCAGCAACGCGTCAGCGTTGGTGCGGCGCCCTTTTTGCCGACATCGGTCTGGTGGGTGCCGGCCAGCTGGGCGCAGCGGGAGGCGCAGTATGGCCATCACGAGCGGATCCGGCCCTCGACCCCCCCGCGTGCGGGCGGGCGGGCGGCGGCGGTCCCGCCAGCGAGCCGGGATTCTGCGCGAGTCGATTTTTGGCGTCAACGATGGCCTCGTCGCCACGGTGGGCCTGGTGTCGGGCGAAGTGCTGTCCCACCAGCCCCATGGCGCCGTCCTCGTGGCGGCGCTGTCTGCCATGGGCGCCGCCACCGTATCGATGGGCATTGGCTCCTTCTTGGCGTCTTCGACGCAAAATGCGTTTCTGCAAAAGCAAATCCGGGATCAGGAGGCGAAGCTGGCTCGCTGGCCCGCCCATGAGCGGCGCCATGTGGTCCAGCTGCTGTCGGCCATTGGGCTGTCGCGCCACACGATCCCCCGCGCGGCCCGCGAGATCACCCGCTCCCGCCCCCGGTGGCTCCGATTCATGGTGCGTGAGCGGCTGGGGGTGCATGAAAACCAGTGGGAGAGTCCCGTGGCCAATGCCGTCGTGATGGCGGTGGCCGTAGTCGTCGGGTCCATCCCGCCCGTCTTGCCGTTTCTGCTGCCGCTCTCCGTGCTGGCGGCCCGGAACCTGGCATGGGGGGCCTCTCTGGCCGCCGCCTTTGCCATCGGGTACGGCAAGGGGGTGATGACCGACAGCCCCCGCCTCAAAAGTGCGGTGCAGTTTCTGCTGCTGGCGGGCGCCTCCGCGGCCGTGGGGGCCAGCATTGGGCTGCTGCTGGGTCACGCGGGGGCATAGAAGCGCCCGGGGTCCAGCGAGCGGGGGAGCGGTGCGCCGTCGAGCAGATGGCGCGCCACCAAGTCCCCGACCGCACCGGTCATGGCCACGCCATGGCCACTGAAGCCGCCGGCGACCCAGACGCCGGGAGCCACGGCACCGACGACAGGCCGACGGTCGGGGGTGAACCCCATGATGCCGGCCCAACGATGCGCCACGGTGACCGGCCCGCCGGCCAGGCGACTCGCCAGGGCGGTGAGCGCCGCTTGAATGCGGGGATTGAGGGCCAGCGTGTCGGTGGCCTCGGCGTCGGGGTCCAGATCCCGGCGTCCGCCCAGCACCAAGGTTCCGTTCGGGCGGGGCCGCCAATAAAGGTATCCGTGGTCGGCATACACCGGGTACGCGTAGTCAAGCGACACCGGGCCGGTGGCCAGCACCTGGCCCCGGGTGGGCCTTACGACGTCCGCCAGGGCCGGCACCAGCTGCCCCAGCCAGGCATTGGTGCACAGGACGACCCGCTTCGCCCACACGTGGTCCCCACCCACCGAGAGACGCACTCCCACCCCCTCCTGCACGGCCCACCCGTCAACCCGCGCCCCGGCATACCAGCTCACGCCAGCGCCCTCGGACTGGCGCACCAGCGTGGCGGCCAGCTGCACCGGCTGCACCGCACCATCTTCGGGGAAGAAGGCGGCGTGAGGCAGCCCCAGCGACTGGAGGCGCGCCGGCACGCGAGAGAGCGGGAGAGACTCGGCCGGCACGCCGTCCTCCGTGAGCCATTGCACGGTGTGGGCCAGTGTCTCGCCTTCGTCCGGCGCGCCCAGGTATAGGCTGCCGGTTTCCCGGTATTCCGCCCCATGGCCCGCTGCCCTCAGCACCGTGCGCACAAACTGGCGATTTTGCTGGGAGAGGGCCAGCAGCTCCCGAGCTGCTGGGCGGCCCACTTGGCCCACCAGGGTGGCATACAGCTCGCTGGTGCCGCCCAGCACGAAGCCCGCGTTCCGCCCGCTGGCTCCGTGGGCCAGCGGGCCGTCACTGAAGGCGGCGATGGCCCACCGGCCAGCGGCGCGGCGGCTGGCATGGTACGCCAGCCAGGCGGCTGTGAGCCCCCCACCCACGATGGCCAGGTCCACCGGCGCGGGGGTGGGGCCGCGCCCCCAGCAGGCCGCCGGCACCGAGGCCTCGTGCTGCCAGACGCTGGGGAGGTCTGCGGCGGTCGGGCTACGCATGCCGAGTCGCCCGCCACTCCCGCTCCAACAGTCCGTAGAGCAGCATGTCGTGGGGCTGGCCGTCCCGCACCAGAAACTCCCGATGGGATCCTTCGCGGACGAATCCCATCCCTTCGTATAGGCGAATGGCGCGGGTGTTGTAGGCAAAGACCGTCAGCGACAGCCGCCTGAGGTTCACTTCATCGAAGGCGAAGCGCAGCAACAGACCCAGCGCCTCGCGGCCAAATCCCTGGCCCCACTCGCTTGGGGCAATCTCCATCGCGATCCAGCCAACGCGCTGGGCCCAAAGAATTTCGTCCAAGGCCACGAGGCCCACCAGCCGGGGGGCCTCCCCCTGGGTGCGCACAGCAAAGGGAAAGCCACCGGCCGCTTTGAGCGTGCTCCACGCGGCCGTCAGGGCCTCGGCTGCCGGCGGCGCGGCGGGCGCGGCATCCAAGTGGCGCAAGAACATCCCATCACGGTGCCAGGCCGCCACCGCCGGCCCATCGTCGGCCGCCACGGCATCGAGGTACAGCCGCGGCCCGGCCAGGTGGTTGGACACCCGGTCGGCCTTGCTCCTGTCCAAACCGTAAGCCCCCTCTCTGCCACGCGGCAGTCGCTCCTGTTATGATACCGGCATCGGTGCGCGATGGGGAGGCAAGCGAATGGAGCCCCGCATCATCCCCGAGTTTCAAACCGAAGACATTCACGGCACGCCGTTTCGGGCCTCGGATTTGGTGGCGCGCGCGCCCGTGCTGGTGGTGATGCTGCGCGGGCTGTTCTGACCGTACTGCCGGCGGCAGCTCGTGCAGCTGCGCGACCAGTACGCGGCCTTGCGGGCGGCGGGCATCCAGGTGGTGGCTATCGGGCCGGACCGCCCGCAGGCGCTCCGCGCCCACTTTGAGAAGGAGCGCCTGCCCTTCGAGGCGATTGCGGACCCCTCCCAGCAGGTGCTGAAGGCGCTGGGCCAGCAGTATCGGTGGTACACGGTGGGGCTCCTGCCCGCCATGCTGGCCATTGCCCCGTCGGGGGCGGTCGTGTGGCAGCACTATGCGAAGAGTCCTCAGGATCTCCCCAGCCTGACCGAGGCCGCGGCGGCCCTGGGCCGGCGGCTGGACCATCAGGGCCAGGACGCGTAGCAGCCCCTCAAGGCCGTATCCGTGACCGTGCCCCTCGTGCCAAGGGCGTCGTCCCGGCGGCGGGCTTGCTGCGCTCCGCGCACATGGGGCGACCGCTCGCTCCGGCCAGCAGGCTGGACAAGCTGATGAGGTCCAACGGACGCAGGCGGACCCGGCGCACCCATTGATCCACCGGGCCGGCTCGGTTATACTATACAAAGTAAAGTTGTGCTCTGGGAGTGCGGCAGAGGAGGGATGGCGTGTCAGCGGTCACGGTGGAAAATTGGTTGGTTCTCCCACGGGTGGCGGAGCCTAGGGTCGATGTGGTGGAGCGCCCCGTACAGCAGGTGGCGGAGGCTCAGCGGCTCACCGAGGGGGCCGGGTTTCCGGTGCGCCGACCCTTTCCGGGCCCGCGCCTCGCGCTGCGGGCAGTGGATCCGTTCCTGCTGCTGGACCAGATGGGACCCGTGGATTATGGCCCCAAAGAGGCCAAGGGCGCGCCGTGGCACCCGCATCGAGGCTTCGAGACGGTGACCTACCTGATGGACGGGGTCATGCGCCACCAAGACTCCAACGGGGGCGGCGGCCTCATCCAAGACGGAGGCACCCAGTGGATGACCGCGGGCAGCGGCATTTTGCACGACGAGATGCCCACCGAAGAGCTGGTCATGGCCGGCGGCTATTTTCATGGGATTCAGCTGTGGGTGAACTTGCCCAAGCGGCTCAAGTGGACGGCTCCACGCTACCAGGATATTGGGGGCAGCCGACTCCTGCTCTTGACATCGCACGATGGATCCAGCCTGATTCGCGTTATCGCCGGGAGCCTCGGAGGGCACGAGGGGCCGGGCTCGACATGGACGCCCATCGTCCTCGCGCACGCCAGCGTGGCGCCGGGCGCCCAGCTGCACCTGCCATGGAACCCGGCATTTAGCGCGATGGCTTATACGCTGTTGGGCCAGGGCACCGCCGGCCGGGAGGGAGCCCCGCTGGCGGAGGGCCACCTGGCCGTCTTTGGCCCGGGAGACGCCATCACGGTGACGGCCGGGGCGCGCCAGAGTGAGCGGAGCCCCAACATGGAAGTGCTTCTGCTGGGCGGTGAGCCTATTTGGGAGCCCATTGCGCACTGGGGGCCCTTTGTGATGAATACGCGTGAGGAGATCGTGCAGGCCGTCGAAGACTTTCACGCAGGGCGCATGGGCATTATTCCCGCCACCACACTCGATGCGCCAGGGGCCCCGTCGCCGAAGGCGTGATGGCCGAGCGGCGGCGGCCGTGAGAGACACCCCCGCCGGCGGGCCTGGGCGGCCGGCCGGCGGGGGTGATGCGCGTGGGCACATCAGGGGACGGGTCTGCGAGCCCCATTTCTCAGACGACCCGATAAGGGGAGGCCGTCCTGGCCACCGGACGAGTCGCCAAGCGGCTGCCGGTGTGCGCCGATGAGGTGTCCGCGAGGGAGGCGGGGCGCCCCGGTCCTGGGGGCCTGCCCGGCGACAGCGCCGCCTCCCGGGAGATGGCCCGCCGCGCGGTCACAAGAGAAAGTGCGCCACCACGCCCGTGAGAAGACCGGCCACCAGCACCAAGGTGGCCAGCCGCGCCAAGTCCGCCTTCGAGATGGCCTGGCTCACCATAGCCATGGACGGCAGGCTGATGGCGGGCAGCGTCATCATGAGGGCGCCACCCGCCATGCTGGACAGGCCATAACTCATGAGGGACGAGACGATGGGAATTTCCCCCGCGGTGGGAATGACAAACAGCGTGCCCGCGATGGCTAGGCCGAAAAACAGCAGGACGCTCTCCCCGAGCCCCGGACCCATCGCGGGAAACAGCCAGGCGCGCACCGCGCCCAGCACCCCCACGATGATGAGGTACTCCGGCACCAAGGTCCGCGCCAGCCGCGCCAGCGCCTTGAAGAACCGCGCCGGCCGCGAGCCGGTCTGCGCGGGGGCGGGCACGTCAACCTGGTGGGCGACGGCGGCGGCTTCGGCCCTCGTGGCCCAGCGGTTTCCGATGTACGCAGCACCCGCCACCAGGAGGAGTCCCATCCCAATCCGCAGGAGCGCCCAATTCCATCCCAGCACGAAGCCCATAAAGACGATGGTGGCGGGGTTCAGCACCGGGTTGCCCACCCAGTACGCAAAGACGGCGCCGGTGGACACGTTCTGGCGCTTCAAGCTCACGGCAATGGGGGCCGAGCAGCACGTGCACATCATGGACGGCACGGCCGCAGCGGCCGCGACGCCCGCCGCCCCCCAGTTGGCCCGGCCCAGCAGCGTCACCAGCCAGCCGTCCGGCAGGAGCGACTCGATGCCGGCGGCAATGACCATGCCAGCAATAAACGCGATCCAAATGTCCTTCACGTAGGCGACGGCATAGGATATGGCGGCGGCCACGCCCACGGGGGGGGCGGCGCGATGCGTGCCCGTCACGATGGACGCCCCCAGCGTGTGCGAGGTGGCGACCGCAAACGCCTTCACGAAGTAGGGGCTCCACTTGGCGATGAAAATCCCCGCCAGCGCCAGCAGGATGAACGCCACCACCGGCCATACGCCGGACGGCCTTGCCGGGCGGACGGGCGTTTCCAGTGAATTCACGGTGTGTCCTCCCCAATAGCTCATTGTCGCGTGGCTATCGTATCGGCGGTGCATCCCGTCCGCGCCGGTTCATACGATGGTTGCATTCCTACGCTTTACGCCTGCATGCTACTTGTCGGATTGGCCCCGTCCCGGTATGATCGCCCCAGCAGAGGGTGGGCGCCGGGGTGTTGTCCTTTAGGGAGGTGCGCGTGGAGCTACAAGATTTGGCTCTCTTCAAGTCGATCATCGAGTGCGGCAGCATGACGCGGGCGGCGGACGCGTACGGCATGACCCAGCCCTCGGTGAGTCGACATTTGCAGAGGATGGAGCAGGAGATGGGGACCCTCCTGATCGACCGCGCCGGCACGCCGCTGGTGCCGACGCCAGAAGGGCGGCAGTTTTTGGCCTTCGTGGAGTCGGTGCTCGGCGAGTGGGTGGGCCTGCAGCAGAAGCTGGGTCGGCCCGATCGGATCACGGGAGACCTCAGGCTGGGGGTGACCGCCTCGTATGCGGGCGGGGCGGCCGTGACCCGGTGGATGGGGCGCTTTGTGGACCAGTACCGCGGGGTGCGGCCGCACCTCATGACCATGGATTCACGGGCCGTCGAAGCGGCCGTGGGACAGCATCGCGTGGCGGCGGGCTTTATGGGGTGCCCGCCCCAGGACTGTTGCCTCGACAGCGTCCCGGTCGAGCGGGACACCCTCGTGCTGGTGACGCCTGCCACGGGGGAGTGGGCCAGCCTCACGGACCCGGTCCATCCCGATGCGCTCGCCTCTATGCGGTTTGTGCGGCGCGAGCGCGGCAGCGGAACCTGGGAGACGGTGGAGCGCGCGCTGGTCGAGGCGGGCCGGTCGCCCCACCTGAGCGTCGTCATGGAGGCCGACTCGGTCGAGGCCGTCTTGGCGGCGGTGGAGGCCGGCGTGGGGGCCAGCTTCGTCTCAGCGGCCGCCGTCGCACGCCGCGATGGCCCCGAGTTGCGGTCGTTCCACGTGCGCGGGGTCGTGCTGCGGCGGCAGGTATACTTGGTGTACGACCCCACGGTCCTGATGCGCGATCCGCTGGCGGCACTGTTTTGCCGCTTCATGGAGCAGGCGGCCGCGGCCGACGCCGGGGCGGTTCGCCCGCTGCCGCGGCCGCGCCGCATCGGCTGACCGCTTTGGCCGGCAGGGGTCGACGATGACGGATCGGGACCGGATGGATTTCCGACAGACGCCGGATGACGGACGCAGGTACGCGAAGGGGATGGTCTGATGAGTGATGTGATGGAAATGGGGCAGGCCACATTTGACGAAGTGCTGGCGTCGGGGCGCCCCGTGGTGGTGGACTTTTGGGCACCCTGGTGTGGGCCGTGCCGCGTCCTGTCGCCACTGGTCGAAGAGGTGGCGGCGGACCAGCGAGGGGCGGTCACCGTGGGCAAGGTGAACGTGGACGAGCACCCAGACTTGGCCAGCCGCTACGGCGTCATGAGCATCCCCTCGGTGATACGCTTCGACGAGGGCCGTGAAACCCACCGGGTGGTGGGGGCCGTCAGCAAGCCTGAACTGCTGCGCCGCCTGGGACTGTAGAGCCCGGACCGGCGAGGTGCCGACACACGAACGGAGGGATCCCCATGGCAGAAGTTACGGCGACCAAAAAGGGTACCCACTACACGGTGGCCGAAGCGGGCAACCTTGGCGAGTTGACGAAGAAAGAGTTTATTGCCCAAACGCTGGGGTTCACAGGGATGCAGGTGTCGCTGAACCGGGCGACGCCCGGTCAGGCGTCGCCCTACCTCCATGCCCACCGCCAGCACGAGGAGCTGTACCTGTTTCTGTGGGGGACGGGGGAGTTCCAGGTGGACGGAGAGGTGTTGCCGGTGAAGCCGGGCACCATGATTCGGGTCGCGCCCGAAGGGAAGCGGGCTTGGCGCAACAACTCGTCGAGCGATCTGCTGTTCATCGTGGTGCAGGCCAACGTGGGAACCCTGACGGGCGAGGACGGCATTCGCTTGGATGGGGATCCGACGTGGCCCGCGTAGCATCGGGCCGCTGGGGCGCAAGCTCGTCCGGCTGAAGCCCCGCATGCGAGAGAGGCGCACCCCAAGGTGCGCCTCTCTCGCATGCGGGGCCTAGGCGTCGATGCCGAGGGCATGCAGGACAAAGGCATCTTCCTGCGCGCGGTCCCGCAGGCGGTGGTACCGCCCGGACGGCCCACCGTGTCCTGCCCCCATCTCGGTTTTCAGGACGAGGATGTGCTGGTCGGTCTTGGTGGCCCGCAGGCGTGCGACCCACTTGGCCGGTTCGAAGTACCCCACCCGCGGGTCGTTCAAGCCGGTGTGCACGTAAAGGTGGGGGTACGCCTGCGCGGCCACATTGTCATAGGGGCTGTAGGTGGCCATATAGGCAAATGCCTCGGCGTCATGCGGGTTGCCCCATTCATCCCATTCGAGGCTGGTCAGCGGAATGGAGTCGTCCAGCATCGTGGTGAGCACGTCGACGAACGGCACGCCCGCCACAATGACCTGAAACAGCGGCGACGCCAGGTTGGCGACTGCGCCCATGAGCAGGCCGCCCGCGCTGCGGCCGCGCGCCGCCAGCCGCTGGGGCGTGGTGTAGCCCCGCTCGACCAGGGCTTGTGCCACGTCGATGAAGTCGGTGAAGGTGTTGCGCTTATTCATCAGCTTGCCGCCCTCGTACCAGGCACGGCCCATCTCGCCCCCTCCGCGCACGTGGGCAATGGCCATGATGATGCCCCGGTCCAACAGGGGCAGACGCGTGCTGGTGAAGTAGGGATCTGAGGGCGCCCCGTAAGACCCATACGCGTCCAGGATGAGGGGCGCGGGCCCGCCGTCCCGCGCCCCGCGGCGATACACCAGGCTGACAGGCACCTGGGTCACACCGTCCTGGGCGGTCACCGCCAGGCGCTCTTGGACGTAGTCCTCGGGTTGGTAGCCGCCCAGCACCGGCTCCTGCTTGAGGAGCCGGCGCGTGAGGTCCGCCAGCGTGACCTCAAACACGGAGGGCGGCGTGACGAGCGACGCGTAGCGCACCTGGACCACCCCCGTCGGATAGGCCCGGTTGTCTCCCGGCGAGACGGTATAAGCCGCCTCGGGCCAGCTGAGGCGCCGCAAGCCGTCAGGATAGAGCACCCACAACTGGGTCAAGCCGCCCTCGCGTCCTGATACCAGGACGGCGTCGCCCAAGGGCATCACGTCGTCCAGGGGGCGGCCCGCCTGGTGCCCGATAAGCTCGGTCCAGGCGGAGGGGTCGTCCAGGTGGGCCATCGGCGCCGCCCAAAGCTTCATGTCCGGCGCCTGGTCGTCGGTGAGCACCAGCAGCTTGTCCCCCCAATGCTCGAGGGTGTACCGCACTCCGCGCCGGCGCGGCTGAAACACGTGCCACGTGCGTCCCGCCGTGGCGGTATCCAGGTAGCGCACCTCGTGGGTGGTGGTGCTGTGGGACGTCGCGAACAGGAATCGGCGGCTCTGGGAGCGCGTGATGTGGAGCGTATAGGTCACATCGGCTTCGTCGTACACGACCTCGTCGGCCGACGCCTCAGTCCCTAGGCGGTGGCGAACCAGCCGGTGGGCGCGCTGGGTGACAGGGTCGACCGTGATGCAATAGAGGCCGTCGCCCTGGGGATCCCACTCGAGACTGCCATATAGCGTCACGTCGTCCCGCGTGTCGGCCAACATTTCGCCGGTGGCCAAGTTCTTGATGTGCAGCGTGTAGCGGTCCGTGCCCGTCTCATTGTCCAGGTAGGCGAGCAGGGTGTGGTCGGGACTGACGCGCTGGACCGTTAAGCTGTAGAACGCCTTCCCCGCCGCCAAGGCGTTTTGGTCCAGCAGCACTTCCTCGGGGACTCCATCCAGCTCCTCGCGGGCATCAGCGCGCTTGCGAGCAAAGATGGGGTACGCCGCCCCTTCTTCGGTGCGCCGATAGTAGAAAAAGGGGCCGTCCTGCACGGGCACGTCGCTGTCGGTTTGCTGGAGGCGCGCCAGCTGTTCTTCATACAGGCGCTGGACCAGCGGTTCGAGCGGAGCCATCACGGCGTCGTAATACGCATTCTCCTCGGTGAGATATTGGATCACTGCGGGATTGTCCCGCTCGCGGAGCCAATAGTAGTCGTCCGGGCGGGTCACGCCATGCAGGACGTGCGGGTGTGGGATGCGCGGGGCTTGGGGCGGCGCGGATATGTTGGGCAAGATGCTACACTCCCTTGGGCCGCATGCGTGCGGCTGCACAATTGGAACGGCTCCCTTCTAATCGTTCGCGCCGGACGGGCCGGTTCCTGCCCTGAGTCGGCAAATTGATCGGCCGTCGTCGGTGGGGCGTGGCGTCTTGCGATGGCCGTGGGGCCATCGCAGCCGGGATCGTGGGTGCCTCGGAGAGGGGGAGCGCATGCCGGATCGCAAGACGCTGGCGTACGTCGGCGCCACGCTGCTGTTGTGGTCGTCGGCGTTTGCCGGCATTCGCAGTGCGCTGGGGGGGCTGTCGCCGGGGCACGTGCTCCTGCTGCGGTTTGGCATCGCGTCGTTAGTTCTCCTGGGATGGACCCGGGCCGCCCGGCTGCCCTGGCCGCCTCGGCGGCTCGTCGCCCGCCTGGCTCTGATTGGCGTCGTGGGCATTTCCCTCTATCAAGGCTGCCTCACCTTTGGGGAGCAGATGGTCCCGGCGGGGACCGCCAGCTTCATCGTGGCAGCCGCCCCGGTGTTCACGGCGCTGCTGGCGGCGCTGTGGCTGGCCGAGCGGCTCTCCCGCCGGACCCTACTCGGGCTGGCGGTCAGCATGCTGGGCGTGGCGGTCATCAGCTTCGGATCGGGATCGGCAGCGTTTCATCAGCGTGCGCTCCTCATCGTGGCGGCGGCCATCGCGACTGCCGTCTTCTTTGTGGCGCAGAAGCCACTGTTGGGCCAATATCCGGCCCTGGCGGTGACGGCCTGGGTGACCTGGGCGGGGACGCTGCCGCTCTTGGTGTTTGCCCCAGGCCTGGCGGCCAACGTGGCGCACGCCCCGCCCGCCGCGGTCTGGTCGGTGGTGTATTTGGGCGTGCTGCCTGCGGCGGTCGCGTATGTGCTGTGGGCGCACGCCCTCCAGCGGGCCCCGGCTGGGCAGGTGTCCACCTGGCTCTACCTGAACCCCTTTCTCGCGACAGCCATTGGGTGGGTGTGGCTGGGCGAGGTGCCAGCCTGGACAGCGCTGGCAGGCGGCGTGGTCGCCGTCGCGGGCGTGGTGCTGGTGAACTGGCGGCCTGTGCGTGCGACACCGCCCTCTGCCGCCCCGTCTTGACGCCCTGGGGGCCCTCTGGTACAGCTACGGCCATACCATGCCGTGGGGAGGCGCGCGGTGGACCGATCGGTGGGGCAGTGGCTCGGGGTGGCGGGTGCCATTGGCGCGGTGGCGGCGCTCGTCATGGGGAGTTGGGGGGCGGCCCCCCTGGCGGCCTATATCGGCGACGCGCTGCAGCTCGCCCTGCTCGTGGTGGCGTTTTTGGTGGGGCGGCGTGCCGGGCGCGAGCGGAGGCGGCCCGGCTGGCTCGGAGGACTGGCCGGCGTGGTGGGCGGCTTGGTGGCCAGCCTCGGGGACTTTGCGGTTCACTTTCCGGTGTCGCGGTTCCACACCGTCGTGAACGCCGGCCAAACCGTGACGGCGAGTCAGCAGGCGGCCGTGGCCAACAGCGTGGGTGGCCGCGTGACGGAGCTGGTGGTGCTCACGCTGGTCATGGGGGTGTTCGGCATCATCGCGGGGACCATCGGCGGAGCCACCGGCAAGCCCTCGGCCGTGTAGCCGGCCCCCCGCGGCCAGGCGCTGAGCATCGCAGGATGCGTCAGCGGCGGATGACAAACGGGGGCACCACCGCCGACTCGGCGTGGCGGGGGGGCACGGCGCGCGACTGGACACTGCGCACCGCGGCCAGGGGCGGTCCGTGGTGCAGGATCTGAGCAAACCGGCGCACGGCGCTGGGGTCGCCTTCCACTTCGGCCTCGACCAGGTCGCCGGCGCCGCAGTTCATCACGTAGCCCGACAGCCCCAAATCGTTGGCGGCCTCGGCGGCCCAGGCTCGAAACCCGACCCCCTGGACTCGGCCCTGCACCAGCAGGCGCAGGCGAAGGCGGGGCGCATGCGCCTTCTCATCGCTGGCCATCGCCATACTCCTCTCCGTGACGTCCCTGAGTCGGCCCCTGAGTGGAGCCGTGGCCCCATTCTATAATGGGAGAACGGACAGCGCATCTGACCCCGGGCGCTGCCCGGGTGCCTCCTGACGGCAGAGACCGCAGGCATGAGCGAGCAGGGAGGCCGGTGGCGGTGCTGAATGAGGTGTTTCACCAGGCATGGGATGTCGCTTGGAGCCGGCGAGACACGTGGTGGCTGGCGCTTTGGCTCGGTCTCTTGGGCGTTGCGCTGCTGGCCGGCCTCGCGGCCCTTCTGGCGGCGTCCGGGGTGGCCGTGCCGGGGTCCGCCTTCGGGGTGGGGTCTTCGCCATATGGCACACTGGGGCCGCCTGCGGGCGTGCCCAGTGGATCGCTGGCACCGCTGGTGGCTGGGGCGGGGCTGCCGGCCGCGGCGGGAGGGCTTCTCGCGGCAGGCGGACTGCTGGTGGGGCTGGTGGCTCCCTTCATGGGCGCCGGCGCTTATGGGGTGGTGGCCCGAGCCATGACCAGCCCGGATCGGCTCCCGGCCGCGGCATTTTGGCAGGAAGGCTGGCGCAACTGGGGCCGCGGGTATGGCGTCCTGCTCCTCGGGCTGGTGATTGGGGCCGCCGCGGCGGTGGCGGCCGTGCTTCTGTTTGCCGTGCTGCACCTCCTCGGGGGCTTCGGCGTCGTGCTGGCCGTGCTGGGCAGTGCGGCGGCCTTCGTCGGCGCGGGCCTCTGGATGTACTGGAGCATCGCTCACCTGTTTTTGGGGCGGTGGACGTGGCGGCGCGCCTTAGCGGGAGGACTCCTGGATGCCTGGAGCTACAAGTGGCCCTCGCTCGGGGTCGTGGCCGTCCTGGCGCTGGGAACCTTCGTGGTCAACCTCGTGACCACGCCCCTGATGCAGCTGTGGGCGCCCCTGGGCATCGCCGTGGGGGTGGCCGTGTCGGGGTGGATCGGGTTATTTTCGGCGGCGGTGGAGCTGGGATTTCACGCGTACGGCGCCCGGCATGGAGGGGCGCCCTAAGCGCGCATCCCCAGTCAGCGGACACGTCGCATCCGGTGCATTGGGCGTGGGCCGCCGGATCGCCCCATCCCACGGCGTGGCGCTATGGTGGGCTTCTGGGGCGCCAGCCCCAACTTCTCATTCCCCCCCTCCGCCGGGTTGCGGCGCTGGATCACCGCAAATCTTGATAATTTTTATACAGTGGCCTGCCACACTGCGAACGTTCGGACCCCAAGATGAGCCGTGGGGAGAGGGATCAGCAGCGTGTCAACCTCGGATGCCATGGGGATGCCGGAGCCGAGAGCGCGTCGGGGCTTGGCCATGCCGCGGGTGGTGGCGCTCGCCGGCGGCACGACGATCGTGCTGGCGGGCTTGGTGTATGCCGTGGTGGCGGCCGGCCATCCACCGACGACGGGCAAGTATCTCACAGCGCCGGTGCGTCGCGGTTCGGTGTCTCTGACGTATCAAGCGACGGGAGATTTGGTCCCTGCCCAGACGGATGCTGTTGATATGCCGCCCAATGCGTCGCTGACGTCGCTTCCGGTGCACGATGGTCAGCTGGTCAGCTCCGGGCAGGTGCTGGCGACGTTTTCGGATCCCACGCTCGCCGCCAAGCTGGCCGCGGCCGAGGCCAGCTTGCTGACCGCCGAGGACCAACTGGCCGCCCTGCAGTCACCGACGCACACGGCCGCTGCCAGCAGCGCGCTCCAAGTGGCGCAGGCCTCCCTGGCCGTGGCCAGTGCAGCGGTGGCCTCAGATCAGGCGGCCGTGAACGCGCTGACGGTGACCAGCACCGCAGCCGGCCCGGTGACGCTGTTGGTGTCTGCGGGCCAGGCCGTGGCGGCTGGCCAGCCGCTGGCCACGGAGGGGCGCACCACCTACACGAGTCCCGTCGCGGGCACGGTGGGATCGGTGCATGTGTCCTCCGGGGCGCAGGTGAGGGCGGGCCAGCCGATTGCCACGATCAGCGATCCGTCTCTGCTGGCGAAGTTGGCCGCCGATCAGGCGAGCGTGGTTCAGGATCGCGTGGCGGTGGCCAGCGCCGAGGCGGCAGATGGCAGCGCCAGCCAGGCGGCAGCGCTGGCGGAGGCCGAGGCCACCGTCTCCGCCGACCAGAACAGCGTGGCGTCACTGCGGCAAGCCGTCGCGGCGCTTGACGCGACGGCTCCGTTCCCGGGAGAGGTGGTCTTCGCCTCATCCTCGGGCTCCACCGCGAAGGTGGTGGCGGTGGACTCCCTAGACCGACAGGTCACCGTGCCGGTGCCGGAGACCGAGCTGCCGTCGGTGCACGCGGGACAAACCGTGGCCGTCACGCTGCCGGCCTATCCCGGCCAGAAGTTTTCCGGTTCCGTCGAGAGCGTGGCGCCCGTGGGAACCTATGCGAACGGCGTGTCGTCGTTTGCGGTGCAGGTTGCGGTGGCGAACATGCCCCACGTGGCGTACTACGGGCTCAGCGCCAACGTCACCATCGGCCTCAAGTCCGTGCATGGCCAGCTGGTGGTGCCGCTGGCTGCGCTCATGACGCGGCGGGGACACACGGCGGTGCGCGTGCTGCAGGGCAGCCAGGTGACGGTGGTGCCGGTGAAGGTGCTGCTGGAGTCCACGGCGGCGGCCGCGGTCGCTTCGCCGCACCTTTCGGTGGGCGCGCGGGTGATCATTGCGCAGCCGACATCGGCCGCGGGGGCGAAGAAGCTTCGCACCAAGGGCCGCACCGTGCGGGGCGGCGGCGCCCGCAAGGGCCACGGGGGCCGCGGAGCGGGCAAGCCATGATCCGGGTCGAGCGCCTCGTCAAGGACTACCCCATGGCCGGGGGCACTGTTCGCGCGCTCCATGACGTGAGCTTCGAAATTCCCACGGGGTCGCTTGCGGCCATCATGGGGCAGTCGGGCTCGGGCAAAACCACGCTCTTGAACCTGCTCGCCGGCCTCGATGGGCCCACATCCGGGCGATACTGGCTGAATGGCCGCGACGTCAGTGGCTTCGGCGTGGTGGACTGGTCGCGCGAGCGGAACCGGACCATTGGGTTTGTGTTTCAAGCGTTCAACCTGTTGCCGACCCTGTCCGCGCTGGGCAATGTGGAGCTGCCCCTCGTGTATCGGCGCGTCCCGCCGCGCCAGCGGCGGGAGCGGGCCCAAGCCGTGCTGGAGGCCATGGGCCTTGCCCACCGCGCCCACCACCGCCCTACCGAGCTTTCGGGGGGGCAGCAGCAGCGCGTGGCCATTGCGCGGGCGCTCGTGGGAGATCCGCCCCTCTTGCTGGCCGATGAGCCCACGGGCAACCTGGATGCGGAGACGGGGGACGAGATCTTGAACCTGCTCGCGGCCCTGAATGGCCAAGGCCGCACCATCGTGATTGTGACACACTCCCCCGAGGTGGCCGCGCGCTGCCGGATGGTGCTGCAGATGCGGGACGGCCGGCTGTTGCCGACTGCGGGTGGGGTCGGCGCATGACGTGGGCGGACAGCCTGCGCACGGCGTGGGCGGGCATGTGGAGCAGCAAGTTGCGTGCTCTGCTGACCATGCTGGGGGTCATTATTGGAGTGGCCGCGGTGATTACCCTCGTGGCCATCGGCAACGGAGCTTCCCAGGCGGTGGCGTCTCGCATCGAGACGCTGGGCACCAATGTCTTGTTTGTGACGCCCGGACCCGGAACTCCCTTCACCACGCGCCAGGTGGCCTACATTCGCGACAACACGCCCGTGGCGCGCGTGGTGGTGCCGCTGTTGAACAGCGGCGGCCAGCTGTCGGTGGGGACCAGCACCCTATCGGCACTGGTGGTGGGCACCACGCCCGGGTATCAGGCGCTGGGCGCCATCCACTTGGCCGCCGGGCGATTCCTGGCGCCCGCGGACCTCGCGCTCAATCGCGACGCGGTGGTGCTGGGCGCCAATGTGAGTCAGGCGCTCTTTGGCGGGGGCAATCCCGTCGGCGCGCATGTGTCGCTGTTGGGGCAGCGCTTCACGGTGGTGGGGGTGCTGCAGCCCGTGGGCCAAGGGCCGGGCACCAGCCAGGACAATTCGGTGTTCATCCCGCTGCCGGTGGCGCAGTTTCTGCTGAGCACGCAGAAGCTGTCGGCCGTGCTCGTCGGCGCGAGCTCCCCCTTGGCCGCCTCGCAGGCGCAGGATTTGCTGACGAACCTGTATACCAATCGCTTTGGATCCGCGTCGTCGGTCACCGTGGCCTCCGAGGACCAGGTGCTGGCCACGCTGTCGGCCACCCGCGCCACCTTCACCAATCTCTTGGCCGGCACCGCCCTCATCTCGCTGGTGGTGGGGGGCATCGGCATCATGAATATCATGCTGGTGTCCGTCACGGAGCGCACACGCGAGATCGGGGTGCGCCGAGCCGTGGGGGCCGTGCCGGAGGATGTGGTGCTGCAGTTTTTGCTGGAGGCCATGGTGCTGAGCCTCACCGGGGGTGCGCTGGGCGTCGGCGCGGGGCTGGTGATGGTGCGCCTCGCCCCGGTGTTCCTAAAGACCCCCGCCGTCTTCACGCCCTCAGCCGTGGTGCTGGCCTTCGTGTTCAGCACGCTGGTTGGCCTCGTGTTCGGATTGTATCCGGCCGTTAAGGCGTCTCGGCTCCATCCGATTGATGCCCTGCGCCACAGCGGGTAGCCGGACGCTCGGGCCCCATCGCAGGGGATCGCCGCGCCTCGCCGTGCTGCACGCGCCCGGGGAGGTCCGCCGTGGCTGGTGCGGTCCGGGGATTCCCGCCGGGGACGGACCCCTGCGCCCGGCGCCACAACACATAGCGCATTGCGCATCCGCGCGCAGGGGCGCGAAAATGGGCGAATATCGCGTGCCATCGGCGCCAGGGCGCTCCAGGCTGCGATGCACACCGGCGGGGGCCCGTGTACCCTGGCAAGCGCAGCGACCGGCCACCCAGCCGCCGCCAAGCAGGAGTGAACCAGCCCCAGGGCATCAATGTACGGATCCGTGGAGAGATTGAGGTGGCAGCGTGACCGTCTTAGTACTGGATGATGATGCAGGCGTCGTGCGCCTGCTGACGGTGATGCTGGAGGCCCAGGGCTACCGGGTGGTGGGGGCGCAGCGGTGGGAGGACGCGCTGCTGGACCAGCATTACGACGCCGCGCTAGTGGACTGGCACATCGGGAGCGCCGATGGGCGGTTGGCCGCCGATCGGCTGGTGCAGGCCGGGCTGGACCAGTCCCGGGTGGCCGTCATGTCAGGCCAGCATGGGCTCGAGGCCGGTCCGTACCGGCTGTGGGCCAAGCCGTTTTCGCTTGGCGAGCTGGCTTCTTGGATTCAATCGCTGGAACCCTAGCGTGGCACGTCAAGCCGGCGGCGCTCCGCCCGGATGGATGCCGCATTCGGTTTTGTCGAGATTGGCCCAGCGCCCCGCGCGCGGGTCGTCGCCGAGCCGGACGGGCCGCGTGCACGGAACGCAGCCGATAGACGGATAGCCCTGGTCGTGCAGGGGGTTGTACGGCACCCGGTGCTGCCGGACGTACCGCCAAACTTGCCCGGTGGTCCAGCGCACCAGCGGGTTGATCTTGATGAGGCCAAACTTGCCGTCGAGCTCCACCACCCGGGCTCCGGCACGAAATGGAGTCTGGTCGCGGCGGATCCCCGTGATCCACGCGTCCAGTCCCTTTAACATCTGCCCCAGTGGCTCCACCTTGCGCATGCGGCAACATGCATCGGGATCCCGCTCCCAGAGGCGGTCGCCGTAGTGCTCGGCTTGGCGGGCCAGCGTCAGCGCGGGCCGGCGGCGCTCCGGCACGAACCCGTACCGCGCGGCCACCGCGTCGGCCAGCGCGTAGGTTTCGGGAAACAGCAGCCCCGTGTCGAGGTAAAACACTCGCGGCGTCGGGGTGGCCCGCACCAGCATGTCGATGAGGCACATGTCTTCCACGCCGAAGCTGGACGCCAGGGCCACCTTGTCTCCAAATGTGGAGACGGCCCAGGCACAGATGGCCTGGGGATCGGCCGCTTCCAGCTCGTCCGCCCACTGCGCCACCGACCCCTGCAGGTTGATCGCTCTCTGGTGCACCATTGTCGTCGTCGGCTCCTCTCTCGTCATCCACGGCCTCGCGGTGCCTGGCGCCTGGCGCTGCCGCCGGGCACGCACCACGTCCGTAGGCTACGCGGCCGCCCGACTTCTGCCACCGGCGTATTTCGGGACGCGCCTGCATACAGCACACCGACCCGGAGCGATAGGGTGCCGGGCAGGGGGGACGTGCACGCATGCAGCGGGAACCGGCGTGGCGATGGCTGGCCGCGGCCGCAGGGCTTGCGGTGGCGCTGGCGGCTTACGGGATGGGGTCGCGGCTGTCGGCGGCGGCCAGCCGGCCCGCGCCGGTCATCATTCGGGCGCCCATCGCCGAGCGGGTGCTGGCGCTGACGTTTGACGACGGGCCCACCGCCCGATGGACGCCGAAAATTCTGCGAGTGCTGCGGCAGAGCCACATCCCGGCCACGTTTTTTGTGATTGGGCGGCAGGCCGAGCGCTATCCGGCGCTCGTAGCCCAGGAAGTTCGGGACGGAATGGAAGTGGGAAGCCACGGGTACAACCACCTGGGGCTCTTCGGCCGGAGCGCCGCTGTGGTGGCTGCCGAGGTGGAGCAGGCCCAGCAGGCCATCGTGGCGGCCGGCGCGCCGGCGCCCACGCTGTATCGCATGCCGGCAGGGATTTACGATCAGACGGCGCTGTCGGTGCTGGGCGGGCTCCACTACGTGGTGGTGGGCTGGAGCATCGATCCGAGGGACTGGCGGCACCGCTACACCGCGGCGGCCATGGCGACGCTGGTGGAAAATCAGGCGGAACCCGGCGCGATCATTATTTTCCACGATGGCCCCACTGGCGGCCCGGCCACCGTGGAGGCCGTCCAGCAGCTGATTCCCGTGCTCCAGCGCGAAGGGTACCGCTTCCTCACGGTGTCTGCCATGGTGAAGCTGGTCAAGGGCCGCCTATAGCGCCTTGGGGATTCAGCGTCCCCGGCATTTGATGGTCGAACGCCAGGACGTCCACCGTGGGAGCAATGGTCCCATAACCCCAATTCAGCAGGGATTCGGCGTCCGCGTACTCGGTGGCAAACAGCTGCGCATGCAGCAGCACGCCCACCAGCGTCACAGGGTAGCCGTTGACGGTCCGCTGGGCTGCGAACACCAGCGTGCAGGCCGCCTGGCTCGTCCACCCGGTCTTCAGTCCAATGACCGTGGGGTCGCGCCACAAAATGCCGTTGATGTTAATCACGATCGGGTTATTGGGCAGGCTTGCGGTTTTGGTGCGCATAATCTGGCGCAGCACCGGGATCTGGAGGTCCAGCTCGGCCAGCCGCAGCAGGTCGCCGGCGCTGGACGAGGACCCAGGAGAGATGCCGTCGGGGTCGGCGTAGTGCGTGTGGTGCAGGCCGAGCGACTGGGCGGTGCGGTTCATGAGGGCCACAAAGGCCGCCGTGTGGCCCGAGACGGCCTGGGCCAGCGCCACGGCTGCGTCGTTGGCCGATACCATCAGCATGCCGGTCAGCAGCTGGCGCACCGTGAACCGCTCTCCGGGATACATGCGCATGTCCGAGCCGCCGGTCGCGGCCGCGGATGGGGAGATGACCACGACTTGGTTCATGGGGAGGCTTTCTGCCACCAGATAGGCCGTCATCAACTTCGTGGTGGACGCGATGGGACCCTGCTGCGTAATGTTTTTGGCGTAAAGGAGCTGGGGTTGGCCATAGATGGCCAGAACGGCATCGGGCTCGTGCAACGGGAACGGGAGGGACGTCCCCGCGGGGATCCAGCGAATGGGGCGGGTCGACCGGGCGGCGTGGGCGGCGGCCACGGCTCGGAGCGCGGCCCGTCCCGGGCGGGGCGGGGCGGCGGCCCGCGAGGAGTGCCACGCGAGGGATCCCAAGATGCCGCCGGCGGCCAGCACAGCCAGGGTTGCAGCGACGCGGTGCCCCAACGAACGGCGGAATGATGTACGGCGTGCCACCGGTGTCCCCCCGGACTTGAGATGTGGGGGCCGCCCGCCGCGCTGGTGCGGACGCTTGGGCTCCCCCAGGGGATGGCGTCCGGCCATCCCACGGTGCTGGACCGATTCTGGACCGATTGTACACAGTCAGGGGTCGGTCTGCATGGGCGGGGAGGCGGGGCGCGTCCCCGCGCGCTGTCGCTGATGGGCCACAAAGCGCTCCCACCAGGCGGGATCTCGGTCCGCCAGATCCAACAGCGCCTCGATGGCGGACAGCGCCTCCCCATCGATGAAGTGCTCGATGCCCTCGACAATGTCGTGGATGCGGGCGGGATCCCGGAGGCCCAACTGCTGCAGAAACCGCTCCAGCATCTCATGGCGCGCCGCCAGCGACCGCCCGCGCCCCTCGCCCAGGGCGGTGAGGGTCAGTCCCCGATAGCGCTCATATTTCAACAGGCCGTCTTGGTCCAAGCGGCGCACCATCTTGCTGGCCGACGCGACAGACAGATGGAGGCGGGCCGCAATGTCGCTCACTCGTGCCGCGCCGCGGTCACGGGTCAAAATCCAAATGGCCTCCAAATAATCCTCGCGGCTGGGGCTGGCCATCTCATCGCCTCCTCGCGGCGGGCCGGTTCATTGGTTCCTAGAATATGGGAATATGTGGCGGGCGAACCCTCTGGGCGCACTTTGTTTGCAGGTTCTTCATGTTTGAGCGGCGTCGGGAGGTTAGAATACGCCCGGGAGGGATGGCGACGGACGTGCTGACGCGGCTGGTGCATCCGCCGCGGGTGACGGTGGTGGATTCCCCGACGGTGCCGCCGCTGTATGCCTCGACCACGTACAGCACAGAGGCGCTGGATCGAATTGACGACGTGCTGGGAGGGCGCGAGGCGGGCTTTCAGTACAGCCGGCAGGGCAACCCGACCGTGGCGGCCCTGGAAGGAGCGCTGGCTGACCTGGAAGAAGCCAGCTGGGCCGTGGTGGTCGCGTCCGGCATGGCCGCCATTGCGGCGGCGCTGGAGGCTGCCGTGCCGCCCGGGGCCACGGTGCTGGCGGCCGAGGAACTTTACGGCGCGACCGACGGGCTGCTGACGCGCTGGCGGGACCGGGGGCGCATCACCTTGGCGCGCGCGTCCGTCGGCAGCCAGGGGGCCTTTCTCGACGCGATTGCGCGAGAGCGGCCCGCGGTCGTATTTGTGGAGAGCGCGTCGAATCCTTTGTTGCGGGTTGCCGACGTGCCAGCCTTAGCCGATGCGGTGCACCGGGTGCAGGGTCGCCTGGTGGTGGACAACACATTTCTATCGCCGCTGGTGCTGGCGCCCGTGGCCTCGGGTGCTGATGTAGTGGTGGAGAGCCTCACCAAGTTCGTGGGCGGCCATGGGGACGTGACTGCCGGCGTCGTGGCCGGGGTGGATCCCGCGTTGGGGCGCGCCGTCTTGGCGCACCGCACGCACGCGGGTGCGGCGGCGTCGCCGTTTGACGCGTGGCTGGCGGCGCGCGGCCTGAAGACGCTGGGGCTGCGCCTCGAGCGCCAGATGGCGAGCGCGGCGGCGCTGGCGGCGCGATTGGCCGCCGCGGGGATCGCGACCTGGTATCCCGGGCTCGCGAGCCATCCGGATCACGCCACGGCGGCGCGGCTGTGGCGGGGAGGATTTGGTGCGCTGCTGTCCGTGGACCTTGCGGGCGGGCGCCCGGCCGTCGAGGCGGCATGGCGGGCGTTTCGGCTGTGGGGGCGAGGCACGACGCTCGGGGACGTGGAGTCCCTGGCGCTGTACCCTGCGGTGGCGAGCCACCGTGGATTGTCCCCAGAGGAGCGGGCGGCGCGGGGCATCGGCCCGGGGCTGTTGCGGCTGTCTGTGGGAATAGAGGCCGTGGACGATTTGTGGGGAGATTTGGCGATGGCTCTGGGTGTTCCTCGGCGGCCGAATGCTGTACCCTAGAGAAATATCGTATACGAATGGTTGGCACGTGGTTGACACGTGGTTGGCAGGGCGCGGCGCGCGCCGAGGTCCGCTTGAGTCAGTCGGCAGCTGGAGGGACAGAACTAGTGCGAGTGTTGGTGTTGGGCGCAGACGGATATTTGGGGTGGCCGACGGCGCTGCATCTGTCGGCGCGCGGTTTTGATGTGGGTGTGGCCGACAATTTTGTGCGGCGCCTCTGGGATCAGGAACTGGGTGTGGACAGCTTGGTGCCCATCACCGGCTTTCACGAGCGGATTCGCGCGTGGAAGGATGTGAGCGGCAAAACCCTGGAGCCATTCGTGGGCGACTTGAACAACTATCCCTTCGTGGCCGATATGCTGGCCCGCTTTCGACCGGACGCCATCGTGCACTTTGCGGAGCAGCGCTCCGCGCCTTATTCGATGATTGACCGCGACCATGCCGTGTTCACGCAGGTCAACAATGTCGTGGGGACGCTGAACCTGCTGTACGCCATGGCTGACGTGGTGCCCGCGTGCCACCTGGTGAAGCTGGGCAGCATGGGGGAGTACGGCACCCCCAACATCGATATCGAAGAAGGCTTCATCGAAATCACGCACAAGGGGCGGCGGGATGTCCTCCCGTTTCCCAAGCAGCCGGGCTCGTTCTACCACTTGTCCAAAGTTCACGACAGCCACAACATCATGTTTGCCTGCCGGACGTGGGGGCTAAAGTCTACCGATCTGAACCAAGGCATCGTGTACGGGGCGGAGACCGAGGAAACGGCACTGGATCCACGCCTAGCCACGCGCTTTGACTATGACGGCGTGTTTGGGACAGTGCTGAACCGATTTTGCGTCCAGGCGGTCGTCAACCATCCGCTGACCGTGTATGGCACCGGCGGGCAGACGCGTGGGATGCTGGACGTGCGGGACACGGTGCGGTGCATCGAGCTCGCATGCGTGAACCCTCCGGCCCAAGGAGAGTACCGCGTGTTCAACCAGTTCACGGAGGAGTTCACGCTGACCCAACTGGCCCAGCTCGTGAAGGAGCTCCGTCCCGCGACCCAGATTGAGTACCTGGAAAATCCTCGCGTGGAGGCGCCTGAGCACTACTACCACGCGCAGCACACCCACCTGATGGACTTGGGCCTAGAGCCTCATCTGCTGTCGGACACCTTGCTGCACCAGGTATTTGGCGTGGTGGAGCGCCATCGCGACCGCGTCAACCTGGCGGCGATCCGCCCCGCGGTGAACTGGCGCCAGGCGCACCAGCTGGCCGGGTCCCCGCGCGGCTAAGCGCCGTGCCCGTCGAGGGAGGGTGGCTCCTCCCTTGATGGGCGGCGCACGGGTCACGGCAGCGCGGCAAGCACCTCCTCGGGCTCCGGCAGTTCCTCCGCGCCGTACACGTTGACAAACTCGAGGGTGCCATCGGCACCCACCACCAGCACGGCGCGGTCGGCCATGCCATCGTCGCGGAGCACGCCATAACGTTTCAGCATCGCCCCGTGGGGCCAAAAGTCACTGGCCAGCGGATAGGTGAGCCCGCCCAGACTTTTCGCCCACGCTTCGTTGCAGGGAACAGAATCGACACTAACGCCCACGACCTGGGCGCCCACCGCTCTAAAGCGCGCCTCGGCGCGGCTGAAGGCGGGAATCTCATTGGTTCAGACAGGCGTCCAGGCCAGCGGGTAGCATACCAGCACGAGCCGGTGCCCCGCATAGTCCGCCAGCCGAATGGCTCGGCCACCCGTGCCGGGCAGGGTGAACGCCGGTGCCCGGCTGCCCACCTTCAAGGTCTTCGTGTGATTCATGCCCATCTCCTTGCGCGTCTACGCGCGTCCCGTCTCTCACTCAGTTGCAGCCGATGTCGAACCCCCGCTCCCTAGCCCCCGCGAGCGCCCGCCCCTTTGCTAGGATGAGCGGACCTAGGATGGGCCCAACGGGCCCTCCGCATGCAGGAGGCGTGATGGTGCTGGGGGCAGGTGTCGTGCTGGTGGTGCTGGGTGTGGGATTTCTGGCTTTGCGCTGGGAGGGCCAGCGCCGGCCGCGCCCCATGGCGGTGTGGATGGAGTCGGTGTTTCTGGACAATCCGCTGCGGCGAGCCCTGTTCCCGCCCAGCCTGATCACGCGGGCCTGGACGCCCCCACCGGGGAGCCGGGTGGGGGAACTTGGCGCCGGCACGGGCATGGTGACGGCCCTCTTGGCCCGGGCCGTCGGGCCCACTGGCCAGGTTTGGGCGGTGGACCGGCAGCCCGGCGCCGTGGCCCGGGCCCGCCGACGCGTGGCCGGCTGGCCTGGGTGCCAGGTGGCGGTGGCGGATGCCCGCCAGCTGCCATGGCCGGACGCGCAGCTGGATGCGGTGGTGAGCGTGGCCATGCTGGGAGAGGTGCCCACCCGGGATCGGCGCTCGGTGTTGGCAGAGTGTCGCCGCGTGCTCAAGCCGGGCGGCCGGTTGGTCCTGGGTGAATATGGACCCGACCCCCACTACCTGACGCCAGGCGCGCTGGCATATTTGGTCAGCGACGCGGGATTTCAGGTCGCCCACCAGCACCGAGGCTGGTGGCAGCATGCCCTGGTGGCGGTCGCAGCGGGGTCCAAGGGCCCTTGTGAGGATGGGCCAGAGGGCCCCAATCCTGCTTCCAAACGGCCCAATTTTGTTGACGGGATCTCGATGGGACGCTAGGATGCATATGGCAAGCGGGCAAAATTCCGGGGGGACCCCACCCGCCATGCCCCGGCCTATCACATTTCCCGGCATCTTGCTGCGTTTATCCGCATCGATCGGGGGCGGTTGGAATGACAAAGGGACGGCCGGGCCGGGTGCGGCGGTGGCGGTGGCTCCCGATGGGACTCCCGGTGGGATTGTTGACGGTCCTAGGGGCAGCGGGGTGCGGATCGCTGACCGGCAAGGAGTCCATGCTGCAGCCGGCTGGCCCGGTGGCTGCGGCTCAGGTTCAGCTGTTGGATTCCAGCATGTGGATCATGTTTGAGATTTTCGTCGTGGTGGCTGCGGTCCTGATCATTGCCCTCATTCGCTTTCGCGCCCGCCCCGGCCAAACCGCCCTGCCCCCCCAGGTGGAAGGCAACAACCGGCTCGAGCTGTTGTGGACCATTGTGCCCGCGCTGCTGCTGGCGCTGCTGGCGGTCGGCACCGTCAAAGAGACCTTTGCCCTAAACGCGTCTCCCACCATGAAGAACAGCGTGCTCGTGGACGTCACCGGCCATCAGTTTTGGTGGTCCTTTGAATATCCAGGCTACGGCAACCTCATTACCGCCAACGAGCTGCACATTCCGGTGGGCAAGCGCATCGTGCTGGGACTGACGTCGGCCGATGTCATGCACTCCTTCTGGGTCCCCAAGCTGGGCGGCAAGACGGATCTAGTGCCGGGCAAGGAGAACTACATTTGGATTGAGGCGAACACCCCGGGGATCTATTACGGGCAGTGCGCCGAGTTTTGCGGCACGGGCCATGCCGACATGCGGCTCACGGTCGATGCCCAGACCCCCCAGGCGTTTGCTGCCTGGGTGGCCACGATGCAGCACCCGGTGTCCACGCCGACCACGGCGCTGGCCAAGGCGGGGTACCGGTACTTTGCCCAGGTGGGCTGCAGCACCTGCCACACGATTGGCGGGACACCCTATGCCGGGGTGGTGGGGCCCAACCTGACCGACTTGACGGGGCGCCTCATGATCGCGGCCAACCTGATTCCCAACACGCCGGCCAACCTGTACCGGTGGATTCAGGATCCTCAGGCAGTGAAGCCCGGAGCCAAGATGCCCGACCTGCACCTGAAGAGCAAGGAAATCACGGCGCTGGTGGCTTACCTGGAGCAGCTGAAGTAAATCTCGGCCGCGACGCTGCAGGGCACAAGGAGGAGAACCATGGCGTCCATATCCGGCACCGCCAACCTGGACCGCACCGGGGAAGCCACCGCCTACCGGGGCTTGATGTCTTGGCTGACAGTTGTGGACCATAAGCGCATCGGGCAGCTGTACCTGATGGCCGGCCTGCTGTTTTTCCTCGTCGGTGGCGTGGAGGCTTTTATCATGCGGCTTCAGCTGATGCATCCCAATGGGCATGTAGTCAGTGCGGCCGTGTTCAACGAGCTGTTCACGATGCATGGCACGACCATGATTTTCTTGGCGGTGATGCCGCTGTCCATCGGGTTTATCAACGCCATTGTGCCGCTGCAGATCGGCGCACGCGACGTGGCCTTTCCGCGCTTGAACGCCTTGTCATTCTGGCTGTTCTTGGGCGGGGGCCTGCTGCTGAACTCGAGCTGGTTTCTGGGGGGAACGCCCAACGCCGGGTGGTTCAACTACACCCCCATCAGCGGGGCGCAGTTCAGCCCCGGCCTCGGGGTGGATTTCTACGACATCGGCCTTCAGATTGCGGGGATCGGAACCCTGATCTCGGGCATCAACTTCCTCGTGACCATCGTGAATCTCCGAGCGCCTGGCATGACGTGGTTCCGGCTCCCCATGTTCACCTGGACGACGTTTGTCACCATGATTCTGGTGCTGTTCGCGTTCCCGCCGCTCACGGTGAACCTGTTTCTGCAAACCTTCGAGCGCCTCTTTCACGCGCAGTACTTCAACGTGGCGGCAGGGGGAAGCCCGCTGCTCTGGGCTAACCTCTTCTGGATCTTTGGCCATCCGGAGGTTTACATTCTCATTCTGCCGGCGTTCGGCATCATCTCGGAGGTGATTCCCGCCTTCAGCCGCAAGCCGCTGTTCGGCTATGTGAGCATGGTGCTGGCCACCCTGGCGATTGGCTTCCTGTCCTTCATGGTGTGGGTCCACCACATGTTCACCCTAGGCTACGGCCCCTGGGTCAACTCCATCTTTGCGCTGACGTCCATGCTGATCGCGGTGCCGACGGGAGTCAAAGTGTTCAACTGGCTCTCCACCATGTGGGGCGGCCAGCTGCGCTTCACCACCGCCATGATGTGGGCGGTCGGCTTCCTGTTTACGTTCGTGCTGGGCGGCATGAGCGGTGTCATGTTGGCGGTCGCCCCGGCCGACCTGCAGCTGAACAACAGCTACTTTGTGGTGGCGCACTTCCACTATGTGCTGATTGGAGGCTCGCTGTTTGCCCTGCTGGCCGGCCTCTACTACTGGTTTCCGAAAATCACCGGCCGCATGCTGAGCGAGCGGCTGGGCCGCTGGAACTTCTGGCTGATGTTCATCGGGTTCAATGTGACGTTTTTCCCCATGCACTTTCTGGGACTGGAAGGGATGCCGCGGCGCATCTTCACGTACTCCCCCGGGTTCGGGTTCACCTTCTGGAATCAGGTGGCCACGTTTGGCGTGTTCATTCTGGCGGCGGGCGTGTTGGCACTGGTGGTGAACGTTGTGCGGTCGGCGGCGGCGGGTGAGCGGGCGTCGGCGGACCCCTGGGATGCCCGCGGGCTCGAGTGGTCCATGAGTTCCCCCGCGCCGGCCTATAATTTCGCCAAGATTCCGCTAGTCCGCGGGTATGACCCGCTGTGGGTGGAAAAGTTGCACGGGGATGGCCGCATGATTGCTGCGCCCCAGGCACCCGGGGCCCACCATGCCCCCCCTGGCATGGTGCACATGCCGCGGCCCACCATTGTGCCGCTGTTGGTGGCCCTCACTCTGGTGGCCGCGGGCTACGGGTTCATTTTCAGCCAGCTGTGGCTGGAGGTGTTGGCCCTCCTGCTCCTGGGGGTGTCGCTGCATCGCTCCATGTTTGAGGTGGATCCCGGGGAATATGTGCGGGTGCGCCCCGAAGACGAGGAGGCGATGAGTGCCCATGGCTAGTGTGACGGAACACGGCCTCGTGGGGGGCGCGGACCGCCCCGCGGCTGCGCTGGTGGTCCAGGAGCCGATGGACAACTCGGTCCTCGGGCTGTGGGTCTGGCTGTCGGCGGAGGCGCTGTTTTTCGCCTCGCTCATCGGGGTGTATTTCCTTCTGCACACCGACACCAATCACGGACTGACACCCAAGACCGCCTTTGATTTGCCCCTGACATTCATCGGGACCATTATCCTGCTGTCGTCCAGCATGACGATGGCGCTGGGCTACAACCAGATGCGGCGGGGAAACGTCGTGGGCCTGCGCCGGTGGCTCGTCGCGACCGCGATTTTGGGCCTTGGGTTTTTGGGGTTTCAGGCGAAGGAGTTCACGGGTTTCTACAGCCGCGGACTTACCCTGTCGTCCAGCCCGTTCGGGTCGTCCTTCTTCACTCTGACGGGCTTTCACGGGCTGCACGTGCTGTTTGGGGTGTTTTGGCTGCTGTCGCTGTTGGCATACACCTACAAGCCGACGTTCATGCAGGAGGCGAAGACCAAAGTTCAGGTGCTGGGCCTCTACTGGCACTTTGTCGACGTCGTCTGGGTGGTCATTTTTACGTTTGTGTATCTGATGGGGAAGGTGGGTTAGGATGCAGCACGCAGAGGCAGACGCCCCGGCCACGGGTAGCCACGGTCCCCTCTACGTGGGCATCGGGGTGGGCTCGCTCGTCCTGACGGCCATCGCGTTTTATGTCGTCGGCAGCACCACCGGGCTCCGGCCGTACGAGGTGCCCATCATTGTGGTGCTGGCCGTTGGGCAGCTGGTGCTTCAGGTGATGCTGTTCATGCATCTCCGCGAGGGGCGCCAGGTCTACTCCATGTTTTTTGGCTATGGCGCCTTCCTGGCGCTGGTGGTGGCGTGGAGCATCGGCTACGTGTTGACCGCTTACGTGCC
>JAKADP010000037.1 GCA_021820465.1 Bacillota bacterium
GTCAGGTGCACACGCTCCCCGGGGAACAGCATGGAGCCGGCGTAAGCCTGCCCCCGGTACGTGACCTTGGCGTTGGATCCAAGTGTGTACGAGGCACCCGAGGCCAGCGTGACGGTCGCGGCCGCCTGCACCGAGGATAGCGTGGTCACGGTAACCGCCGGCCGGACGTTGGCTTGTCCCCCGAACATCGCGACCAAGCCGGCCACGCCGCCCGACAAAATCGACGAACTCTGCTGGGTGCTTGACGTGCTGGTGGTGGCCGTTACCGCCAGCGGCGCGCTCAAGACGCCTTCTACCTGCGCCATCGGCGCACCGGTCTGCGTGGTGGAGGTGGCGGACACCTGTCCTCCTCCGGCCACGGTGAGTGCTGCGGGTCCGCCTTGGTGGGCCGCGGCGCGACTTTGTCCCCAAGCGCTCATGCCTGGGGAGGGGTGGGCAAACGCCACCGCCGGCACCGCGAGCAGGGTAGCTCCGGCCAGCAGGCCCAGCGTAGTGCGCATACTCATGAAACAGCCTCCTGTCATGCTTGGACTCCAGGATCGGGACGGAAATCGCTATGAAATTCGTCGACGGCCTGGACTTTGGGGGGGTCGGCGTCGCGCATGGGGCCCACTTGGGCGATAATTGCGGGGATGGGAGGGGGGAGATGGCGCGGCTTCTCATCATCACGGGGCAGTCGGGGGCCGGCCGCACGCTGATCCTGCGGGCATTTGAGGACCTTGGCTACTTCTGCGTCGACAACCTGCCCCCTGCGTTGCTGCTGCGGTTTGCCGAGCTGGTGCGCAAGGCGCCCGAAGTGGTGGGGGCGGCCATCGTCATGGACGTCCGCGGCGGGAATTTCTTTCAGGACGCCGAGCAGGCGCTGGACGACCTCGCGGAGGCGGGCCAGCCTTATTCACTGCTGTTTCTCGAGGCCGAGGAGACCGTGCTCATCCATCGCTACAAAGCGTCCCGCCGGGCGCACCCACTGGGGTCCCACACGTCGCTGACGGAGGCGATTCGCCAGGAGCGCGCGCGGCTGGAAGACTTGCGCGGCCGGGCCGACGTCGTGCTGGATACCTCCAGCCTGACGCCGCATCAGGCGCGGGACCGGGTGGCGCAGCTGTTTGCCCTGGATCCCGGCGGCCTGCCGTTTCAGGTGCGCGTCGTGTCGTTTGGCTACAAGCACGGGCTGCCGCTGGATGCCGACCTGGTGTTTGACGTGCGCTTTCTGCCCAATCCGCACTACGAGGCGGATCTGCGCCCCCGCATCGGCACCGATCCTGCCGTCCAAGACTTTGTTCTCAACTGGCCGGTGACGCAGAGCACGCTGGCGCGCCTGTCCGAGTTGCTGGACTTTTTGGTGCCGCTGTACCGTCACGAGGGCAAGGCATCCCTCGCGGTGGCCATCGGGTGTACGGGGGGCCGCCACCGCTCGGTGGTGGTCGCTGACCGCTTGGCCAGCTATTTGGAGCGGCAGGGGGTTCCGGTGGAAGTGGAGCACCGCGACATTGGGACCCCGCCCGACGGCGACGACAGCCTGGGGAGTCGGCGGTAGTGTGGCGGTGGCTGGCGCCGGGGCTGCGCTTCAAGCGCTACCTGGCCATGGTGGGCCTGGGCCTGCTGGCCGTGGGTGCCGCCATTGCGCTGGAATCCGGACAAACCACGGCGCCCTTTCGGGCGTGGACTCGCCATGGCGATGTGCTGCTGTGGGTGCTTCTCCTGGGGATTGCCATCGTGCTGGCGGGGACGTTGCAGTTGGTCCGGTCGCTCGCGCAGGCGTTTGATGTGACTGAGGACTCCCTGGCGCGCATGCTGATGGTGCGGCGGCGCGGCACGCGGGGGCCCAAGGTGGTCGCGGTGGGCGGTGGCACGGGTCTGCCGGCGCTGCTGCGGGGCCTGAAAGACTACACCGCCAACCTCACCGCCATCGTGACGGTGGCGGACGACGGGGGCAGCTCGGGCCGGCTCCGCGGGGCCATGGGCATGCTCCCGCCGGGCGACCTGCGCAACTGCCTGGTCGCGCTGGCGGACGCCGAGCCCTTGATGCGCGAGTTGTTTCAGTATCGATTTGATCAAGGGGAGCTCCGCGGGCACAGCTTTGGAAACCTGTTCCTGGCGGCTATGCGGGAAACCACCGGCGATTTCGTCACGGCGCTGCGTGCCTCGTCGCGCGTGCTGGCCGTGCGCGGTGACGTGTTTCCGGCCACGCTGGACTCCATCGAGCTGGTGGCCGAGCTGGCCGACGGATCGGTGCGCCGTGGGGAGAGCGTCATTGGGCAGAGCCCTGAGCGCATCAAGCGCGTGTGGCTCGAGCCAGGCGATGCGACGCCGCCGGTGGAAGCCGTTCGGGCTATTCTCAACGCAGATCTGCTGGTGCTGGGCCCGGGCAGCCTCTACACGTCCGTCATTCCCAGCCTCTTAATCGGGCCGATTGCCGAAGCCGTCCGCCAAACCCGGGCGGTCACGGTGTATGTGACCAACGTGATGACGGAGCCGGGCGAAACCTCCGGCTATTCGGCGTATGACCACTTCAAGGCCTTAGAGGACCACGTGGGTCCTGGCATCATTGACGCGGTGCTCATCAATGATGAGCCCGTGCCCGAGGAGGTGCTGGAGCGCTATCGGGCCAGCGGGGCTGCCCCGGTGGCGCGCGGCACGGGGTTCCCACGGCGGGTGCTGGTGGTGCACGCGCCGCTGCTGGAGGTGGCGGGCGTGGTGCGGCACAACTCGGACCGCGTTGCCCGCGCCACGCTGCGGCTCCTGCTGCGGCTCAAGCCGGATTGGGCGCGGCGACGCCCTTGGGAGGGCCTCATGCTGGACCAGCGCCTCAGGCAGGCGCAGGAGGAGGATGCGCATGCGGACGGGCTGGTCGCACACGCGCGAAGTGAAGGCCGAACTCAGCCGAGTCGCGTGGAAACGCGCCGATGAGGCCCGCGCGGAGCTGGCCGGGCTGGCGCGCACCCTGGGAGCGGACGGCCGGCTGGAGCTGTCGTCCCCCGTCGTCGCCCGGCGCGCGTTCGCGCTGGCCAAAGCCCTGGGCCTGGCGCCGCAACTGCTGTCGGAGCCGCGCCGGCGGCGCTACACCGTGAGCCTGGCGGGCTCGCCGCTGCAGCCCCCGGTGGGGCGCGAGCCTCGCGCGCTGCTCCGCGGCGCGGTCCTGGCACGAGGCTACGTGGCCGCCCCGGGGCGGCCGTATCACCTGGAGATGGTGGCGCCGTCGGCCGAGTGGGCATCGGCCCTCCAGGCAGCGATGGCGCAGCTGGGGGTTGCCGCCCAGGTGGCCATCCGGCGTGGGCGATCGGTCGTGTATGTCAAGGACCACGAACAGGTGGCGGCGCTCTTGGCGCACCTCGGGGCCCATCGGGCGCAGCTCCGGCTGGAGGCCGAGTCCGTCGTGCGGTCGATGAAGAACGACGTGAACCGGCGGGTGAACGGCGAGGCGTCCAACCTGCGCCGGGCCGTGGAAACCGGCGTGGCGCAGGAGCATGCGCTGCGCGCGCTAGCCGCCCAGGGGGGCTGGGACGCTTGGCCGGAGGCGTTTCGCCGCCTGGCCCAGCTGCGGCTGGACCACCCCGATTGGACCCTCGAGCAGCTGGGCCGCGCGATGGTGCCGCACTTGAGCAAGCCCAGCGTGGCCTATCGGCTGAGGCGCATGCTGACGGGTGTGCCGCCGCAGCCTCGACCGCGGGGGCGGGCGCGGCGCACGGGGCACTGACGCCGCGAGGCGGACGCTGCGAGTGGAGCACGCCACGGACGGGCCAGAGCCCGGCGAAGCCCGGTTCCAGCGGACTCAACGCGTGCCCGTGCCTAGGCGGCCCAACACGTTATCGCGCGGGCGCTCCCGGGAGCGCCCGCCCGGCTCCCTCGCTTCGGGGCCGTGACAACCCGCGGTCCGAAAAGCTGCCGGCGTGCATGGCCGAGTGTCGGCCCAGGTCCCGCGTGACCTGGCGCCTCCGGAGCGCCGCGGGACCCTCAAGCGTCGCCAATCGGCCGTGTCGATCGGGCGCGGCCGGACACTACGCCCTTCGTGGGCTGCCACGGCCCTGCAGAGGGTTGACCGCCCCTGAGCCACTTCGGGCCGGCCGCTGAACATCTGCCAAGGCACGCCGTGAATCCCTGCATGAATGCGTCGAGGAGGACACCGCCCGCCTTGGCGACCAGCGCCAGCGCCTCTGCGCCCGCGGGTGCGGCTGTGCCTCTTTACCGCCTCCGGGGGGGTTGTGGATTGTGGAGCCGGCCTCTTGGCGGCCGGCGAGGAATCCTTGGCGTGCAGATGGAGACGGGGCGTGGGTGGCGGCTCTGCGGCCCCTCTCCGAGACGTGCGCCCGCTGGGTCCCCGCCGGCATGTCGGGGAGGCGCGGCGGGCTCCGGAGAACGTGCCGGATGCGGCGCAAAATTCGACGCGTCCCGACGCTGGCGAGACACGCTAAGAAGAGTATAATCAGCATGTGAACGCGGGCACAAAAGCCGCGAGTGGCTTCGGGACCCGCGTGAGAGACTGGATCGCAACGCGGTCGGGAGGCAGAGCATGTCCGAGTACGCGGCGCTCTTGATTTATCTGCTGGTGGCGGGGGTGCTGGCGGCTGGCATCTCGTTTACGTCCCAGCGGCTCGGCCCACGGGCGCCGGGCGGCTTGAAAAGCGTGACCTACGAGTCCGGCAATGTGCCTGAGATGCCGGTCATGCACTTCTCGATCCGGTTCTACCGCGTGGCCATGCTGTTTTTGGTGTTTGACGTGGCGGTCATGGCGCTGTATCCGTGGGCCACGAGCTTGGCCTCGCTGCACGCCGCCGGGTTTTTCAAAGCTTTGTCCTTTTTGCTCGTGATCACCGTGGCGTTTGCCTATGTCTGGCGACGGGGGGGATTCAAGTGGGACTGAATCAGGATCCGGTGAAGAGTGTGGAGGAGCAAGCCGCAGAGCGGGGGATTCTCACCACGACCGTGGAGAAGATGACGCACTGGGCGCAGAAGTCATCCCTCTGGCCGGCCACGTTTGGGTTGGCGTGCTGCGCCATCGAGATGATCAACGTCACCAACTCGCGCTTTGACTTGGCCCGCTTCGGGATGGAGGTGTTTCGCGCCTCGCCCCGCCAGGCGGACCTGATGATTGTGGCGGGCCGGGTGAGTCAGAAGATGGCGCCGGTGGTGCGCACCGTGTGGGAGCAGATGCCTGAGCCCAAGTGGGTCATCTCGATGGGCGCCTGCGCGTCGTCCGGAGGCGTCTTTGACAACTACGCCATCGTCCAGGGAGTGGACCACGTGGTGCCGGTGGACGTGTACGTGCCCGGCTGTCCGCCTACGCCGGACGCCCTGCTGTTTGGCATCTTAAAGCTGCAGGAGAAAATCACGCGGGGCCTGCCGCCCAAGTACCGCGAGCTGGCGGCAGCGGGAGGGCCAGCATGACGCTCATCACCCAAGCGCCGGTGCTGGACGCGCTGGAGGCCCGGTTTCCTGGCAGCCTCGAGGTGGTGCCGGCCGTCGACCAGCCGACCGTGAAGGCGCCAAAGGAGATGCTGTTGGCTCTGATGGACTTTGCCAAGCAAAGCCTGGGCATGAGCCTGCTCGTGGACGTGACCGCAGTGGACTGGTTTCCCGCCCGGCCGCGCTTTGAGCTGGTTTATCATCTGCTGAACCCCGACACCATGGAGCGGGTGCGCGTCAAAAGCTGGTGTCATCTCAATGAAGAGATGCCGAGCGTGATGGGCATCTGGCCGGGCGCTGACTGGCCCGAGCGTGAAACGTATGACTTGTTTGGGGTGGTGTTCTCCGGCCGTGGCGAGGTGCACCGCATCTACATGCCGGAGGACTGGGAGGGGCACCCGCTGCGCAAGGATTACCCCGTGGCGGGCCCGCGGGTCGACTGATGAGACACCTCGTCGGGAAGGGAGGCGCCTGATGGCCCAAGGCGTGAAGACGGACGACTTGTTCGAGACCGGGCTGCACTCGTCGCTGTCGCGCGAAAGCATGGTGCTGAACCTTGGCCCCCAGCACCCCGCCACGCATGGCGTGCTGCGGGTCCGGCTCACGTTGGATGGGGAGACGGTGCTGCACGCGGAGCCGGTGATTGGCTACCTGCACACCGGCTTTGAAAAGACCGCTGAGACGCACACCTACCAGCAGGCCAATACGCTGACCGACCGGATGGACTACCTGTCGCCGCTGACCAACAACCTCGCGTACGTGTTGGCGGTGGAGAAGCTGATGGGCATTGAGGTGCCCAAGCGGGCGCAGTACATCCGGGTCCTGTTCAGTGAGCTGAGCCGCCTGGGCAGCCACCTCGTGTGGCTGGGCACGCACGTGATGGATCTGGGTGCCATGAGCGTGCTGTTTTACTGCCTGCGCGAGCGCGAGCTGATCTTGGATTTGATTGAGCAGACCGCGGGCGTGCGCATGAACCCGAGCTATTTTCGCGTGGGGGGGCTGGCTTACGACCTGCCCGAAGGGTTTCACGAAAACTGCCAGCGCTTTCTGGACGGCTTTCCCAAGTGGATGCAGTCGTACAAGAACCTGGTACAGGGCAACCCGCTCATCGAAGACCGGCTCAAGGGGGTCGGCCGCCTCAGCAAGGAGGATGCGCTGGCGCTGTCCGCCACGGGCCCCATTCTGCGGGCGTCGGGCGTCCCGATGGACCTCAGAAAGTCGGACCCCTATTGCTTCTACGACGAGTTTGAGTTTGACGTGCCGGTGCGGACCGGCGGCGATTCGTTCGATCGGTTCTGGGTGCGCATGGAGGAGATGGAGCAGTCCGTGCGCATCATGAACCAGGCGCTGGCCAAGATCGACCCGGTGGGCGCCTACACAACCACCGACCGCAAAGTGTCGCTGCCGCCGCGCGAGGAGATTTACGGCAACATGGAGGCGCTGATTCACCAATTCAAGCTGGTGAGCGGGGGCTTTAATGTGCCCAAGGGCGAGGTTTACCAGGGAGTCGAGGGCCCGAAGGGCGAGATGGGCTTTTACATCGTGTCGGATGGCGGCGCGCGCCCCTATCGCTGGCGCGCGCGCACGCCCAGCTTCTACAATCTGCAGACGATGCCCACCATGACGCGCGGCGGGCTGGTGGCGGATGTCATCGTGGCGATTGGGACCATTGATATTGTGTTGGGGGACGTGGACAAGTGAGCGAACGCAACTGGCCGGCGGAGTGGCAGGAGTGGGCGGAGGCGTCGCGGGCGACGTTTCCCAATGCCCAGTCGTCGCTCATGCCGTTTCTGCATCGGGTCCGCAGCCAGCGGGGCTGGCTTCCGCCGGAGGCGCTGGATGCGGCGGCGGACCTTTTGGGCATGACCCGGCAGCACGTGAACTCTGTCGTGTCGTTCTACACGCTGTTTCGGTCAGAGCCGACGGGCCGGCGCACGATTCATGTGTGCCTGGGGCTGAGCTGCATGATGGCGGGCGCCGACACCCTGATGGAAAACCTCGAGCACCATCTGGGCATCGCGGAGGGCCAAACCACCCGCGACGGGGCGGTGACGCTGCTGGAGGCGGAGTGCCTAGCCGCGTGCGACTTGGCGCCTGCCGCCCAAGTGAACCTCGTGTACCGGGGACCGGTGGCGCCTGAGGCGTTCCGCGAGCTGTTGGAGATGCCTGTGCCGGAGCCCGAGGGGTGGGTTCCGCCCTCGGCGCCCGAGGCGCCGGAGGTGACGAACCATGGGTAGCCCCCGCCCCGACCGGCATTATCTGCTGCGCCAGCGCGACGTGAGCGGCATTCACCAGCTGGCGGTGTACCGCGAGCACGGGGGCTACCAGGCGCTGCAGCAGGCGCTGGAGGCCAACCAGCCGGACCAGCTGGTGGAGCTCACCAAGGCGTCGGGTCTTCGGGGCCGGGGGGGTGCGGGCTTCCCTACGGGCATGAAGTGGAGCTTTCTCCCCAAAGATGGCCGGGCCCGCGTGCTGGTGGTCAACGCCGACGAGGGGGAGCCGGGCACCTTCAAGGACCGTGAGCTGATGGAGGGCAACCCCCATCAGCTGATCGAGGGCATGATCATTACGTGCTTTGCCATCGGGGCGCCCGAGTCGTACGTGTACATTCGGGGGGAATTCCTGCACGGGTACGAGCGGCTCACGGCCGCCATTCGCGAGGCGGAAGAGGCGGGAATCCTGGGGGAGCGGGTCATGGGCACGGACTTCTCGCACCGGATGTTTGTCTACCGCGGGGCGGGAGCGTATATCTGCGGCGAGGAAACCGCCCTCTTGGAGTCGCTGGAGGGCAAGCGGGGCAACCCCCGCTCCAAGCCCCCGTTTCCGGCGGTCGCGGGGCTGTATGGGCGGCCCACCGTGGTCAACAACGTGGAGACGATTATGAACCTGCCGCCCCTGGTGCTGGAGGGAGCGGACTGGTACCGCCAGTGGGGCACCGAGAAAAGTCCTGGGTTAAAAGTCATGTCGGTGTCGGGCCACGTGAACCGGCCCGGCAACTACGAGGTGCCGCTGGACTGGACGCTGGCCGAGCTGATTGAGGCGGCGGGGGGAGTGCGCACCGGCCACCAGGTGAAGGCGGTGATTCCCGGCGGAAGCTCCATGCCCTGCATGCCGGCCTCGCAGCTGGACACCCCCATCGACTACGAGTCGCTGGTCCAAGCCGGGTCCATGCTGGGATCGGGCGGCTGCATCGTGATGGACGAGACGACGTGCATGGTGCGGGCCGTGGCCCGGGTGGTGCGCTTCTACCGCAATGAGTCGTGCGGCAAGTGCACCCCCTGCCGCGAGGGGACCTTTTGGCTCACCGACATCCTGGATCGCCTGGAGCGGGGCGACGGCGAGATGAGCGACCTCGACACGCTCCTAGACGTCTCCGACAACATCAACGGCAAGGCGTTCTGTGCGCTGGGCGATGCGGCGGTGGGATTCTTGGTTTCGGCGCTGAAGCATTTCCGCGAGGAATTTGTGGAGCACATCACGGGGCAGCGGTGCCCGCTGGGGGCGAGGCAATATGACACAGTTAACCATTGACGGGCGCACCATCTCGGTGCCCGAAGGCACGATGGTGGTGGATGCCGCCGCCAAACTGGGCATTGACATCCCGATTTACTGCTACCATCAGTCGCTGGGCCCTCTGGGGGCCTGCCGCATCTGTCTGGTGGAAATCGAAAAGATGCCGAAGTTGCAAACGGCGTGCACGACCGCCGTTCGCGAGGGCATGGTGGTGCGCACCGGAGGGCCCGCGGTGGAAAAGGGCCGCCAGGGCATTCTGGAGTTTCTGCTCATCAACCACCCCCTGGACTGTCCGGTATGCGACAAGGGCGGCGAGTGCTTCCTGCAGGATTATTCATTCTGGTATGGCGCCGGCAAGAACCGGTTTGAAGAATCGAAGATTCAGCGCCGCAAGGACTACCCGGTCAGCAGCTATATTCTCTTGGACCAAGAGCGCTGCGTGCTGTGCCAGCGCTGCATCCGGTTTATGGGGGAGTACGTCGGCGAGGAACAGCTGATGCTGGAAGGGCGCGGCGTGCACACCGTGGTGTCCACCGTGGAGGGCCAGCCCGCCACGTCGCCCTATGCGGGCAACGTCATCGACCTGTGCCCCGTGGGCGCCCTCTTAAGCGAGCCTTATCACTTCAAGGCGCGCCCCTGGAACATCGAGCGCGAGGAGACGCTGTGCAGCGTGTGCCCCGTGGGGTGCGCGAGCCTGGTGACGGGCCGCGACGGGCGGGCGGTGCGGCTGGAGGGCCGGCCCCAGCCGGAGCTCAATGACTATGGCTTTCTGTGCGACCACGGCCGCTTCACCTACGACTACACGTACCATCCCCGCCGGCTCACGGCGGCCGAGCTGGACGGAGCGCCCCAAAGCCCCAGCGCCGTCATCGCGGCGGTCGGGGAGCGGCTGGCGCGCGCCGTCGCGGAGGCGGGCCCCGAGTCGGTGGGGGTGCTCACAGGCGGCACTCACACGGTCGAAGAAGAGTGGGCGCTGGCGCGGTTCGCCCAGGACGTCGTGGGCACCAGCCGCCTCGGGTTGGTGAAGCCCGTGGCGGGCGATCTCCCCCTCGCGCTGCTGGGCACCTTTGGCGACCTGGCGGCCGCCACGGGGGTTCTGCTGCTGGGGGTCGACCCCTACGAAGCCGTCCCGGTCGTGCACTTAAAGTTGCGCGAGGCCCGCCGAGCCCACCCGGTCGCCGTCTGGGGCCTGGGTGACCGCACCCTCACGCGCGCCACCTTGCCGGGCGACGACTACGTGGTCGAGCCCGGCCGCGTGGCCGCCGCCCTCGGGGCGGTGCTTGGCGGCGGGGACTTGGACGAACGCTGGCAGGCGCTGGCCGAGGGGCTTTTGACCACGGAGCGGCTGGTGGTGCTGTGGGACGGCGCCGACCCGGGCGCGGCCGCCGCGTTGGCCCAGCTGGCCGCCCGGCGCGCGGGGCCGACGGCGGTGCTTCCCACCCACGGCCCCCGCAACTGGCTGGGAGCCGTGCGGGCCGGCATCCCGGCTGACGACGCGGCGGCGCGCGGCATCCTGGAGGATGCGGCGGAGGGGCGGCTGTCCGCGCTGATACTGCTGGGGGCCGACCCGATCCGGGACTTCCCGGACGGCGACTTGGCCGCGCGGGCCCTCGAGCGTGTCCCGAGCGTCTATTTCATGGGCGCGTTTGCGCCCGAGCCGCGCCACGCGCTGGCGGCCATTCTCCCGACCGCGGTGTGGGCTGAGGTGACGGGCACGTACGCCAACATGGAGGGGCGGCTCCAGGTGGCCCATGGGGCGGCGGCGGCGCCAGGGCCGGCGCGGCCGGTGCGGCCGCTGGTCACGGCGCTGGCGCGGGCCTTTGGCCGGCCGCTGCGCCTGGGTGACGACTTCGACCCGTTTGCGGACCAGGACGGCGACCGCATCGCGCGGCCTCCGGCATCCCAGGTGCCGGAGGACCCGGCCGCGCCGGCGCCGCTTCGGATCCGAGAGGGGGAGTGGGCCCTCATCACCGGGGAGGTGGTGGCGGTGAGCCATCCGCCGTCGGAGATTGCCGAGCGGAGCCGCGATCGGTTCCCCCTGCGCTTGAATCCGGCGGACGCGGATCGGCTGGGGCTTCGGCCCGAGGGGGGGCTCGTCGAGGTGTCGCAGGCGGAGCGGCGGTTTGTGGCCGGCGCGCGCCGCGACGCGCGCATTCCGGAGGGCCGCGTGTTTGTTCCGCGAGGCTTGCCCGAGGTGCCCGTCAATCGGCTGGACCGGGGGGCCGGGGTGCGCGTCGCGCTGGCCGACCGGGTGCCTGAAGGAGTGGCCGCGCAATGATTCTCCTGTCGGTCGTCATCACGGTGGTGAAGGTCATCATCCTGATCGGGATCCTGATGACGGGCTTTGCCTACACCATGTTGCTGGAGCGCCGGCTCTTGGGCTTCTTCCAGCTGCGGCTGGGGCCCAATCGCGTGGGTCCGATGGGCCTCCTGCAGCCGCTGGCCGACGCTATCAAGATGATGACGAAGGAAGACTTGCTGCCGTCGGCCGCGGACCCCCTGGTGTTTCGCCTGGCCCCCGTCGCCGCGCTGTTTGCGGCGCTGGCCGTGGACGCCGTGATTCCGTTTGGCGCGCCCATCCACCTGTTTGGCTTGACCATCAGCCTGGACATCGCCAACCCGGGGATTGGCCTGCTGTATGTGTTTGCCTTCAGCTCACTCGGCGTGTATGGGCTTGTGCTGGCGGGGTGGTCCTCCCAGAACAAGTACTCCCTGCTGGGCGGGGTGCGGTCGTCCGCGCAGCTGATTTCGTACGAGCTGGCCATGGGCTTGTCGGTCTTGGGCATCCTCATCACGGTCGGCAGCGCCAACCTGGAGACCATCGTCCAGTTCCAGGCCCACCACTGGTGGTTTGTGTTTACGCAGGTCATTCCGTTCTTGGTGTTCTTTACGACCGCCATTGCGGAAACCAACCGGATTCCGTTCGACCTGCCGGAGGCCGAGTCTGAGCTGGTGGCGGGGTATCACACCGAATACTCCGGCATTCGGTTTGCCATGTTCTACATGGCCGAGTACATCAACATGATCACCGCGTCCGGCATGGCCGTGACCCTGTTCTTCGGGGGATGGTCCGGATGGAGCTTTCTGCCGCCCATCATCTGGTTCCTGCTGAAAGTGGGCGCGTTTCTCTTTGTGTTCATCTGGATTCGTGCGACGCTGCCCCGCTTTCGCTACGACCGCCTGATGAACTTTGGGTGGAAGGTGCTGGTGCCGCTGGCGTTCGTGTACGTGTTGGCCACCGCCGCTTTGGCTAGTGGAGCCATTTAGCGCGGCGGAGGCCTGCGGGAAGGAGGGAGATCATGCTGGCAGGATTTCGCGCCATTGCGAATGGACTCAGGACCACGCTCATGATGCTGAAGGAGCCACGGGATACGATTCCGTACCCCGAAAAGCGGCGCGAGTACTCACCGCGGTTTCGCGGCAAGCACATGCTCGCGCAGGATGAGGACGGCCACGAGTTGTGCGTGGGCTGTGGGCTGTGTGAGGCGGTGTGCCCGGCACACGCCATTCGGGTCGTGGCTGCGGGGGCAGACGGCGACCGGCCGGTCTCCTGGACCGAGCGCTACGCCGTGGACTATGAGGTGGACCTCATTCGCTGCATCTTCTGCGGGATGTGCGAGGAGGCGTGCCCGACCAATGCGGTGCGCCTGACCCCGTTCAACGAGCTGGCGGCGTACAGCCGCCTCGACATGGTGGCAGACAAAGATGAACTGCTGGCGCCCCCGATTCGCAAGTAGGGTGCGGTCCGGCAAGCGAGGAGACGGAGAATGGTCGGCTTTATCATCTTGGCGGTTCTGAGCTTTGCGTCCGCGGTGGGCGTGGTGGTCGCGCGCACGCCCGTGCACAGCGCACTGTCGCTCATCGGGAACGTGGTCACGCTCGCGGTGTTCTACCTGCTGCTGAACGCCGAGTTCATGGCGGCCGCCCAGGTGATTGTGTATGCCGGCGCGATCATGGTGCTGTTCCTGTTTGTGGTCACCCTGCTGACCGCCGGCAAGGAGGAGCGCGAGCGGCCCGAGTCGCTGGCGGGCCAGCGCGCGCTGTCGGGGGTGCTGGCCGTCGCCGCGGGCGTGCTGCTGGCCGGCATTGCGGTCCGCGACAGTGCGGGGCCGCTGGTCACCCGCTTCTCGGCGGGCTATGGGTCCTTGTCGGCCATGGGCCGTGTCTTGTGGGGCCCCGACTTTGACTATCTGGCGGTGGTGGCGCTGATGCTGCTTACGGCCGCCCTGGCGGTTCTGGTGCTGAATCGGCGGGCGGAGGACCCGCGGCCTGCGGCCGCCAAGGAGGATGCGTCATGATCAGCGCGGTGCCGGTGGGCTGGGTGGTCGGGCTGGCGGCGGCCCTGTTTGCCGTGGGGGCGATTGGGGTGCTGGTGCGCAAGAACCCCCTCATCATGTTCATGTCGGCTGAGATGATGTGGAATGCGGCCGCCCTGGCGTTCATTGGGTACGCGGCACAGTGGCATCAGATGCAGGGCCAGCTGATGGCGTTCCTGATTATCGCCACGGCGGCCGGCGAGGTGGGCATTGGCTTGGCCCTGATTGTGTGGGTGTACCACCGCCGCCCGCGCCTCGATGTGGACGACGTGTCGGAGATGAAGGGCTGATGGCCGGGCGCGAGTGCCTCAGCGGAAGGGCCGCGGCCCGCGCGGCAGGCACTGACAACACGGGTACTGTGACGGAGGGACGGGCGTGACGCTGCTGGTAGAAATTTTGGCCCTGCCGCTGCTGGGGGCGGTGACGCTTGCGGTGTTCAAGTCGGTGCTGCCCCGAGCGCTGCCAGGGATTTGGGCGAGCCTGTTGGTGCTGGGCGCGTTTCTCTTGAGCTGGGCGGCCAAGGACCGGCTGGCGCTGCTGCCCGCTGCGCACCGGGTCATGGCGGGGAATCTCTTCGTCTGGACCCAGGGCTTTGGACCCGCAATCCACTGGGCCCTCTACCTGGACCCGCTGGCATCGGTCTGGACGCTCATCATCACGGGCGTCGGCTTTTTGATCCACGTGTACTCCAATGGGTACATGGCGGAGGATCGGGATCGCCCGCGCTTTTTTGCCGAGCTGAACCTGTTTATCTTCTCCATGCTGCTGCTGGTGCTGGCCGGGAACCTCCTGGTGCTGCTGATTGGCTGGGCCCTGGTGGGCCTGTCGTCGTACCTGCTCATCGGCTTCTGGTACGACAGGCCATCGGCCGTGCGCGCGGCGAAAAAGGCGTTTGTCGTGAACACCGTCGGCGACGTGGGGATCCTGCTGGCCATCGTGCTGCTGTACGAGCGGTTCGGCACCCTGTCCTACCAGGGGCTGTTCGCCGCCTTTGCCCACGCCGCTCCGGCTCCCATGTTTTACACCTGGGTGGCGCTGCTGCTGTACTTGGGCGCGATGGCCAAGTCGGCGCAGTTTCCGCTGCACATCTGGCTGGCGGACGCCATGGAAGGCCCGACGCCGGTGTCCGCCTTGATTCATGCGGCCACCATGGTGACGGCTGGGGTATACCTGATTGCGCGGCTCTACCCGCTGCTGGCGCTGGCGCCGGGGGTGGGGGAGGCCATCGCGACCATCGGGGCGCTGACCGCCCTGTTTGCCGCCACCGTGGCCGTGTTCCAGAAGGACATCAAGCGGGCCCTGGCTTATTCGACGGTGAGCCAGCTGGGCTACATGTTCATGGCCGTGGGCATCGGCGCCTACGTCGCGGGCGTGTTTCACTTCATGATGCACGCGTTTTTCAAGGCGCTGCTGTTCCTCGCCGCCGGCAGCGTGATTCACGCGCTGGCGGGCGAGCAGGACATGGGGGCGATGGGGGGCCTGTTCAAGAAGATGCCGTGGACTGCGGCGGGATTCTTGGCCGCCACGCTCGCGATTTCAGGGATTCCGGGCTTCTCGGGATACTTCTCCAAAGAGGCGATTTTGGGGCAGGCCCTGAACATGGGGCATCCCTGGCTGTGGGCCGTGGGCGCCTTCACCGCGGGGCTGACGGCCTTCTACATGTTTCGGGTGTTCTTCCTCACGTTCTTGGGCAAGCCCCGCGACCAGCATCTGTACGAGCACGCGCATGAGGCGCCCTGGGTGATGACCGGTCCGGTGGTGGTGCTGTCGGTGCTGGCGATCATTGGGGGGTACTTTGGCACGGGCCTCAACACGTGGCTCACGCCGACTTTTACCCGGTACGCGGGCGCGGCCCACTTCGCGCTCGAAGCCGGGCCGCTGTGGGCCACAGCGGTGGCGGTGGCGCTGGCCCTCGCCGGCATTGGACTGGCGTGGCGCCTGTACCTGGCCCAGGCGCGGTCGGTCGAGGCCGGCACCGAGCGGGCCCCCGGCCGCTGGGCGGCGGCGTCGTGGGGGAGCGACACGGCCTGGCTGTGGACCACGATCCTGCCGCTTCAGGCACTGGGGGACTGGCTCAGCGGGGTGGAGCGCTCCATCGTGGGCTCGCTCGCGGGCGTGGGCCGGGGGGTCCTCGCTTGGGCCGACGAGCTCCGGCCCATCGAGACCGGGCTGGTTCGGCGGTACCTGCTGTCGGTGATGGTGGGAACGTTCGTCTTGCTGGCGTACTTTCTGGTGCGCTTCTAGCCGGAATTCGTGAGCCCGTTCCGCATTTCCGAGGGTCAATTTAGGGGGCCGTGGCATGTTGGCGTTTTTGCTGGTGCTGATACCGTGGATAGGGCTTGCGCTGTTCCTGCTGCCCAAAGCGTGGGTCAAGGCAGGAGCGGTCGTGCTGGCCGGGGTGGAGGTGGTGCTGTTTGCCCGGGCGCTGTTGGCTCCGCTCGGCCGCTTCCTCGCCACCGTGGACTGGAACTGGATTCCCAGCCTCGGGGTCCACTTTCACCTGAGCCTCGACGGGCTGGGGCTGTTCCTCGTGGGACTGGCCACCGTGGTGACGCTGGCGGCCGTGCTCACGTCACCGCGCGACCGGGGGGCGGCGTACTATTTCTGGCTGTTGCTGGCGGAGTCCACCGCCATTGGCGTGTTCACCGCGCTGGACCTGGTCACGTTTTACGTGTTCTGGGAAGTGGTCCTGGTCCCGGTGTTCTTCCTGCTGGGGGGGTGGGCGGTCGGGCCCGCCCGTAGCACGGCGCTGAAGTGGCTCATCATGAACCTGTTCGGGAGCCTCTTTATGCTCATTGGAATCATCGCGATGGGTGTCGTCCATGCCCAGGAGACCGGCCACCTGACGTTCCAGCTGGCCAGCCTGGCGCACACGACGCTCGTGCCCGCCGTCGCGCCGTGGGTGTTCCTGGCGTTTCTCGTGGCTTTTATTATCAAAGCGCCCCTGTGGCCGCTGCACGGCTGGATGCCTCCGGCCTACAGCGACGCGCCCGCTCCGGTGACGGCGGTCATTTCCGGGGTGCTGTCCAAGCTGGGCGTGTTTGCCATGGTGCGGGTGCTGGTGCCGCTGTTCCATGTGGAGATGTCCCAGGCGGAGCCGTGGCTGATGGCCCTGGCCGCGGTGGGGCTGGTTTACGGGGCTGAGCTGGCGCTGCGGCAAAAAGACGTCAAGATGGTGGCGGCCTATGGGTCGCTCTCGCACATGGCCATGATGGCGCTGGGGATCTTTACGCTCACGCAGGCGGGGCTGGTGGGGGCCACCTTTTACATGGTGGCGCACGGGGTGATGCTGGGTGGCCTGTTTCTGATTCTGGGCTGGTACGAGGAGCAGACCGGCAGCCGCGAGCTCCGGACACTTGGCGGCCTGAATCAGTCGGTGCCCAAGCTCACCGTGTGGTTTCAAATCTTCGCGCTGGCCACACTGGGACTGCCCGGACTGCCGGGCTTTGCCGGCGAATACATGATTTTTCAGGGACTCATCCAAAGCAATGTGACCGTGGCCGCCGTAGCCGGCGTGATCCTGGTGGTGGCGGCTTGGTATATGCTGCGCCTGTTCCAGGGCGCCATGCAGGGCCCGCGGGCGGCCGGCCGGCCGCCGGGCGACCTCACGACCCCTCAGGTGGGGCTGATTGGGGCGCTGGGCCTGCTGGTGCTGGTGCTGGGCATCTGGCCCGCGTCGGTGACGAGCCACCTGCCGACGCTCGCGCCTGCTGGGGTGCACCAGGCGGCGCAAGCCGCCCACCGACAAGGGGGTGAGCGGGCATGATGCACTTTCTCGAACCCGAGATTGTGGCCACCGTGGGCATCCTGGCCACGCTGGTGGCCGCCATGCTGGTGCGGCCGCGGTCCACCGTGCCGTATTGGTTCGGGCTGGTGTTCAGCGCCGCCGCCCTCGTGCGCGCGCTGACGCTCCATCAGAGCACGCATCTCTATGGGGGCGTCGTGCTGGGGGACAGCTACAGCATCGTCGTGACGGTGTTCACCCTGTTGGCCGTGATGGCGGGGCTGCTGTTGGCCTGGGACCCTGAGCGCTACGGCGCGGAATTTCCGGCGCTGATGCAGCTGGCCGGCGTGGGCGCCATGGTGATGGGCTTTGCCGGCAACCTCATTCTCCTGTTCCTGGGGTTGGAGCTGCTGAGTCTGCCGCTCTATGTGCTGGCCGCGTCGCGGCGCACCCCCTTGGGGGGCGAGGCGGGCTTGAAGTACTTGCTGATTGGCGCCTTCTCCTCCGGCATCCTGCTGTTTGGTGCGGCGCTGCTGTACGGCGCGACGGGCAGCATGACGTTTGTCAACTTCACTGCCGTGCACGTGGTCCCGGGCCTGATGGCGGCGGGCTTGGGCTTGCTGCTGGTGGGCCTCCTGTACAAGCTTGCGATTATGCCGTTTCACATGTGGGTGCCGGACGTGTACGAGGGGTCGCCGACACCCGTGACCGCGTTTATGGCGTTTGGCACGAAGGTGGGGGCCGCCGCCGCGCTCTTGCGTGTGCTGGCGTTTGGGTTCTCGCTGTCGGCAGCTTGGTGGGGCCTGATGCTGGGCTACCTGGCCGTGCTCACGATGATTGCCGGCAACATGGTGGCGCTGCCGCAGCGCGATCTGAAGCGCCTGCTGGCGTGGTCGGGGGTGGGGAATGCGGGATACGTGCTGGTGGGCATTGCCTCCCACAACGTGGTGGGGGCCCAGGCGGCGCTGTTCTATCTGCTTCCGTACGGGCTGGCGATTCTGCTGGCGTTCACCGTCGTGCGCATCCTGGAGGGGCGCGAGGAAGCGCCCGTCACGCTCGCGAGCTTAAAGGGGCTCGCGTATCGCCAGCCGTGGCTGGCGGTGGGCTTCCTGGTGGCGATGCTGTCGCTGGCGGGCATTCCCCTCACGGCCGGGTTCATCGGGAAGTTCTACTTGGTGCGGGGCGCCATTGCGGCCGACCAGTGGGGGGTGGCCGTGGGCCTCGTGGTGGCGACCATTGTTGGCTTGGCCGTCTACTTCCGGCCGGTGCAGCAGATGTTTGCCCCGGGCGAGGGCGCTACCGGGCGCTTCACCGTGGGGACCGGCATCGTGCTGGCCGTGGCGGCGCTGGGCACGCTCTTCATCGGCATCTACCCTGAGCCGGTGCTGCACGCCGTGATCCAATCGGCCCGATTCACGTGGCTGCATTAAGATAGGCACGATAGGCGCAACGGGACCCGAAACACCTGCAGGCCCGGCGGTTCGCTCGCCGAGGGAGAGGAGTCAGCCGTGAGTAAACCGGAGCCCGCGGACCCGGACGTGGTGGGGCTGTTTAGCCTGGTGGAGCCAGAGATGCGACTGGTCGCGCGCCAAATTGAAGCGGTGGTGCGCGATGAGAGCCGCTTGGTGGCAGAGGTGGCCGACGCGCTCTTGGCCGCGCCCGGCAAGCGCCTGCGCCCCGCGCTGGTGTTGCTGGCCGGCCAGGCGGCGGGCGCGTCCAGCGCCATCCTATTGCCCACGGCGACGGCGGTGGAGCTCATTCACATGGCCACGCTGACCCACGATGACATTTTGGATCGCGCGGATTGGCGCCGGGGAGAGCCATCGGTGCGGGCGGTGGCCGACGACCAAGTCGCCGTGCTGGCGGGGGACTTTCTGTTTGCCCGGGCGGTGCAGCTCTTGGCGTCCACCGGCCGACCGGCCGTGGTGGCCGAGGCGGCCGAGGTGGTGCACGCGATGTGCCTCGGAGAAATTCGCCAGCACCTGAGCCACGGGCGCCGCCCCAGCGAATCGGAATACCTGGGCCGCATCGAGGCGAAGACCGCGACGTTTTTGGCCATCTGCTGCCGGTTGGGGGCGCTGGCGTCTGACCGCGGCCCCGAGGTGTCCGAGCCTTTGTATCAGTTTGGCTGGCAGGTGGGCATGGCGTTTCAGCTGGTGGACGACCTGCTGGACCTGGTGGCGGATCCGGACAAGCTGGGCAAGGCGGTGGCGGCGGACTACGGCCAGGGGGTCTTAACGCTGCCCGTCGTGTATGCCTTGGCCCAAAGCCGGGACGCGCGCGAGCTGGAGGACCTGCTGGAGCGAGGCCATCCGGCCGACTTGCCGCGCGTGCGCCTCATCCTCCACGAGAGTGGTGCACTGGATTATGTGCGCGGCAAGATTGAGGGGTACCGGACGGGGGCCGCGCGCGCACTGGCGGAACTTCCCCCCTCACCGGCCGTTCGGGCGCTGGACGTGCTGGCCACCTTCGTGGTCACCCGGGACTTTTAAGATGGAAAAGGTTATGCCGCGCGCGGGGCGGCGCATTCCGGACGCCACCATCCGGAGGCTGCCCGCGTACCTGCGCGCGCTGGAAGCGGAGGCCGGCCAGCGCCTCACCTCCGCCGCCCTAGGCGTCCTGACGGGGTTTTCCTCCGAGCAGGTGCGCAAGGACCTGGCATACTTTGGCGCGTTTGGCACCCGCGGGGTGGGATATCCGGCGCAGGAGCTGGCCAGCGAAATTCGGCACATCTTAGGGCTGGACCGGGAGCTCAAGGCGGCGCTGTTTGGCGCGGGCCACCTGGGCACGGCGCTGGCCCGCTACGTGGCCGCCACCCATCGCGATGTGCGCATCGTCGCCATCTTTGATCCCGACCCCGAGAAGGTGGGCAGCGAAATCGCGGGCACCGCGGTGAACCCCCTCAGGGACTTGGAGAGGGAGGTGGAGCGGCTGGGGGTGGCCGTCGCCATCCTGGCGGTGCCGGAGGCCGCGGCGCAGCCGCTCGCGCGCCGGCTGGCGGCCGCGGGGGTTCGGGGCTTTCTAAACTTCGCCCCCGTCATGCTGTCGCTGCCGCCGGCGGGCGACGGCGGCCCCCCCATCACGATTCACAATATTGATCTCTCGATCGAGTTGCAGACGCTCGCCTACTTCGTGCAGGTCCGGGACGCGGCGCGGGTGTGACCGCCCCGCGTCCTGGGTTTTCACACCCCGCGGCAGGATCTCGAACAGGAACACCGAATCTTTGGAATACGGTTGCCTCGGGGGATGGCGTAAGAGGCAGAGACCCGCGCACCGCCGCGGGAGAGGGAGATGATGTCCGTTGAAACAAGCGCATTGGCGCCGCCTGGCGATGGCGGCGGTAAGTGGACTGGCGCTGATGCTGACCGCGTGCGGGGCCAGCACGGCCGCCACCGGCAAAGTGGCTCCCGGCCTCAATGAAAAAGTTATCCCGCTGTTGGGCGGCGTGACGACTGAGCCCAACTCCTGGTTCCCCATCGTCTCCGACAGCACGTGCACCACGGTGAACTACGCCGTGACCTCACTCATGTATGTTCCGCTGGTTTACGTAAATCCCCACGACCAGATCCAGTTCACCCACTCCATCGCGTCGGCCATCACGGTGAGCCACAACGACACCGTCTACACGGTCAAGCTGAATCCCAAGTGGAAGTGGTCCAACGGGACACCGGTGACGGCCAGCGACGCCGTGTATTCTTGGGACATCATGCTGGCCGCGAGCCAGCCCAGCGCGCCGTGGGCGTATTGCGCCGACGGCAGCGGCGGCGTGCCCACGGACTGGAAAAGCGTGGTGGCGAAAAATCCGACGACCTTGGTCATCACCACCACGAAGGCCGTGAACCCTGTGTGGTTTGAGTACAACGGCATCGCGCAGATCGTCCCGATTCCCAAAGCCGCGTTTGACAAGTACGGGCACGGGAACCGGGAATTGTCCTACATCGCCAAGATCCAGAACGATCCCGCGAACCCGGCGTTTCACGTCGTGGACGGCCCGTATCAGGAGCAGTCGTTCGTCAACAACAGCCAGTGGACGATGGTGGCCAACAGCCACTACAGCGGACACGTGGCCAACATTAAGAAGCTGCTGTTTGAGTACGAAACCTCCACGGCCAACCAGTGGGCGCAGATGCACCGCGGAGCCTATGCGACCGCATCGATTCCCAATTCCTTCTACGCCCAGCGAAACGAGCTGCCGTCGTACTACCTGCGCAGCACGCAGCCGTACTCCTTCTGCTTCAACTACATGGTCCCCAACATGTCCCCGCAGACGCCGGGCGGCATGGGGCCCATCTTCAAGCAGCTGGCGGTGCGGCAGGCGATGCAGATGGGCATCGACCAGCCTGCGATGGTGAAGGATCTGCTCCACGGCTTGGGCGTGGTGGAAAGCGGCCCGGTGCCCGTGCGGCCGGCCACGCAGTTCTATGACCCGCATGTGCCCACCTACCCGTACAATCCAGCGGCGGGCCGGGCATTGCTGGAGAAGAACGGGTGGACGATGAAGAATGGCGTGATGACCAACAAGCAAGGCAAGAAGCTGGCCTTCACGTGGGTGGTCGCGTCCGGCTCCACCACGGACACCAACATCGCTCAGCTCATCAAGCAGGACTGGGCCAAAGAAGGCATCGACGCCACCATTCGCGAGGAGCCGTTCAATCAGGTGGTGGCGCTCACGTCCAGTCAGTTCCAGGTCATCTGGTGGGGCGGCGGATGGTGCTACGGCGCTGAAGACCCCACGGGGGGCGCGCTGTTTGGCACGGGCTCGGTGGCCAACACAGGGTTGTACAGCAACCCGACGATGAACCGCCTCATTGCGGCCACCCATGCGCCATCCACGCTGGCCCAGGCGAAGGCGCGGATGGATGCGTACCAAGTGTTCGCCGCGAAGCACCTGCCGGTCTTGTGGCTGCCGGAGTCGACGGGCCTCATGGTCACGAAAGAGGGCCTGCACGGCGTCACGTCGGACTACAACACGCTGTCCGGTTACGAGGCCTACAACAATTGGAAGGTGGGCCCCTAGTCGAGTGGGTCCCGCAGCGCGGAGGAGGCGGCCCGAGGGCCGCCTCCTCCATGTCCGTGGTGTCTCGGGGTCTCTCCGCTACTCCGGGTCCACCAGCTGTTCGCCGCGGGCCAGCTTAAACGCGGTGTCTGTCTCCCACTGGACCAGCCGGCGGTCGCGCTGGGCGGTGGTGAACCGCGTGCCCGCCAGCAGCGGCCAGTGGCCGTCCAGCCGGGCCTCCAGGCGCCGCTCCAGCGACAGCGCCGCATCCAGGGATTGCATCGCGTGGAAGCCGGCGTCTTCGCGCCACACGGCTCGGACCCACACGGCGGCTACCTCGTCGGGCGGCTGGTCCGTGAGCAGCTCGGCGGCACGCCAGGCGGCGTCATCGGTCTGGCCGTTGGCCATGGCCGCCATCCACGCGTCGCGGGTGGCCTCGGGGTCGCCGCCGCCGCGCACCGCGCGGCTCTCGCCCGGCAGGTAGTGCCGAGGCATGTTCAGAAACCGGTTGAGGTATCCGTAGAGGGCACTGTGGAGCACGGCCCGGTACAGCGCCCGGTCCGTCGCCGCGTCGCGTCCGCCGAGCGCCTCCGCCAATCCCAGTACGCCGTTGGCGTTGGTGACCAAATGGTGCACGGCGTCCCAGTCGTCGGCATTGGCCACGGGAAACCGCCCCAGGCGGCGGATGGCGGCGTCGGCCTGGACGCGAGCCAGCTCCGCCACCGGCGTCCCGCCGAAGAATGCGCCCGCTAGCGCCTGGGTGATGGCGCGGGGGTCATCGCCCAGGAGGAGGGCAGCCGTCAGGGGGGGAGGCGCGGCCGGCGCCCGCTCGGCCTCGGCCAGCAGCGGCAGCAGCTCCTGCCAGTCCAAGTCCTCTTCGTGGCGAAAGCCGTCGGCAATGGGCGTCAGCATGCCCACCAGCACCTCCGCCACGGTGGCGGGATCATCGGCCAGGTGATCGGCCAGCTCCCGGGCCTTGTTGAGAAAGTCCAGCACGTGGCCGGTCGACAGGAACACATGTTGCGTGGCGGCCTGGAGGAGCCAGACCAGCGCCTCCTCGGTTGTGTCGGGCTCATGGAGGAGCGTGCGCAGGCAGCGCTCGGCTCCCGCGGTTTCGCGCTCCTCGAGAAACTCATGAAACCACGTGGCCAGCTGCGCGCGGTCCGGCAGCGGGTCGGGCAGGCGCATCTCCGGGCGCTTAGGCGAGCGAGCGGAAATGTCGCCCGCAATGTGGCGGAGGCTGTGGGCCAGTCCCAGCACCTGCTCTTCGGGGGTGAGCGGGAACGCGTCCAGCACGTTTAAGACGGCAGCGAGCACGACCAGCCCGGTGGAGACCCCCGATCGGCTGTACAGCAGCGCGAGGCGTGTGGCCCGCGACGCCACCTCCGTGGGTGCGACGCCCTGACCCATGAGCGTGACCAGCGAGCGAGCCCGCAGGAACGAGCGGTTTTCGCGGATGCCCTCTTCGAGGCGGGTCCACGCGTGCTGCCGCTCGCGGTCCGCCGTGGCGCCGCGCGGCGCGGGGCTCACCCACAGGTGGCCCGCCGCGTCGGCCGCGACGTCATAGGTGGGCACGTCATCGCCCCCGGCGGTGAAGCACCCCCCGGACGCGAGATCAAAGCGCCAGTGGTGCCAGTGGCACCGCAGGATGCCATCGTCCACCGTGCCCTTGGTGAGCGGATAGCCCATGTGGGGGCACCGGGAGTCCATGGCGTACACGGTGTCCCCCGTGCGCCACAGCATGATGGGCGTTTGGGCCACGGTGACGACGCGATGGCCGCCATCGCGCAGATCGGCCAGCGACACGCCGGTATCGACCAGGGGCGGGCCCGCCGCCAGGCTGGGGCGGGCCATGTTTGCTGTTGTTGCCATCAATGTCTCTCCTCTCGAGCGACGCGGGTCGGGGCGGTGCGCTCTGACGGCACGGTATCGCGGGGGCTGGCGGATGTCATCGGGCTTTGGGCGGAGGGGATCGGGCGGGCTTAGCGGTAGAGCGAGGCGCCATGCGCGGCGAGCCACTGCTTGCTTTCGAGATATGCGGGCAGCACCCGGCCCACCTCGCGCCAAAACGCGTCCTGGTGATGAGGGTGGCGGAGGTGGACCAGCTCGTGCACCACGACATACGTGAGGCAGTGGGCCGGGGCTTGGATGAGGCGCCAGTTGAAGGTGAGCGTGCCGTCCGACCGTGCCACCCCCCAGCGGCTCTTGTAGTCGCGCACCCGCATCGCGGTGACGGTCGGCACGCCCACCCGCGGCTGCCAGTGCGCCACCGCCTCGGTGAACGCCGCTGCCGCCCGAGCGACGAGCCACTCCTGCACCAGGCTTCGGGCGACCCGGGCCGCCTCCTCGGGGGAAGCAGGATCGGGCAGGGTGAAGTGAATGACCCCGTGGCCCGGATCCGGGGCCACGTGCCAGGCGCCGCCAGGCTCGAACCGCAGCACCAGCGGCACGCCTTCGAGCCAAACGGTGCTGCCGTCGCCGAGGGGAGCCGGCCCCGGGGGTGATGTCGGCGCCTGGAGGTGGCGGGTGACCCAGTCCGCCTTCTGGCGCAGCAGCGACTCCGCCTGCCCCGCGGGCACCCGCGGGGGCAGCAGCACGACGACGTCGCGGTGAGCCGTGATCTGGATGGCAGCATGCTGCCGCCGGGGCCGGACTTCCACCCGATACGGCACGGTGAGGCCATTGAGGGTAACATGGCGCTGGCCAGAAGTTCCGGTGTTCATGTGGCTCCAGTTCTCCGCCCGCACCGAGAACCCTGCCGGCCTACCGTCACGAGCCAAGTTTTGAGGCTTAGGGCGCCTCCGCCCTATGAGCCACCCGCACCGCACCCAAGGCGACACATCCGCACCCCCATTGGCCCGCGACGCCGGTTGTCGCAAGGACCCAGCGCTTCGCGCGGACTGCGCCCTCGGTCCTGGGACACCCCGTGGGCTGGCGGACGTGCTTGCCGACGCCACCCGGCTGTCTGGGACCGCCCGTTGCGCTGCCCACCCCTCGCGGTCGAAAGGCGACGGGGATTGGGCCCGTTCGCCCCTGGCAGAAGCACGGGGGCCATCCCATCGTAGAGAGGGTGGCCGCGATGGCGCGGGCCGCGCACGACGCCGCATCACCAGACCCAGATCGATCCAGACAGACGAGGGAGTGAGGATATGCACCGCCTCTTGGTTCCTCTGGACGGGTCCGCGCTGGCGGAGGCCGTTCTACCCACCGCTATCGAGTTGGGGACGGCCTTAGCAGCGGACTGGATCTTGGTGAGGGTGGTGGCGCCGCCGCCGAGTGCGTG
>JAKADP010000116.1 GCA_021820465.1 Bacillota bacterium
AAAATCTCGTCGCCGACGTCCGGGGCCGGCAGGCTGGGGGGCCCGCTGGCGTCGGCGGAGAGGCCCAGCGACACCATCAGGTGGAAAAAATTCACCACGTTGCGCGAATAAAGGCGGCTGGCGGGGTTGGGCATCTCGGCTGCCAGGTTCTGAGACCCGTCCACGATCACGTCGTGGACGACCACGCGCTGGCCGGGGACGGTGGCCGCGCAGTTGCCTCCCGTGGGCGCGGCCAAGTCCATGATGACCGCGCCGCCGGCCATGGACGCCACCATGTCTTCGCTTATCAACAGCGGGGCGCGGCGTCCGGGCACCATGGCCGTGGTGACCACGACGTCCGCCGCGGCCACGGGTGCAGCCAGAAATTCGCGCTCCCGCGCTTCTTCCTCGGCGGCGAGCGCCCGGGCGTAGCCGCCGGTCCCCTCCGCAGCCAGGGCGGGCAGCGTCAGGAACCCGGCTCCCAGGCTCTCCACCTGCTCCTGGACGATGGGCCGCGCGTCAAACGCCTGCACCACGGCCCCCAAGCGGCGGGCGGTGGCTACGGCCTGGAGTCCCGCCACGCCTGCGCCTAACACGAGGACACGAGCCGGACGGACTGTGCCGGCGGCGGTCATCAGCAGGGGAAAGAAGCGCTCGGCCAGCTCGGCCGCCACAATCACCGCCCGATAGCCGCCGACCGTGCCCATCGCCGACAGGACGTCCATGCCCTGCGCCCGACTGATGCGTGGCAGGGCATCCAGACTGTAGGCGGCGAGCCTTTGGGCGGCAAGCTGCTCCATGGCTCTGGGCTGCGCCATCGGGGCCAAGAGACCCACCAGGACTGTGCCTGGCCGCGCGGCCGCCAGGACGTCACGTGGGGGGAGGTTGATGCCCAACCACACGTCGGTGCGCCGAATCACCACGCCGGCCTCCTCGATAACGTGAGCGCCCGCCGCCTCGTAGGCGGGATCCGGGAAGTGGGCCCCAGCCCCCGCCTGGCATTCGATCAGCACCTGGTGACCTTCGCGCACCAGCTCGGCCACCATCTCGGGAACCAGGGCGACCCGCCGGTCGCCCGCAGCCCGCTCCCGCAGGATGCCTACGTTCACGCCATTCCTCCTTGTCTCATAGTCACGGGGTCACTCGTCATGTCACCCACGCTAGGAGCCATCCAACGAGAGGTGAAGCGCGGAAGCGCCGATCGCGCTGCCCACCAGACGGAGCCAGAAGCCGGTGCGTGCATCGATGTGATTGGGGTATTACCGGATCATTCGCTATCCGGAGCAATATTCCTGCACCTAGCCATACCGGGTAGGGCTACGCCGACGGGAGTTAAACCGCTCGCCGTGGGGCGGGGGGGGAGGGGGGAAAGGGGGAAAGGGGGAAAAGGGGGGAAAGCTGGCAATGTCCGAGCCGCATCACAGCAGCGCGTGGGCGCGAAGCGTGCCGGCTGGGAAGCGACCTCGGGGTTCTCCGTGCGGGCGTCGGGCCGCCGCGGACCCGGAAAGTTTCTTCACGGTCCGAAACTTGCTATTCCGGGCTGCACCGCGCTGTAAACTCGCTGCAGGGGGGAAGCCTATGTCCCAGCAAAAAAATCTGTACCGCGCCTACGTGCAGGCGTTGGGGACGCCTGATGCGAGCCGCCGCGACGCTCTCTTGGACGAGCTGTTGGCCCCAGACTTCGTAGCCCACGACCTGAGCTCCAGCGAGGGCGGTGCTAAGACTCTCAAGGACTTTCGCCGCCAGGTCGCGACCGCGTTTCCGGACCAGCGCATGGAAATCTTAGATATTTTGGAGGATGAGGACCGCGTGGCCTCCCGCCAGGTGTTAACGTGCACCCACCAAGGGACCTTCATGGGGGTGCCGGCCACCGGCAGGCGCATTGAGATTGAGCTGATGGAGATTGTGCGGATCCGCAGTGGCCGGATTGCCGAGCGTTGGGTCGTGTTCGACCGGGGCGGCCTCATCAATCGGCTGCGGGAAGGCGGCCCGTCCGCACCATAAGGCCCAGCGCTGGAGCCGCGGGCCGCTGGTGCGGGTGAAGATCCCTCGGCCGAACGGGCATGTTCCGTGGCTCTTCGGCTTCGCCGGTCTCCTCAGAATCAGAGCCGCGCCGACGGGGTGTCCACGCGCGCCCGGCGGCGTCCGCCGGGCCCTGGGTGCAATCCGCCGCGGGGCTGGTCATGCCTTTGGGGGCCGAGGCCGGCCGCGCGCCGCTCTCGGCCCCCAGAGATCGCGGGACAGGTGCCCGAGCTTCCGGCGGACTCCCGACCCGGGGCACCCAGCGCCGACCGGACTGGCTTTGGGTAGGCCCTGTCTGCAGGAGCCTCCATGCCGGGTCCGTCCGTGCGGGCCCTCTTCTCCCTAAGCTCAGCCGCCCGACACCGCCCGCAACACCCAAACCTCCTCGCCGTTGCCCAGCGAGGGGGTGTCGGGGTCCAGTGCCGCCACCCTGCGCCCGCCCACGAACACGGACAGATGCTGGCGGAACTGGCCATCCGCGCCGATGAGCCAGTGTGCCACGCCCGGATAGCGAGCCTCCAGAGCCGCCACCATCTCGGGTAGGGACCGGGCGCCTACCTCCAGCACGGCCGGCGTCTGGAACGCGTCCGCCAAGTCCACCGGCAGGTGCACCCTAATCATATGGGCGCAGCAGCCACCGAGAGAATGCGCGGCAGGTGGCGCGCCACCTCGGTCCAGTGCTCGCCCCCGTCGGCGGATGCGTAAAGGTCGCCCGTCGTGGTGCCGAAGTAGAGACCCAGCACCTCTTCGTCGTCGCTGGTGAACGCGTCGCGCAACACGCCGCTGAATGCGCCGTCCGGAAGGCCGGGGCCAAGCGCCTCCCAGGTCGCGCCCGCGTCCCGCGTGCGGTGGACGCGCAGGTTGTTGTCCGGCGCCCAGCGCGGCATCGGACCCGAACTGACCAGCGGGATCACGAAAGCCTGGTCGGCGTCTCGAGGGTGGGCGACGATGCCGAAGCCAAAGTCATCGGGCAGCGACTTCCCCACCCGGTTCCACGTGTCGCCGCCATCGTCGGACCGGTAGACGCCCCCGTGATGTTGCAGCCAGGCCCGCGCCTCCCGCGCCGGCGTCAGCGCAATGCGGTGCACGCACTGGCCGGACTCGCGAAACTGCTCGCCCTCCGGCATGTAGTCCTCCTGAATGTTCCGGTTGGCGGGCCGCCACGTTTCCCCTCCGTCGTCGGAGCGGTAGCAGCCTCCCGTGGAGCACGCGGTGAAGAGACGGGAGGGGTTGAACGGGTCGGGCACGATGGTGTGGAGACACGCGCCCCCTGCGCCTGCTCCCCAGGTGGCATGCGTCGGGTGCCGGCGGAGCGACGCCACCTCGCTCCAGGTGTCGCCGCCGTCGTTGGAGCGAAACAGCCCGCTCGCCTCCAGGCCGGCGTAGATCAGGGAGGCAGACACCGGGCGGATGGACCACACCCTCGTGACCTTTTCGGGGTCGTCCGGCCCGTACTCGAGGCCGGCGCCCCCGGTGTCCCATGTCTCACCTAAGTCGCGCGAGCGCCGGAGGGAATGTCCATAGAACTCGTTGTTGACAGCAGCCAGCAGAGTTTCGGAGTCCCGGTTGTACGCGTTCGTGTAAATCGCGCTGCCCGCCAGGACCGGCCCCAGGGCCGTCCAGCGGCGGCGGTCATCGGAGCGAAAGCGGAAGAGCGCCTTGGCGGTCCCCACGGTGAGTAGCAATCCACCACGTCCTTGCTGCTCCTGAGACGGTTCGGGGCCGGCAATTTCATCGGTGCCTCGCCTCCCAGCGGCCACATGCACTGACGAACAGGGAGGCACGAATCGCGGCTCCACGGAAGCCACGCGATGGCGAAGCTCATCAGCACCACGGCAGCGGGAGTCCAGCGGACAGTGTGGGGGCCCCGGCCGACCCGCATGGCGCGTGTGGTTCCCACCCGAGGTCCCGCCTCGCCCTGGCGAAAGCTCAACGCGTCCCGCGGAAGCACCGGGACCAAGTTGGCGATGTGGACGATGGAGATGAGGCATCCTGCACCGGCCGGCGAGGTCGAAGTCGGACGCCTTGTCCCCGCCGCAGCCGTCAGCCCACAGCCGCCCTCAGCAGCGCCGAAATGGCCGCCTCGGCCTCGGCGGTCAGCTGGGCCAGCGCGTAGGCCACCGGCCACATGGCGCCCCCATCAAGCTTCGCCTTGTCGCTGAAGCCCAACGTCGCGTACCGCGTCTTGAACTTCTGCGCGGGCTGGAAGTGGCAAACGACGTGACCCTCCTGGGTGTAGGCTGGCATTCCGTACCAGAGCCGCGGCGACAGCGTGGGCGCACTGGCTTTGACGAGGGCGTGGATGCGTTCGGCCATGGCGCGATCCGGGTCGGGCATCTCGGCGATCTTGGCCAGGACGTCAGCTTCTCCATCGGCAGCGTCGGCGCGGGCGCCGCGGCGCGCGGCTTTCTTCATCTCTTGGGCGCGCTCGCGCATGGCGGCACGCTCCTCGGCGCTGAACACTCCGGGTGCCTTCGGCTCATCTTTCACGGCGAGCTCCTCCTCGAATGTGGTGAGGGACGGTCGGGCCGGTGAACCCGTGGTCCCATCGCGTGGGTGGGAAGTGGGTCTGACCGCCCCGGCGTTCGAGACGGGCTGCGCTTAGACGCGGGGGCACTGTTGCGCGCGGCAAACTCGGGGGACTCCGCCTGTCCGAAGGGCGCCCGCCGAGTCGCCAGGATTCACGATCGGCCAATGCTGGCCAGCCAGGGCGACAAGCTGCCGATTGGCAGCCGCGCGTGGCCGCCCACCGCCGCGAGGGTCACGTGCCACGATGGGACCCGGTGGGTGTCCAGGGGACTGAAGGTGACCGTGCACGTGAGCCCGGCGCAGTGGGTCTGCCAATGCAAGGTCGCGAGCGGCGCAAACGGGGGCACGTTGACGGTCAGGGCCTTCAGCCTCGCGCGGTCATCGGTCAATGCTCTGGCACCGTGCACCCCTGCCGTCGTGAGTTGGGATGCACGGGATACGTGGCCGGCAAGAAATTCCGCCAGGAATGAATTCAGGGTGGCCGAAGCGGGGGGAGAGACCGCTGCGCTGCCGCCGCATCCTGCGGCTGCCCACAGCATGACTCCCGCCATGGCCAAGATCCCTGCACGGAACGCCGGCTTTCGCATGATTCGACGTCTCCCTTCTTGGTTCAGGGGGGGCTTCAGTCGTTCTTGACGAGCAAGCCTGCCGGCACGTGCTCTACGATGGCGTGTTGGGTATTGATCCCCAGCACATCGTAACGGTTTCCGTTCATGCGCATGAAGACATCGGTCATCGGGGTGCCACTGGAGGCGGTCGCCCGCGACAGGCTTGCCGGCGCGCCTGCGATGACCCCGGCGGTTGCGGTGGGGTGGATCGTCCAGGAGTCATCCGGTCCAGTGCAAGTGACCATCAGTGGCCCG
>JAKADP010000038.1 GCA_021820465.1 Bacillota bacterium
GGCCGTTCGCCGCACCGATTCTGCTCCCTTAGGCCGCGGCGCGCCACAGTCGTTTGTCAGCGGAAGCGCGTGGACTCCGCTGGCGCACACGGATGGCCTGCGCGGCGCCTTGGCCGGTGGAGCGTGGCCCCGCGCCGCCGGCAGACGGCCGAGCCGCCGGTTGCGCATTCGCAGTCGGCTATAGTGAGCGCAGAAGATTTCGGCGTGGCCAATATTCATGGGAGGCTGGTGAACACGGCGTGACGCTGCTGGATCGCGCAGTGGCGGCTCTGGGCCTCACCGAGAGCGCCGCCGGGGTGGGAGCCGCCCTGGGAGGGTCGGAAGCACCTGTGCACCGCCTGGCAACAGACGATGGACGGGTATTGGCGCTGCGCGTGCGCCCTCCTGAGCATGCCGGACCCATTCAGCGCGAAGCCACCAACGTGCAGTTGGCCGCCAGCTTGGGTGTGGCACCGAATGTGTTAGGCGTGTACTGCGGCCCCGAGGTGGCTTGCCTCCTGACCGAGTGGGTCCCTGGCCAACCTCTGGCAGCCGTTTTGGCCCTCGAGCCTCAGCGACTCCGCGAGTGGGGGCTGGCCATGGGGCGGTTTCTCGCGTCAATGCATCAGGCGGCCCGAGGACATGCTGACCTGGGCACCTTAGGCCCCGGCTGGGATTGGCCCCACTCTGAGGAGGAATCCCGCCGCTTAGAGAGACTGCCTCCCTGCGACGGGCCGACGCTGCTGCATTTAGACTTTCACCCCCTGAACGTGATGGCGTCCGGCGGCACCGTCGCGGCGGCCGTAGACTGGATGAACGCGGGCGCGGGCGACGCCCGCCTTGACGTAGCCCGCACGGTGGCCTGTATGGCGCTGGACGGGTCTAACGTTGACGGGTCGTGGGAGCGCTGGATTCCCGCGTTTCTAGCGGCGTTTGCCGACGGGTATGAGAAGTCGGGGGAGGCGCTGGCGGAGATGGAACCGTTCATGCGCTGGGCTGGCGAAGCCACGCTCAGGGATCTGAGAGCCAAGCGCACCCGTGAGCAAATCGCGCAAATGGAGGCCACGGTCCGGCGCTGGGACCGTACTCCCTGTTGGCCGCCCAGCCGAGGCACGCTGGGACCCTAGCAGAGCCATGTCGCCGAGTCCAAGCGCCCCCGCCAAGGACAAGGAAAGGGGATCGGGTCTGCGTTCACCCCGTCCAGATACTGCGGGAGGCGGGGTTCGCGTTCCTCGGTCAGGTCGACCCGGATGCCCCGTGAACGCCAAGGGAGCAGGCCTGCTGGCCAAGGTTGCCTAACACCACCGGGATTTTCCCCGTCGCGCCCACAGCCGTCGCCAGCACCTATGGCCCCGCCCCGGCCAGCGAACGTGGGCCCCGGGTGGCCACACAGCGCGGAACTGTACGCTTGTGACTTGGCGGCGCCTCAGTCGGATGGGATACTGAGGAAAGCGTCGGCCTGTGCGGCGCGTGCGAGGAGGAGTCCCACGTGATTGAGCCGCGGCCCGAGGTGCAGGGGCTTCCCGTCTATCGTCCGGGCCGCCCCGGGCACGTGTCCGCGGAAGCCGTGCTGAACTTGGCGGCCAACGAAAGCGCTTGGGGGCCGTCGCCGGCGGCCGTGGAAGCGTGGCGGCGGTGGGAGGGCGGCGCCGCGTATCCCGACATGGCGGGCGCAATTCTCAAGGAGGCGCTGGAAGCTCAGTGGGGCGTGCCGTCGTCGGCGATGCTGCTGGGCACCGGCAGTGGGCACCTCATCAAGTGCCTGGCGGAGACGTACCTCCGACCCGGCGATCGGGTGGTCACCCTGCACCCGACCTTTTCCCTCTACGCTCAGGGCGCGTCTCTGATGGGCGCGCACGTGGCCGCGCTGCCGGGCGGCGGGCACCACGTCGATTGGGCGGCGCTGCCCGATTGGGTGGCCAGCCATCGCCCCCGGCTGGTGTTTCTATGCACCCCCAACAATCCCACAGGCGACTTGGCTCCACTGGCGCTAATTCATGACGTGCTGGCGGCACTGGGGGATGGCGGGCTGCTGGTCCTGGACGAGGCCTACCGGGACTTTGCCGTCCCGGAGCCCGAGACCACCGGCTTGCTCGCGATCCACGCCAACGTGGTGCTGCTGCGCACGCTCTCGAAAGCCTATGGACTCGCAGGACTCCGGGTCGGCGCGCTGCTGGCCGCCCCTGCCGTGGTGGACGCTGTCGGCCGCGTGCGCGAGCCCTTCCCCGTGTCGGCCCCGGCCCTCGTGGTGGCCCGGGCGGCCGTGCTGGACGAATCGCATCGCCGCCAGGTCGTGGAGGCGGTGCACGTGGGTGTGCGGCGGCTGGAGTGGGCGCTGGCCGCCAGAGCCTGGTCCGTCAATCCCAGCCAGGCCAACTTCGTCTGGGCCGCGCCTCCGACTGCCGACGCCGAGCGGTGGCTGGCGGATCTCGCCGCCCGAGGCATTTTGGTGCGTGGGGGCGGGAGCTTTGGAGCACCCGACCACCTGCGCATCACCGTAGGAACACCTGTGCAGGAGGGCCGTCTGCTGGCGGCGCTCGACGAGATTGCCGGCCGGCGCGAAGGGCCGCCAGCCGGGCCCCACGAGGGAGGCGCGGCCGGTGGCCGATAGGTTGGACCTGCTGTACGAGGCCCTATCGACGATCCAAAGCCCGGCCGAGCTGGGGCAGCTGCTGGAGGACTGGCTCACACCGCACGAGCAGGACGAGCTCGTCCTGCGGCTCGATATCGCGCGTCGGCTGGACCGCGGCCAAACCTACGAGGTGATCCAGGCGGAAACCGGGGCGTCATCCACCACCGTGAGCCGGGTGCGCCGCTGTCTGTACCGCGGGGCGGGCGGGTACCGGCTGGTGCTGGACCGCATGACCGCCCCGTCCTAAGGCCGCCTGACTCCTCGCGGGGGGTCTGGAATCGCACGCCCAAGCCTACGGTTGGAGCTCGATGAGGCTTCGCGCCACGACGAGAGCCTCGGATCCGGCATGGATGAATCCGCGGACGATGATCGTGTAGGTGTGCTGGGCGTATGGGAACGTAATGCGCGCCATGTGTCCCTGCACCAGGAGGCGCCCCCACCCCCAGCGCCCTAGCCACACCCGCTGGCCAGTGACGGCGGGCACCTGTGGCCCGCAGGCCACCACCACGGGCGGGCGGACCACCGTTTGGGCCGCCCGGAGCAGCGCCGCGCGAGCGATGGGGGTGGCGTACCAGCCGTACGCTGTGGCACCCGGCCCCACTGCGGTCGTGAAGGCGGTGCGGGACCGACTGAGCAGGACCGCCCGCCCGTCGACCATCTCGCGCGTGGGGCGCTTCAGATGGGGCCCCGCCGGGTTCCATCCCCAGAATACCCCCCCGGCACGTGTGCCCGGCGGCAGGAAGCCCAGGTAGTAACCCGCTTGAGTCGTCCACTCGAGCGGCTCCCTGTTGGGCATAGAGTCTAGCCCCGCGGGCAGTGCCGTCGGCACGAGCACCGGTGCCGCGGCGGCAAACAGATTGAACCGGGCGGACGCGGGCTCGTCGGTGCCAAGCGGCAGAAGCGGAGGCTCCATGATTAAGTTCGCAAGCATCGGAGGCAGTAGGGGCGGGGTGATCGGGAGTCGCGTGGTCACGGGGGGTGGCAAGGGGCTGCTCTTGGCGGTGCTGCCGTTCGGCAGGGTGGTGACGCGGTAGTGATAGCCCCACGCGGTACCGGGATGTCGCGCTGGGCCAGCTAGTGACCCGGCGCCGCCCACGGGGGTGAGCTTCTCGACCGTGTGCCCGTAAGTGAGGGTGAGGTGCGGCGGCACCTGCACGCGGACAAAGCTGGCGGCGATGCGGACTGCGGCGCGGAGATTGAGGTTGGGGTCGTGCACCATGACCAGTTCATGGCCATACCGGAACGTCAGCCGGAGCCAACTGCCCATGGTCCCCTCGGACACGTATGCCGTCAGGTATACGACCAGCGGCCCCACATGAAGCGGCTGTCCTACGAGTCGAATCGGATGAGCCACATACGCCACGGTGACACCGATGGGCGGCGAATTGCGCCCATCCGTCGATTCGGTCTGCTGGGACTGGAGGGTTGCTGGCACGGCCGCGGGCTTCCAGGGCGGGGATAGGCCGGCGGTGACGGGCACCGCGCCACTTGGCGCCACCGAGCCGATCCCGATCGAGTACCCCGGGCCCATGGGAGTGCCGTCGATGGACTCCTGGCCCCTCCAGCGGCGAATCGTGATCGGGGGAACCCCGCCCACCGCGGTGGCACTGAACGTCTGGCCCCAGATGCCTGTGGTGGGAAGCCAGCCGGGCAACACGACCGGCAGTCCCGTGCGGACGAGCGTGGGCAGTGCCCACCAGAAGTCGGGGTTTGGGACTCCACGGGGCAGCGCGGGGACTGATGGCACCGACGCGGAAAAGTTCTGGGGTGTGTGGATCGTGGCCCCGGCGCCCCCCGCACAGGCGACCAGCCCGGCGATCCCGGTGGCGAGCAGGCCGGCCGTAAGCCAGCGGGGCCCACTCACCACTCCCGACGCGCCTTGGCAGCAGTGCGATTTCGCGCCCAAGCCACAGCCGTCCACCTTCCCCAATAGAACAACGACGGCCGCGCGAGCACGGTTGCGCGGCGAGGGGGTCTCGTTCGTCTGCTGCTTGACAGGGCACTACCGCTCGTATACTCTACCGCAGTAGAGTGATGCAGAGGGAGAGTGCGCCATGCGAATCGCGGTGCCGCGCGGACGACTGAACGACCCCACCTGGACGTGGCTGCAGCAAGCGGGACTGGCCTTGGCCGCACCGGCGGGCCGGCAGCTTTGGACGCAGGCAGGCAGTGTGGACGCGGTGGAAGTGCGAGGCCGCGACATGCCGTCGCTGCTCACCGCCGGCGTCGTGGATGCCGCGATTGTGGGGCGAGACGTCTTGGAGGAGGCCGGCCTGCCCCTGGTGCTGGTGCGGCCCCTGGACTTTGGTGCCTGCCGACTGGTGGCGGCGGCCCCGCCCGACACGGTGCTGGCGCCCGGCCGCCACTGGCGGGTGGCCAGCCGCTATCCGCGGATCACGAGAAAGTGGATGGAGGCCCGCGGCCTGACGGGCGAGGTGGTGACCATGAGTGGCGCAGTGGAAGCCGCACCCTGGCTGGGGCTGGCCGACGCCGTCGTGGATGTGGTCGAAACGGGCGCCACGCTGGCGGCCAACGGACTCGTGGCGCTCGAGACGGTCATGCGGTCGACCGCCACCCTGTCGGCGTCCCCCAAGAGTGCCCGTGCCGTCCAGCGGTGGATTCAAGAGGCTCTGCCCGAGCGGCGCGAGAGGGGGATGGATCCACGTGCCGTGGGCGTGTCGTAGTACAGACGAGTGGCTGCGGCGTGTGCGGGGAGAGCCATCCCCCTCGGTGAGCGCCGCGGTGGCCCGAATTCTCGCCGAGGTGCGCCAGAGTGGCGACGCGGCGGTGAGGGAGTGGACGCGGCGCCTCGACGGGGTGGATCGTCCGACGTCGCGCGTGGCATGGACCGGCGCGCCGGCCCTGCCGCCGGCGCTGGTTGGTGCGCTCGAGCTTGCGGGCGCACGCATCCGGGCGTTTGCCGCGCGGTCCCGGCCGCCTGAAGACCGGGACGGGCTCACGGAAGGGGGGCTGTCGGTGCGCACGGTGTGGGAGCCGCTGGGCCGCGTGGCGGTGTATGTGCCCGCCGGTCGGTTTCCCTTGGCGTCCAGCCTCCTGATGGGGGTGATTCCGGCCCAAGTGGCCGGCGTCCGCGACATTGTTGTGCTGACGCCGCCCCAGGCCAACGGTGAGCCCGACCCGGTGACGCTGGCGGCGGCCGCGTGGCTCGGCATCGTGGAAGTGCACGCCGTGGGAGGCGCCCAGGCGGTGGCGGCCGCCGCCTTCGGCACCGAGAGCCTGCGCCCGGTGGACGCCCTGGTGGGCCCAGGCAACATGTATGTCACCGAGGCTAAGCGCCAGGTGGCGGACCGCATTCGGATCGACGGGCTGAATGGTCCGTCGGAAGTGGTGGTGTGGGGGGAGCCGCCTGCGCCTGCAGCCCAGGCGGCGCGGGATCTGCTGGCCCAGGCCGAGCACGACCCCGCCAGCGTGGCGCTGCTGGTGAGTCAGGATGCCGCCTGGCGAGACGAGGTGGGGCGCATGGCCTCCGCCTTGTCGCCGGAGTTGGCCAGCCAGCCGGGAGTCGGGGCCGTCGTGGTGGCGACCGCGGCCGAGGCGGTGCGCTTCGTCAATGCGCTGGCGCCGGAGCATCTGGAACTTTGGGGCCCAGCGGGCGCGCATGCCGGCCAGATCACCCAGGCGGGAGCCACGTTTGTGGACTGTCCCAGCCCCTTGGGCGACTACGTGGCAGGGCCCAACCACGTGCTGCCCACGGGGGGCCAGGCCCGGCGGCAGTCGGTCCTCGGGGTGGAGGACTTCCTGCGCCGGCGCACGGAGACACGCCAGACGGGAAATTCCCAGCCGTTGGCGGAGGCCGGAGCGCTGCTGGCAGCCGCCGAAGGGTTGGACCGCCACCGCGAGGCGCTGGCCTGGTTTGCCGCTGAGGGAGCGGGGGAAGGCGCCGCGGCCGCGGTGAGCGCCGCGAAGGGGGTGGCGCGATGACAGAACCGACAGCGCCCCCGCGGCCGAGCCGCGTGACGCGCACCACCCGGGAAACCCGCGTGGACCTGGAGCTGGGTGGGGCGTCGGGCATCGCCATGCCCGTGCCGTTTTTCGCCCACCTGCTGGACGCCTGCGCCACCACCTGGGGCGTCCCCCTGATGGTGGAGGCGTCGGGCGACGTCGCGGTCGACCCCCACCACTTGGTGGAAGACACCGGGCTGGTGCTGGGCCGCGCGATTCTGGGCCGCTGGCCCGGCTATCGGGACGTGGCGCGGTACGGCTGGGCCATCGTCCCCATGGACGAGGCACGCGCCGAGGTGGCGGTGGACTTGTCCGGCCGCACGGGCAGCTGGCTCGCCGATGTGCCCGTGGGCGCCGTGGGCGGCCTGGAGGGCGAGGTGCTGGAGGAATTTTGGCCCGCGCTGGCGCGCGGCGCACAGCTCACGCTGCACGTGCAGATGCGGGCGGGCAGGAACCGGCACCACCAGTGGGAGGCGGCCTTCAAGGCGCTGGGGCTGGCGCTGCGCATGGCGACCGCCGTGCGCCCCGGCCTGCTGAGTACCAAAGGGCGGCTCGATGTGCCAGAGGACGTGTCGGAGACAGCGGGACGAATCGGGGAGTGATGCGTCGTGGCGGTAGCGGTGGTGAACTTAAGGCGCGGCAATCTGCAGTCGGTGGTGTGGGCGCTCGAGCGGCTGGGACTGGCCGTGGCGGTTACGGACGACCCGCAGGTGGTTCGGCGGGCCGATGGCGTGGTGCTGCCGGGGGTGGGCCACTTTGCGGCCGCAGCGCGTGCGCTGGCCGCGAGCGGGATGGATCAGGCGCTGTGGGACCGCGTGGGTGTGGTGCCGCTGTTGGGCATCTGCCTCGGCATGCAGCTGCTATTTGAGTCGTCGGAAGAAGGCGGCCGAGGGCTCGGCGTGCTGCCGGGGACCGTGGCCCGTCTGGAGGTGGGCTCCGCGCCGCTCCCGCACGTGGGCTGGAATCAGGTGCGGCCGACGGCGGCTGCGGGCTGGATGCGCGAGGCCGGGCCGGGCGACGCCTACTTCTGCCACGCCTTTGCGGCCAAGCCTCGGGACCAGCTGGTGGCCACGGCCGTCACCGACTATCACGGGGGGTTTGTGAGCGCGGTGCAGCGGGGGCTGGTGGCCGGCGTGCAGTTCCACCCGGAGCGGAGCGGCCCGTACGGGCGGCGGGTGCTGGCGGGCTTTGCCCAGCAGGTGGCGCGATGTTCTGCGTAATCCCGGCGATTGACGTCTTGGATGGGCGAGTGGTGCGCCTCACGCAGGGCGATGACCGCCGGGTGACGGTTTACCGGGACGACCCCGTCGCCCAGGCGCGCGCCTTTGTGGATGCCGGCGCCCGGGCGCTGCACGTGGTGGATTTGTCCGCGGCATTTGGGCGGGCGGGCCTGTCGGTGGGCCAGGTCCAGCGGCTCGCGGCGCTCGGCGTGCCCGTGCAGGTCGGCGGCGGGGTGCGCAGCCTTGACGCGGCGCGCCGGTGGCTGGATGCCGGCGCGCGCCGGGTGGTGGTGGGGTCGGCCGTGGCGGACCCCAGCCTCCTGGCGGCGCTGGCCCGCGACGTGGGGCCGGATAAGGTGGCGGTGAGCCTCGATTGGCGCCACGGGGGGCTGGCCACCCACGGCTGGCGCACCGAGGCCGCCCTCACGAAGGAGCACGTAGCCTCCCAACTCCGCGCCCTGGGGTGGCGGGCGGTCACGGTTACCGCAGTGGACCGCGACGGCACCGGCCGCGGCCCGGACCTGGATCTCGTGGCCGAGTGGCTGGCTGAGGGCTTTCAGGTGACGGCGGCTGGGGGCATTCGCGGGGCCGAGGACATTCGGGCCCTCCGGCGGATCGGGGCGGCGGGCGTGATTGTCGGCCGCGCGCTGTACGACGGGTCGCTCGTCGGCGACGCCGCGGCGGCGGTGCTCCAGTGCTGAGGCCGCGGGTTATCGCGTGCCTGGACGTGGCGGCGGACCGCGTGGTGAAGGGAGTGCAGTTTCAGGAGCTGGTCGACCTGGGCCGCCCCGAGGATTTGGCACGCCGCTATGAAGACGAGGGCGCGGACGAGCTGGTGCTGCTGGACATCACGGCCAGTGCCGAGCGCCGCGGCCCCAGCTTGGCCGTGGTGGAGCGCACGGCTCGCCGCCTGGCGATTCCGCTCACCGTGGGGGGCGGCATTCGCGACCGGGCAGGAGCGCTTTTGGTGCTGGCCGCCGGCGCGGACAAGGTGTCCATCAACTCGGCCGCCCTGGCGGCGCCCGACCTGGTAACCCAGGTGGCCGAGGAGGCGGGCAGCCAGGCGGTCGTGGTGGCGATAGACGTGCGGCGCGAAGCCGGCACGCACCGCGTGTACGCGGCTGGGGGGCGCACCCGCACCACTTGGACGCTCCAGGATTGGGTAGCCCGCGTGGCCGCGCTGGGCGCGGGCGAAGTGCTGCTGACGTCCATCGACCGGGATGGGACCGGGGACGGATACGACCTTGACGCGCTGGCGGCGGCCGCCGCCGCCGCCCGCCTCCCGGTGATCGCGTCGGGGGGCGGGCGCACGGCGGAGCATCTCGCCGCGGCGCTGGCGGTGCCTGGGGTGACCGGCGCACTGGTCGCGGGCGTGCTGCATCGCGGAGAAGTCACACTGACCGCCTTAAAACAGCAGTTGAGCGAACGGGGGGTGCCGGTGCGTGTCTGAGAGAGAAGCCGACGGGCTGCTGCCGGTCGTGGTGCAGGACGTCGATACCGGGGCTGTCCTGATGCTGGCCTGGACCAACCCGGAGGCCCGCCAGGCCACCCAGGCCACCGGACGGGCGCACTTTTGGAGCCGGTCGCGCAACACGCTGTGGGACAAGGGTGCCACCTCCGGCCAGCGTCTCGAGGTGGTGAACGTGGCGTGGGACTGCGACCAGGATGCGCTGCTGTACCAGGTGCACGCCCCGCAGGGCGCTTGCCACACGGGGCGCACCAGCTGCTTTGGCGAGGTGGAGCCGCCGTCCGCCATGCTGGGCCGACTGTTTGCCGTGCAGCGCGAGCGGCTGGCCGGCGCGAGCGACGAGGCGTCGTACACGCGCCGTCTGGCTGCGGAGGGCTTGGACCGCGTGCTCAGAAAAGTGGGTGAGGAGTCGGCCGAGTTTCTGGTGGCGGCCAAGAATGGCGACCCGGAGCCCATCCGCGCGGAGGCGGCCGATCTCATCTACCACCTGTGGCTCGCGCTGCACGTGGCCGGCGTGAGCCTGGATGACGTGGCGCAGGAACTGCGGCGCCGCCACCAGACCCCCCCGCGGCCCCGGCCTGCGCATGAATCCTAGCGGACAAGGCATGCCCGCGCCGTACCGCAGCTTGACTCTGGATCCATTACTGGATCGCTAAACTGGACGGATTGGATGTTGCTCTCGATCCAAAACGAGGGCGGCACAGCTGGCGCGTGTCCGCCAGATCGCCGACCCATCTCGGCAAATCCCCGAGGCGCCTTGCCGCCCACATCGGAAGTGGCTCGGCTCCCACTCTCGAGGGAGTACATGGGAAAAAACTTGACGCCCCCCGCAGGATCTGGGCGCATGCGCGCGAAGTATTAGGCGAAGCAGTGGGCACGTCCAGGCCTTGACGGGGCGTTGTCCACGGCCTCTCTGTCGGCACCCAACGGGCAGTAGTGCAGTAGTGAGGAGGCTTCACCGTGAAACTGCAGGCATTCGGTGGGTTCCTGGCGGCGGCCTCGCTGCTAGCGGTCACCGCGTCAGCGCCGGTCGCCAGCGCCTCGACGTATCAGGCGCTGGCCGGCAACACGGCCACGGGGCTCATCAAGCAATCGCTCGACCAAGGCCAAGCCAAGCCCGGCCGGCACATTCAGATGCTGGTGGGGTTGAATTTTGTAACCCCCGCCGGCGGGCCGTCGCTGTCCACGTTCATTCAGGACACGGTAACCCCGGGCAATCCGCTGTTCCACCAGTATCTGACCCCGGCCCAGTTCCAGGCGCAGTATGACCAGCCCACGGGGGCGATTCATGCGCTGGAGAGCTATCTGACGAGCTTTGGCCTCACCGCGAGCCGCAGCGAGACGACCGGAGGGGTGACGTATCGGTCCAACAACTACCTCTACGTCAGCGGCACCGTGGGCGAGGTCGAAGCCGCGTTCCAGGTTCCCATCAACCAGTACACCATCGGCGGCCGGAGCTACCTGGCCAACCCCCAGAATCCGGTGCTGCCCACGCTGTACGACGGGTACGACCTCGCCACGATGGTGTCGGGCCTGTCCGGCCTCATGACCTACGCCGGGTTCCACACCATGACGGTGAACCAGCACCAGGCCAATCCCAACGTGCAGCTGAGCACCTGCGCGGTGAGCGGGTTTGCCGACTGCACCGCACCCACGGGGCTGTCGCCACAACAGACCCAGGCGATCTATGGGGCGACGCCGCTCATTCAGCGGGGCATCACGGGCAAAGGCATCACGATTGCCATTGCAACGCTGGCGCCCCTCTTGACCAAGGATCCGCCGCAGTTCTGGCAGTACTACGGCGTGAAGCGCACAGGCACCCTCACCGAAATCGGCGTGGATCGGACGATGCCCAGCGGCGGCGCCTCGGGCGCAGGCCAGGGAGGGTCGGAAAGCTCGCTGGACGTGGAGCAGTCGGGCTCCATGGCGCCAGGAGCCAACATCGAGGTGTACGTGGCTCCGAACACCAACAACGGGTTCATCGACCTGTTCAACGCCGTCGTCAATGGCTACCACGGCGTGGTGCCCAATGTCATGTCCGTGTCGTGGGGCGAGGCGGAGCAGTTCGAAACCCGCGGGTATGCCGTGCTGATGAACCAGCAGTTTGAGCAGGGGGCGGCCGAGGGCATCTCCATGTTCGACGCGTCAGGGGACTCCGGAGCCTACGACGCCTATGGGGTGCTGGGCTACAATAACACGCTGGCGGTGGACTCGCCGGCCGACCTGCCCTACGCCACATCGGTCGGCGGCACCACGCTGGGCGCCAACCAGACGGCAGGCATCAGCGGGATTCCCACGCAGCAGCAGATTGCCTGCATGCCGTCGACGGAGCAGGCGTGGGGCTGGAGCTACTTCCTGCCGTGCTACCAGAGCCTCGGGTACCACAATGTCACCCAACTCCAGAAGGCCGTGGAGCCCGTGGGGTCGGGCGGCGGATTCTCCAGCTACTTTGCGGAGCCCTCCTGGCAGTCCGCCTACGGGGGCGCCCTGGCTGGCGCGTCCGGCAAGGGGGTGCCCGACGTGGCGCTGAACGCCGACCCCTACACGGGCTACTCCATCTACGACACCTCGTCGGCGTACACGACGGCGAGCGCGGGCTGGACCGATGGATGGGGCGGCACGTCGTTTGCGTCACCCAACTGGGCCGGAATCACGGCGCTGTTGGATCAGGCCAATCATGGCGCGCTGGGCTTCCTGCCTCCGACGCTGTACCAGGTGGCCAACAGCGGAGGATTCCGAGACATCACGGCCGGCAATAACTGGTATTACCAGGCCGGGCCGGGTTGGGATGCCACGACGGGATTGGGCGTCCCCGACGTCGCCAAGCTGGCGACCAGCATCCAACAGTTCAACAGCTAGCGCCCGCAGAGAGGCAGAGCCCAGGGTGGCCGAGAGCCGCCCTGGGCTCTGCCGGATCCCCGGGATGGATGGCACGAGACCGCTCCAAGCTGTGCACGCCCCGGGGCTATTTCCAGTAGGGGCCCGCTGTGGGGCAGCCGTGCCGCTCACGTCTGCTGGACCGGTGGGCCGGCCCAGAACAGCCGTGGCGTCAGGGGGTGAGACGTGTGCTCCTGCCGGTGTCCTGGCCGGGAGAACCCCGCGATCTAGGGGGCGAGTCGTGGCGACGAGGAGGGGATGGACGGGGTTGGCCAAACGCGGGGCCATCCTGCGAATAGTGTTGTGGCAATAGAGGACATGCCCTTCGCTGTGAAGAAGTGCGATCGCGAGGGGATTTCCCGACTCGCTTCGACAATCGCGGACGCAGGGTACCGGGGTTCAGGGTCCGGAGGACCCGGAGGAGGATCGAGCACATGGCAGGAGGACGCAAAATTCGGGTGTGGTCTGGCCTTACGATGGCTTCATCGCTGGCATGGATGTCAATTTTACCCGCTACAGCAGTGTTTGCGGCAAGCACCCCCACAGTGACCCCAGGGTCGGTGACGCTCAGTGGCCCCATTCACCCCACAAATGGGACGGCGACATTCTCGGCCAGTGCCAGTGACCCTAACGGCACGGCGGAATATCAGTTTTGGGTGGAGTCGCCCACGGGCGTGTGGAGCGACATGCAAAACTACTCCACGAACAAGACCTTTACGCTCCAGACCCCCGTGGTCGGCGACTACTTGGTCGCGGTGGAGGTGATGGATAAGGCCCAGGTGGCCGCCAGCGACTGGAGTATGGCGCAGACCACGCTGCCGGACGGCGTGTTCAATGGCTCCACCCTGTCGGTGGCATCCAGCGCCAGCGGCGAAGTGGCCAAGGGCCAGACTGTTACCCTCACGGCGACGGAAACCAACGTGTTCAGCCCGCTGTATCAGTTCTGGTACCAAGAGCCAGATGGCACCTGGGTGCAGAGCGGGAATTACCAAAGCAGCAACACGTTCACGTTTACGGCCAGTCAGGCCGGCACCTACAAATATGTGGCCTACGTCAAGAGCCCCTTGGCGGCCAACAATCCCCATGGGGCGCTACAGAGCAACGTGGGGAGCCAGGTGGCCTACGGCACCGCGAGCCAGGTGGTGGCCACACCGTCCAGCTCGTCGGTGGTGGCGGACGGCCACGCCTCCGACACCGTGACATTCACCGTCGAAGACAGCCACGGCGACCGCGTGGCCAACTTTAGCGGCGCGGTGGCCGTCACCATGAGCAGCCCGTCAGGCAGCAGCGGGGACCTGGCTCTGAGTGGCCTGTCCAGCGGACAGGCTGCGGTCACCGGCGGGATGGCCACCGTCAGCGTGACGGACAATGGCTACACCGCGGCGCCGTTCACCGTAGCGGCGAGTGACCTGACTCCTGCGGGAGCCAGCGGGACCACAATCAACTACGCGAACGCCACCGCCACCATCTCGGGGGCCACGCCGACGGCGGCGGGCCTGGAGCTGCTGGCCATCCCCAGCGCGCTGGCCAACAACGTCACCTCCAGCGCCACGGTGTACGCCGTGGTGACCGACCAAGCGGGCTACCCGCTGGACGAGACCAGCCAGCAGTACTCCGTGATGCTGTCGCTCAGCGGCGGCTCCGCCACATTCGCGAGCGACGCCTCTGCCACCGACACCGTGACAACGTCGAGCAACGTGTCGGTGCCGACCCTGAGCGGGCCCGTCACGGCCGCCTCCGCGACCGTGGATGTGCCGTCCGGGGCCACCGGGGATGTCGCGGTGAAAGCGGCGGCGGTCTCGGGACTCCTGACCGCGGCGGCCCCGATTGACATCGCGATGCAATCGCTGCAAGCCGTCGCCACGGCCGCCACCGTGATCGACTTCACCGCCGCGACATCTGGTGCGGCGGGGTCCATGACGCTGGCGCTGGGGTATGACACCTACGGAGGCACCTTGGCCCCCGGCACGCTGGCCCCCGGCAGCTTCTTCACAGTGCAGGACTCAAGCGTCTCGGGTGCCACGCTGGTGGGCTCCAGCGCCGTGTTGTCGGGGTCAGACACGGTGGACCTGACCGTCAACATTCCCGCCGGGACCACCGATGCGACGCTGACGCCGTTTAACACCTTCACGGTGAAGACCCCGTCCAGTGCGGTGGACAACACCCAAGGCGGCGTCGAGTACGTCACAGAGCAGGTGTCCGCGTCCACCAGCGGGGCCACGGCGCTGCCAGGCTTGCCGGCGAGCGATGTGCAGGCCACCGCGGTGGACAACGGGCTGAACTCCACGCCCGGAGCCAGTGCGACCGCGTCGGTGAGCGGTAAGGCATACACGCTCGCCCCGTATACCCAGTCCCTGAGCAGCTTCGCGACGGTGTCGGCGGGTGGGGTCACCGTCCTCACGCCGTCCATCGTGTCGGGGGCCACCGTAACGGCGGGCACCTCCTCGGCCAGCGCCCAAACGCTGGCGGTGTGGCCCAACAGCAGTGGCGTCCCGGCCTACTACGTGGATCTGACGAACGAGACCGAGGCGTCCTTTCTGCAGGGTTACTCGTACGTGGGCTTGCTGCTCACGGCGGGATCGGGCGGTACGATCTCCGAGTGGGGCCCGCCGAGCAACGGCGTCGTGACCAGCGACGGCAACACGTCATCGACCGACCCCTGGTATGTGGCGGTGGCGGCGGGAGCCATGGGGGGCACCGCTTGGACTTTGCCCACGCCCACTACGTTGCACACCTGGGCGGAGCTGAACGGCACGTTCTATCGCTTTGACATTACCATGCCTTAAAGGCCCGCCTTCCCCATGGCCTGAGGCCGGTTGGGTTGGATGATGCGGACGAGTGGCTTGGGCCGGATGCGCGGCAACGTGTCGGTCCGGCTCTGAAGGGGCCCGGGCGCCGTAAGGTGCTCGGGCCCCTGGTGTGGGTGTCGGCGACCGAAGCCACACGAGTGCTCCCCGGTCTCACTCGGTGACTCACCGCGCGCTCACAGATTGGACTGGCGGACAATGGCGAGACGCCCGAATGCGGGCAGAGTGAAGGGCACAAGGCGGGTAGGGGAGGGCGCTCGTTGCGCGCTGTGTGGCAGTTGCTGCGCCGATTTCGGAACTTCCGCCTGATGGTGGCTGCCAGCCTCATCTCGCTGACCGGCGACTGGATCCTCCAGGTGGGGCTGGTATACGAAGTGTACGCCCTCACGCGATCCACCCTGGCCTCGGCACTCCTGATGCTGGCGGCCATCCTGCCCCAGCTGCTGCTGGGCTCCTTGGCTGGCGTGCTGGCGGACCGGTGGGACCGGCGGCGCACCATGATGGCCGCCAATGGGCTCATGGCGCTGCTCCTCCTCCCCTTAATCGCGATTCATAGTCCCCAGACCATCTGGATCGCGTACCCGGTGGCCTTTGCCGAAAGCATCATCCAGCAGTTTTTCTCTCCCGCCGAGCAAGCCCTGTTTCCCACACTCGTCGACGACGCCCAGCTGGTGAGCGCCAACGCCGTGAACGGTCAGAGCCAAAATGCCGCCAGGCTGCTGGGGTCTGCGCTGGGAGGCGTCGCCGTCGCGGCGGGCGGCATCCCGCTGGTCACCGCGGCCGATGCGGTCAGCTTTGTGGTGGCGGCCTGGCTGGTGGCGCGCCTGGCCGCGCCCGCGCGCGAGCGGCCTCGCCCGGCGACCGGCGTGGCGGCGCGGCTGGCGGCGCTCCGCCGGGAGTGGGTGGAGGGGCTCCGCCTCACCCGGCAAAGCCGGGTACTGGCGGCGCTGGCCGCCTTCATCGTGGTCACGGGCGTGGGGGAGGGTGATATGGGGGCGCTGTTTGCCCCGTTTGTGCGCCACGTGCTGCACGGATCCGGCAGCGCGTATGGGCTCATCCTCTCGGCCCAGGCCGTAGGCGGCATTGTGGGGGGACTGGTGGCGGCCGCCGTGGCGGGGCGTGGGGCACCGCTCCGCCTGTTTGGCTGGGGGGCCGTGGCGTTTGGCGCCATTGACCTCGCCATCTTTCTCTATCCTCTCGAATACGTCGCCATCTGGCCGGCCGTGGTGGGCATGGTCATCGTGGGGCTCCCCGGGGCGCTCACGATGGCGGCCATGATGACGCTGTATCAGCAGCAGACGCCGGACGCCTACCGCGGGCGCGTCTGGGGGGCGTTTTCCACCCTGGCCGGCTTGGGCGTGGGGCTCGGCACGGTGGGTGCCGGGCTGGTGGCCCAACAGACCGGCATTATCCCCGTCATTGCGTTTCAAGGCGTTGGCTACTTAGGGGCCGGCATCGCCATGGTGGCGCTTCTCCGCCCCCCTGTCTCGGCGGCCCGCTCGACCCCGGCGCCAGGCTAGCGAAGAGCGGGGGAAGCCAGGTGGTGGGCGCCAGCAGCCGGCGGCGGCGCCCAAGAGAGGCGAAGCACTGGCCGACTGGGAGGAGCTTTTCGGCGCAGCCTCGATTGGAGGACAATGGCGCTGGAGGAGAGAAGGGTTCCCTGACATCCTATCCACAAGCATGGGAGTCAGGGAGTAGGAGGAGGGCGCCGGATGGCCCACGAGCCCGCTGCCGCCGACGAGGCTTATGCCGCCGCGCTCGAGATGCTGGCTCAGGCGGACCGATTGGGCGCGTCCGTGGTGCCCGTGGGGCATGGCCTCCGTCAGCGTCCCCTCGTGGAATCGGCCACGCGGCCCGTCGTGCCGTGGCCGTCGACCCGCTTTCAGGCGGTTCGGCGATGGTCTGTTCCCGACCTGACTGTCGAAGTCGACGCCGGTCTGCCGTGGGAGGCCCTGAACCAGGAGCTGGCGCAGCAGGGGCAGTGGCTCCCCGTGGGGGTTCCCGACGGCGCGCCCGACACCCTGGGGGGGATCGTGTCCGCCGGCGTGAACGGGGTGTGGGCGGGAGGCTACGGGCCCCTCCGCGACCGGATTTTGTCGATGGCGGTGGCAGTGCCCGCGTTTGGCGTGGTCCGGGTGGGGGCGCCGGTCGTCAAGAATGTCGCGGGCTACAATCTGTGGCGCCTGTACTGGGCCACCCGCGGCACGTTTGGGATCGTCCTGACCATCACCTGGAAGCTGGCCGCCCTGCCGCGCGCGGCGGCGGCATTGGCGTGTGCCGGCCGTGGTCCCCTCACACCGGACGTTTGGGAAGAAGCGCGCCGCTGGCGCGAAGGCATTCCCACGGTCCCCGCGCTGGCGGCACTGCTGTTGACCATCCAGCCGTCAGGGTGGGAGCTGACAGGCATGGCCCACGGCGGCGAGGCAGCGATGGACCGCGTGCGGCGCACACTGGGAGCCCAGGTCGGCGATGGGGCAGAGTCGGCTGTGCGCCCGCCTTTTCCAGACCGGGTGGCGTGGCAGGCGCGGCTTCCCCGCGAGGGTCAGCGCTTGGTGCTGGAATCCCTGTCGCGGTGGGGAGCCAGGGCTCAGGCTGAACTGCAGAGCGGGATGGTGTGGGGGTACGGCGACGAGTCCGACGACCTCAGCCAGCGGATGGCTGCCCTCACCGTGCGGCAGGGCGGGACGTTTCGGTCCTGGGGGGGCCCGTGGCGGGGCCTCGGGGTGCCGCCCGCTGAACTGGACATGTGGCAGCGCCTGAAAGCTGCCGCCGATCCCCAGGGACTGCTGCCCGGTTGGCGGGCGGAATCGGAGGCGTAGGATGGGTCCGGTGGATACCAGCGCCTGTGTGCACTGTGGGCTGTGCCTGCCCAGCTGTCCCACATATCTGGTGACCGGGGACGAGAGCGAGTCGCCGCGCGGTCGGGTGGTGCTGCTGAACCAGCTGTGGAGCGCCTTGGATGCGGGGGGGTCGGGCGACCCCAGCGCCGTTCGCGCCGTCGACAGCTGCCTGGACTGCCGGGCGTGCGAGGAGGTGTGCCCCGCCCATGTCCCGGTGGGCCATGCGGTGGAGGCGTTTAGAGCCAGGACCGTGCAGGCGGGACACCGGCGCCTTCCCCTTTCCGCGCGGCAGGCCGCCCGCTATTTTGGCACGGAGCGGGGCCTGCGCCGCTTTCAGCGCCTGGCCGGGTGGTCCCAGCGACCTAGCGGCCGCGCCGCGCTCCGAGCGTCCGCGCGGGTTGGGGGGACCCTGGGCGCCGCGGCGCTGTTGGGGGCAGGATTGCCCAACATGGAGGGGAGCCGGCTGGCGCATGAAGGGGTGCGCTTTGGCGGCGAAGGCCCCCGGGTCGCTCTGTTCTACGGCTGTGTGATGGACAGCGTCTACCAGGCCACCGCGGCCCATGCGGCCGACCTGCTCCGGCTCAGTGGATACCGCGTGGTGGCGGCGCCCGGCCAGGCGTGCTGTGGGGCGCTGCACACTCACGTGGGCGATACAGGGCAGGCCCGCGCGTGGGCCCGGCGCAATGTGTCCAGCTTTGAGGCGGCCGGTGCCGAGTGGGTGGCCGCCACCGCCGCGGGCTGTGGCGCAGCCCTGAAGGAATATGGGCACCTGCTGGAGGATGACGCCGCCCGGCAATTTCAAGCGACCGTGCGGGATGCGGCCGAGTTGGTGAGGTTCGGCCAGCGGCCCCCGCTGCCCTCGCGCTCGCAGGTAGTGGCCGTGCACGACGCCTGTCATCTGGCGCACGCGCAGGGCATTCGCCAGGAGGTGCGGGACCTCGTGCGGTGGGCGGGCTACACCTTGGTGGAGTGGCCTGACGCCGACGTATGCTGTGGCTCCGCGGGGCTTTACAACCTCACGCATCCCACCATGGCGGAGGCGCTCCAGCAGCGAAAGGTTGCTAGTCTCCCCGTGGCCGCCGACGTGGTGGCCACGTCTAACCCGGGCTGCCTCCTCCAGATCCAGGCCGGGCTGCGGCGCGCGGGGCGCCCCACCCCGGTGGCCCACTGGGTGGATCTTGTGTGGGAGGCTCTGCAGGACGAGGGCCTGGTTTAGTTGAGGAGGGGTTGAGGAGGGGTTGAGGAGGGGTTGAGGAGGGATCGGATGGGACTGCTCAGCGACCTGCGGCGCGTCGTGGGGCCGGGGGCTGTGCGTGCCGACGCGGCCCTGTTGGATGCCTACGCCCAGGATGCCTACACCCTTGCCGCGGTGCGGCCGCTGGCGGTCGTGTGGCCCGGCAGAGCCGACGAGGTGGCCGCCGTGGTGCGGGTGCTGGCGCACCATGGGGTGCCGCTGGTGGCGCGCGGGGGTGGCACCAGCCTGTCGGGCGGGGCGACGCCGGTGGCGGGCGGCGTGGTCGTGCACTTGAGCCGCCTGAACCGCATCCTCCAAGTGGATCCCGTTGCTGGCGTGGCGGAGGTGGAGCCAGGCGTGGTGAACACGTGGGTGAGCCGGGCAGCCGCGGCCGCCGGCCTCACGTATCGCCCCGACCCGTCATCCCAGCAGGCGTGCACTATCGGGGGAAACATCGGGGAAAACGCGGGCGGGCCACACTGCCTCCGGTACGGCGTGACGCTCAATCACATTTTAATGGCCGACGTCGTCTGGGCCGACGGGCGCCAGAGCCGGGTGGGCTCGCTCTCTGGCGAGGTCGAGGGATTGGACGCGCTGTCGCTGCTGGTGGGATCTGAGGGAACGCTGGGCCTCATCACGCGGGCGTGGGTGCGCCTGGAGCCGATGGCGGAAGCCTCCGCCACGGTGCTGGCGGTGTTTGGGACGGTGGACGAAGCCAGTGAAACCGTGTCCGGCGTGATTGCCGCGGGCATCGTCCCGGCAGCGCTCGAAATGATGGACCGGCTGGCGGTCTCCGCCGTGGAGCGCGGTCAGTACCGCGTGGGCTATCCGGCCGACCTGGGTGCCGTGCTCCTAGTGGAGGTGGATGGCCTCGCCGAACAGGTGGAGGAGGACGCGGCCCGCGTCCAGGCTATCGCGGCGCAGCACGGAGTGACGCATATCCAGCGGGCCGCCTCGGAAGCGGAGCGCACCCTCTGGTGGGCCAACCGAAAAACCGCCTTTGGGGCGATGGGCCTCATCTCGCGCAACTATTATGTCCAGGACGGGGTGATTCCCCGCTCGCGCCTCCCTGAAGCCCTGCGGGCCATCGAGGAGGTTGGCCGCCGGCATACCATCCGCATCGCCAACGTATTTCATGCGGGAGACGGGAACCTGCATCCCCTGCTGCTGTACGACGGGCGCGACGCGGCTCACGTGGAGCGCGTTCAGGAGGCCGGGCACGAGGTGCTGGACGTCTGCCTCCGCCTGGGCGGCACCGTCACCGGAGAGCACGGCATCGGGGTGGAGAAGCGCGCTGACTTGGCGCGTCAGCTGACGGCCCAGGAAATGGCCTTTCATCGGGCCGTCAAAGACGCGTTTGACCCGAGGGCGCTGCTGAATCCTGGCAAGATTTTTCTTTAAGTCTTGGGCTGGGTGCTGGCGGCTCTTTAGCCGCGGCCCCGCCCGTGGAAAGCTGGCCAGCAAGCACGATGAAAGACAAGCCGCAGAAAAGCAGAGGAAGCGGGAGAGCGCGGCCCACGAGAGCCGTGGTGCCTGGCTTCCGCGCGAGGCCGTGGTGACCCCGCGCGTCCTGCTGACCCACCCGGTGGATCGGGGGGCATGGGCGCGCCTGGCGGAGCACACCAACCTCACGGTGTGGCCGGGGCCCTACCCCATCCCCGCCGAGGCCTTGGCCCGAGAGCTCAGCTCCCGCGACGGCCTTGTGTGCCTGCTGGCGGACGTGATTGCCTCCACGCTGTTGGACCAAAGCCCCAACCTCCGCGCGGTGGCCAACCTAGCCGTGGGCTACGACAACATCGACGTGGCGCATGCCTCCCGGCTGGGCATCGCGGTCACCAACACGCCCGACGTGCTGACGGAGGCAACGGCGGAGCTGACGTGGGCCATTTTGCTGGCCCTGGTGAGAGGTGTGGTGCCCGCGCGCCAAGCGCTGCTGGACGGGCAGTGGCGCTATTGGTCTCCGACGGGATTTCTGGGCCGCGGGCTTTTTGGCCAGACGCTGGGCATCGTGGGCATGGGCCGCATCGGGCGGGCCGTCGCCGCCAGCGCCCCGGCGTTTGGCATGTCGGTGGTGGCGCTGGGGTCCCGGGGCACTCACCCGTACCCCCGGCTCGAGCGAGACGCGTTTCTCGCGGCGGCGGACGTCGTGGCGCTGCACGTGCCGCTGACCCGAGACACCCTCCGGATGGTCGATGCCAGCTTCTTGGCGGGCATGAAGCCCGGGGCCTTTTTGGTCAACACCGCCCGCGGGGGCTTGGTGGATGAGGGGGCCTTGCTGGCGGCACTCGACCGCGGGCAGCTGGCCGGGGCGGCGCTGGACGTGTTTGAGCAAGAGCCGGTGGACGGCCGACATCCGCTGGCGTCCCACCCCCGCGTGCTGGCGACGCCACACATTGGGTCGGCCACGGTCGCCACCCGTGCGGCCATGGCGGACCGCGCCGTCGACAACCTGCTCATGGCCCTGGCGGGCCAGCGGCCTCGGGACTTGGTCAATCCCTATGCCTGGCCGGGGCGCTGTTCGCCTTCGCCGCCGTGAGCCCGGCGGCTACTCACCCGAGCCAAATCTCGGCAGACGGCCTGTTACCTTATAATTGCCCCATGGACAGCGATCACGGGTCCCTCACACCGGACGACGTGGCGTCCCAAGTTGGCCGGCTGGCCCCGTCTGCCTTTCCCCATGCCTGGGGGGTGGTGGTGGGCGGAAGCCTCATGCGCGGCGCGGGGACGCCCACGTCGGACGCGGACGTGCTGGTGCTGACCGACGCCCCGAATGCCCCGTATCGGTGCTCGCTGGTGTTCGAGGGGCTCCGGGTGGAGGCATTTGTGCACACGGCCGCGTCATACCGAGCCTACGCCGAGGCCGACTGCGCGAGTGGCATGCCCATTCTGCCTGCGATCTGCGCGGAGGGAAGGGTCCTTGTCGATCAGCGCGGCGAGTTGCCGGCGCTTCGGGCGGAGGCTCGTGCGCTTGTGGACAATGGGCCGGCCGCGCTCACGGCCGAGCAGATCGACGACTTTCGCTACTTCCTGACGGACCGCGTGGAGGACCTGGAGGGGCTCGCGGGCGTGCCAGGGCAGGACGGGGAGCGCGCGTGCGCGGCAGACGCCCTATTTCTGCTGCTGGCGGACTTCCAGCTGCGGGCGGCCCGACGGTGGACCGGGGCGGGCAAGTGGCTCTATCGCCAGCTGGCGGCGTGGGACGCCCCTGCGGCCGGCCGGCTCCTGGCGGCCGTGGCGGAGGCGCGCGGCGGCGACGCCCGGTCCCTCATCGAGCTGGCGGACGCGGTCCTGACACCGCATGGCGGCCGGCTGTTTGATGGCTACTGGCGCCGGGGGCCCATGCCGCCGCCGCATGCAGCCCTGTGAGCCCAGTCCGACGGCGGGATAAGTCATGAATGTCAAGGGGGGGCTGGGCGTGCGGCACCGCAACACGCCGGGTGCATGAACTGGCTGGTCATTTTGGCCGGGGGACGGGGGGAGCGGTTTTGGCCCCTGTCGCGCACGGCACGCCCCAAGCAGTTTCTGCGGCTCTTGGGGCCGCGCTCGCTGCTGCAGGAGACGGCCGACCGGGTCGCGCCCCTCATCGATCGGGCGCACACGCTGGTGGTCACGGGCGAGGCGTACGCCCCGCTCGTGGACGAGCAGCTCCCGGGCTGCTGGGTGCTGGGCGAACCCGTCGGCCGCAACACGGCGGCTTCCATCGCCTGGGCGGCGGCGGCGATCCGCGAACGCGATCCCGACGCCCTGCTGGCCGTGCTGCCGTCTGACCACGCGGTGGAAGATCCCGTCGGCTTTCGGGGCGTGCTGGCGGCGGCGATGGCGTCTGCTCAGCGTCGGCGGCGCATGACGCTCTTGGGCGTGCGGCCGACGCGGCCCGAAACCGGCTTTGGGTACATAGAAGCCGAGGCGCCTGCGGCGGGGGAGCCGGTGGGTGTGCCGGTGGCCGCCTTTGTGGAAAAGCCGAGCCGCGAGCGGGCCGAAGCGATGGTGGCCTCGGGCCGCTTCTACTGGAATGCCGGCATGTTCATCCTGCCGCTGCAGGAAGTGTGGAGCGCGCTCGCGCGATGGCTGCCCGACACCTTGGCTGCGGTCAGCACCGCCCCCGACGATTTTGGTGAGCGGTTTCGGGCCTTGGAGCCCGTGTCGTTTGATGTGGGCATCCTGGAGCGCGCGACAGCGGTGGATGTGCTGCCGTTGGACGTCGGCTGGGACGATGTGGGAAGCTTTCAAGCCGTCGCGCGGCTTTTGGCGGGGCGCGCCCCTCAGCGCGTGGCGTGGGATCGCGTGCACGACGTCACGGTGATCGGGGACGACGGGCCGCTCATCGCGGGCATTGGACTCTCGCACCTCGTGGTGGTGCGCACGCCGGACGCCGTCCTGATTCTTCCGCCCGAGGAGTCCCAGGCCGTGCGGGCGCTGGTTCATCAGCTCCAAGAGACAGAAGAAGGGGCGCGTTTAACATGACAAAATCCGATGGGCCCGGCATTCGCAAAGCCGTGATTCCCGCGGCCGGGATGGGCACGCGGCTCCTGCCCGCCACCAAGGCCCTGCCCAAGGAGCTGCTGCCGCTCATAGACGTGCCGGTGATTCAGCTGGCCGTCGACGATGCGGTGCAGAGTGGCATGGATGATGTGCTGGTGATTGTCCGGCGGGGCAAGGAGCTTTTGGCCGACCACTTTGACCGCCAGCCGGAACTGGAGGCGCTGCTGGCGGCCCGGGGCAAGACGGACGCGCTCGAGGCCGTGCGGTCCACGGGCGCGGGGGCGAAGCTGCACTACACCCGCCAGCCCGACCCCAAGGGGCTGGGGCACGCGGTGCTGATGGCGCGCCGCCACGTGGGCCGCGACCCCTTTGCCGTCATGCTGCCGGACGACGTGATGCTGGGCCCGCGGCCCATCCTGGCTCAACTCGAGGATCACTGGGCGCCGGGCCGATGCGTCGTCGCCGTGATGCCCGTCCCGCGCGCCGAGGCGTTTCGATACGGCATTGTGACGCCGGTTGGCGAGAAGCGGGGCCCAGCCTTCACGGTGGCCGACATCGTGGAGAAGCCGGACGTGGCGCAGGTTGCCGACGAGGTGGCTTGGGCGGTGATGGGTCGATACCTCTTGGACGCCGATGTGTTTGAGGTGCTGGAGCGCGTGGGTCCCGGCGCCGGCGGCGAGATTCAGCTGACGGATGGCCTGCGGGCCATGGCTGAAGCGGGGCGGCTCACGGCCGTGGCGTATGAGGGCGAGCGGTTCGACGTGGGGGACCGGTTGGGCTACTTGAAGGCCATCATCTCGTATGGGTTGTACCGGCCGGACTTCGCCCCGGACTTAAAGCGCTACCTGGCAGAGCTCGCGCAGCAGGGCACCTTCTGATGCCCGGAATCTACACGAACCCCTCTGCGCTGTTTCGCGCCGAAATGGCGGCCCTGGCGCACGCCAGCTGGTTTTTGGTGCCGCTCACGCTGGTGGCCGGCGTCTACGCGGCCACGCAGCTCCTGCATGGGGGCCGTGAGCGCCTCGGCCGGTACCTGCACGCCACCCCCGTGCTGCTGCTGTGGCTGGTGGTGATTGGCGCCCGGTACTACGTGGGGCGCCATCCCCGCCTCTCGCGGCCCGATTCGGCTCTGCTGTTGGATCTGGCGCTCTGGTCGCTGGCCGCCGGCAGTGCCCTGGGCCTTGTGCTGCGGCACACCCGCCCCACGCGGCAACGCACGCCCAAAGTGATTGTCGGGCATGTGTTTTTCGCGCTCACGACCGCCGTGCTGACGATTATCGGCCTCGTGGCCTACGGCTGAGGCCATGAGGGCTCGGGGCCGAGGCGGGATGCGGCGAAATGTGCGCCTTCGGTCCACGCCTGCTCCCAAAAGAGCCACTCATAGCGGACACTCCGCCAGTGCGCCCGCGCGGCGCGCGCCGCCACCGCCGGGTCCAGCGCGCGTCCCAGCCGATTGGCGAGCGCCGTCATCTCCGCCACCGCCTCACCGTACGCGTC
>JAKADP010000117.1 GCA_021820465.1 Bacillota bacterium
GCGGTCCCAGGTCCCCCAGGACCGGTTCACGGCGGGACAAGAGATCGCGAGGGGCAAAGTGCTCTTCAATGGCGACAATGCGCATGGGGAGCCTCCTTCTGATCCGGCAGCGCTTGTGAACCCTGACTCCCCCGATTCTCCACATCCCAGTCGGATTCCTTCGTGCCGTTCAGGGCCCCCGGCGCCGCATGGGGGCCTGACCTGCCTCTCACCTCGACAGGTGAGGACATGTAGCGGGACGGCAACGTTGGACGCTCCCCCGGTGGGCCGTGCCCCGGTGCCGGGGCTAAGCGCTCGGCCGCATGCCGCCACGCCACCGGCAGCCACCACGGGACGGAAGCTGGATGGGGTGCAGCCGCGTGGCTCAGCAGAGAGAACGTGGCTGCGGGGTACAATGAGTCCCGCGACTCCGACGGGAGAGGGGTGCGGTTCCATGGCAGGCCCGGTGGCCCATCGGTTGAGCTTTTCCCCGTGGGACCCTGCCGATGTAGACAGGCTGGTCCAGTGGGTGGCCGGCCAAACGTGGGACAACTACGTGACCCGGCGGCCGTCGCCTGCGATTGTGCGGCGTCGCGTGGCGGCAGGACACTATTCCGGGCCCAACTGCGCCACGTGGTGGATAGGGCATCAGGACGCGGATCAGCCGGTGGGGCTTGTCCGCCTCCATGATCTCCAGGACCCCACGGCGCTCTTTGACGTGTACGTGTGCCCCGCATGGCGGGGGCAGGGATTGGGACTGGCTGCGGTGCGGTGGCTCACGCGCCATGTGTTCCACGCGTATCCGGCCGTCAGTCGCCTCGAGGCGCAGACGCGCGCGGACAATTGGGCCATGCGGGTCGTGCTGCGCCGCGCCGGCTACGTGAAAGAGGCGCACCACCGTGCCTCCTGGCCCACCGAGTCCGGCGAGCTTATCGCCAGCGTGGGCTATGCCATGCTGCGGCAAGATTTCGAGACCGGCCAGACGACGCCGGTGGATTGGGACGACGCACCTTAGCCGCGGGTCGCGAGCCTGGCCAGCGTTTGGGTCCCCGCGTGCTCGGCCTCCCACTGACGCAGCCGCGCACCCGCGCCGGTGAGCTGGCAGGACGCGGGTCGGCCGTCGTGGCGCACGACACGGTGCGTGGGGATGAACAGGTCGGCGGGCGAACGGCTCATCGCTTGGCCAACGGCGCGCGCTGCACGGGGCCGGCCAATGGCTTGGGCCACATCGCCGTACGAAGCGAGGGCGCCGGCCGGGATGCGCGCCGCCGCGGACAGGGCGGCCTGCTGCAGCGGGGTCGTCCCCGGGTCCAGAAGCGTCCAGGGCGTCTCGGCTAAGCCCTCGCGATACGCGAGGCGCGCGAGCTGTGCGAGCCAGCCCGGCAAGGCGGAACCCGTGAGGGAGCGGCCAAACAGCACAGCGGGCAATCCCTCGAACGACGCGGCCACCACCACGTCGCCAGACCATGCCACGGCCAGCGGCCCCCCAGGCGTGGAGGCCGTGCCCACGCGCCACCGGTCCAGCGCGTCGCTTGCAAAGTGCAGCATGATGGGGTGAGCATACCACCGAGGGGCACGCCGGTGCAGCATGGATCATGGCGCGTTGTCCGGCGTGACATAATGAAGAGGCGGGAGGTGGGGCTCTTGGATTCGCGGTCCCGGATGGACCCGGTCGAGCAGGTGTATGACCACCGCATCCGCGGCGTAGGGGTCATCATGGTCCAGGTCGACCGGCGGATGCATGCCCATGCGGGCTGCTGGTTCATGCTGGCGTCGCTTACGCCCCCCACCTTGATGGTGGCCATTCCGAACGAGTTTGCGGCCCGAGCCCTCATTCCCGAAAGCGGCCGGTTCACGGTGAGCTTGGCAGCCGAGGATCAGGTGGGGGTTGTCGATCAGTTCTTTTCCGGGCTGACGGCGGCCGACGAGTTTGCCCCCGGCACACTGGTCACCGCGCCGTCGGGACAGCCTGCCCTGGGCGGGAGCCCCGGCGTTTTTGACTGCGCCGTGGCGGGGCACTGGGATCTGGGGGACTTTCTGCTGGTGGCCGGGGGGATTCAGGCGGCGGGCGGGGAGCGGCCGCACTGCGTGAACCTGACGGTCAACGCCATCCAGGCGCGCACGGGCGGGTCGCCAAAAGTCGTGCTGCCGCGCCAGGCGCTGGCGGCACCGTCCACCTCTCCGCCCCCCGTGGCCCTGAATGAGGCGGCGGACACCGTTTATGCGCGCCGGCGCTTTGGCCCCATGCTGCTGGCGGCCGGCTCTCCGAGCGCCGCCGCCCAGGGCACGACGCGGGCGGCCGTCCAAGTGTCCCATGACCCGCCGCGCTTCTTGTGGTCTCTGCCCGAGCATGATGCCTTGACGGCGGCGCTCACCTCGGGGGGTGGCTGGTCCCTCACCCTCACGGAGGGAGACCGGGACCCTGATGCGCCCGGCCGCTGGGTGGACGGGGCGCGCTTCCGCTGGGCCGATGAGGAACCATTGGTCGCTGTCAGGGAGTCGCGCCGCCCGTACTTTGCAGGCGTGGGGCCCGAGCGCCTGGAATCGCCGACGCTGCCGCACGACGCGCTGTGGCTGGCCCGGGTCGACCACTTCGGCGAGGCCGCCACGGAGCGGTCCCGGCTGTGAGCTTGGGACCGGGAGCCGCTGGCGCGGGCGGGACCGAGGTCCTGCGACCTTCTTGGGCGCGGGGGCGTTGTAAGCCGTGACGCGGCGACGGGCTCACCGGATGACGCCGCCGGGAGGTGGCGACGTGACGCTGGCGAGCCGGGTGGTGCGCGAGCGGCGCCGCCGCCACGTGCGGAGGGTCCGCCGCGTGGCCGTGGCGGCCGTGCTGGGGCTGGGGCTCTTGGCCGCCGCGCGGCCGGGGCCCCTGCAGGCGCTGGGGGCGGCGCGCCCCATGGCGGTGGCGCCCATCGGGGCCGCGCGGGCGCATGGCGCTCCGCGGCGTCTGTCCCCCATGAGCACGCGCAGTGCCGCGAGCACGAATGCGGCGGCGAGCAGTCCCGCTGCACTGCCGACCGTGGCTGCGCGCCAATCGACCCTCCCGGCCTCCTTCTTGGGCGGGGTGGTGGAAGGCTTTTACGGCCCGCGGTGGAGCGCCGCCACCACGGTGCACATGATTCGGTTCATCGCGAGCCGCGGTCTCAATACCTTTGTGTATGCCCCCAAAAACGACCCGTATCAGCGGGTGCAGTGGGCCACCCCGTACCCGCAGAGCCAGCTCGGCTACCTCAAGACCATCGTGGCGGCCGCTCGCAAGGCCCACGTGCGCTTCGTCTACTCGGTGTCGCCCGGGCTGTCCATCACGTACTCAAGCCCCCTAGACCGGGAGGCCCTGCTGGCAAAGATCAACCAGATACGGGCGCTCGGGGTCCACTGGTTCATGCTGAGTTTCGACGACGTGCCGCCCCGGCTCAATAGCACCGACGCGGCCGTCTATCACGGGAGCCTGGGGGCGGCCCAAGCGTCGCTGCTCAACTTCGTTTGGGCCCGCGAATCCCACACCAGCGCCCACTTTGGAATCATTCTCACGCCCACCACGTACGATGGGCTGGCCAATAACCCGTACTGGGCTGCACTGAAGCAGGATTTGACCCCCCACGCGCTGGTCGCGTGGACAGGGCCGGCTGTCCTGTCGCCCACCATCACCGCGGCGGACGCGCGCAGCGTGGCGGCCGACCTGGGACACCGCCTGGTGATTTGGGACAACTATCCGGTGAACGACTACACCTATGTGCAGCAACATGCCCCTCGCCTGATGCTGGGCCCGCTCACGGGCCGCAGCCCGAATTTGCCAGCCGCCGTCGCGGGCTATCTGTTCAACCCCATGCTGCAGGCCCGCGCGTCCGAGGTGGCCCTCTTTACCGGCGCCGCCTACCTGACGCATCCGCACCACTATCACCCCCGGAAAAGCTGGGCAGCGGCCCTGCAGGTGGTGGGCGGGCCGGCTGCCGGCGCGCTCCAAACCCTGGCGGAGGCGAGCGACACCAGCTTTCTGCCCGGATCGCCCGCGGGGTCGGGCGACGCCGGGCTCACGCAGGCCATTGTGCAGGTGGAAGCCGGCGGGCCCAACGTCTCGACGGCCAACCTATCGGCGCTGAGCCTGCAGTGCGCGCAGCTGGCTCAAGTGAACCAAACGCTGCGCACCAGCCTGCCGGATCCCCGGCTGTATGCGGAGGTGGCTCCCTGGGCGGCGCAGTTGTCGCTGGAGGGATCGGTGGGCACTGCCGCCGTGTTTGTGCTCACGAACCTCCACCATCATCTGCCGACCGCCTCTGCGGTGGCCCAGCTTCAGCGGCTCGCCGCCCGGATGCAGCAAAGCGCCTTTGCCGTCAACACGACCGGCGCCATCAGCCAGCTGGTGCAGTGGACGGAGCACGCGGCGGGGGCGTAGCGCCGCTACACCCGCTGCCATCGGGTGGACCACGCGACGAGGCGGCCCTCGGGGTCCATCCGCACATCATCGGGCGCCCCCTCGCCGCGCGCGACACGATAGCGCGTCCCCGTGGCGTCGGCCGAGTCGCACTGGTAGGCGAGGTGCTGCACTTCGAGCGCCAGCGCGAGCCCGGCGACTCGCACCAGCGGCAGCGTGGTCCGCGCGCCGAAGTCGAGGCGCAGGCGCGACAGCGGCCACACGGCGGCCTGGGGAGAGCACCACAGCGAGATATCTAGGCAACCCGTGAGCTCCATCACGGGGACGCCATGGCGGAACCAGTGGCCGAACCCATCGGCGGTGAGCGTGAGCTCCATGGCCCCCGCCGCCGTGACCGCCTCGATGTCCGCGCGGCGGACTGTGCCGGCCGCATGCAGCAAGACGTCGTAGTCCACGCGAAACGGCGAGCTGTCGCGTGTCCCGGTGCTGAGCACCACGCCCCGGTACCGGCGAGGTGTCTCGATGCGGTGCTCCGTCACCTGCTCCAGGGACTCGCCGCGGGCGTCGTGATACCAGGCCCGCCAAACCGCTTCTTTGGCCATGATGTGCCTCCCCGGCGTGGGATCGGTATCCGCTGCCCCGATGTTAGCACGGCGGGCGGTCCGTCGCCGATGGCTTGACCGCCGAACCAGGGCATGCTCCTCACCGTGGCCTTGCGGCGGCCAGTTAGGCCGATGCTACGCAGCGCACCATCGTGGGCGTGCCTGCCGGGAGGGCAGGTGGCCGGTGCGCCGGGCAGTATCACGTCCCATGTTGGTCGCGAAATGACGCGCGGCCACAGCCGGGATGCGGACAGGCCAGTAAGACGAGACCGGTCGTGATGGCGGACTCCGCGGGCTGGGCGGTGCGTGCGAGGCGGCTCTGCGCCTCCG